>JAWUYI010000086.1:0-31473 GCA_034110885.1 Oleiphilaceae bacterium
CTAGGTTTAAAACTAAAGACAGAGAACCCTAATGACTGATTACACAAGTAAAAGTGCCAACGCCGCTCTGGTTAGCAAAATATGCTACTTCTTCCTTTTAGCAGGACTGGCCTACACGACTTTCGCTAGCAACTTGCCTGAAACCGTGTCGGTCTGGGTAGTACTTGCAGTTAAGTTCGTCCCGTTACTGATTGTCTTGCCTGGCCTACTCAAAAACAGCCTTCGCTCGTATATCTGGTTGTGTTTTATCGTACTTTTCTACTTTACGCGCGCGATAGTCGATGCGTATCTGTCGGAAGGCGAAAACCTTGCGGACATAGCTTTGACGATTTTAACAACGACTCTATTCTTATCCGCTATGATGTTTGTTAAATGGGAAAAAGCCCAAGGAAAATCCCTTTATCGGTGAATACCAAGGCTAAGCATGTGCTCTTGATTGCCTGGCATGCCCAGAAACGGCTCAGAAATAAATTATGAAAACTAAGAGGACATTAACTTGCAACGCGCCGCCCCTTCATTTGTTTTAGATTTTAATCGAACAGTATCGCAACTCGTTGCGGATGGGCGGCTAACGCAAGAACAGACCGACACACTGAACAAAAGCCCTAAAGGTGCAAAGCACGCAGCCTTGCATCCTATTGAAGTCATAGCCGAGGCGGGTTTAAACTCCAGTGAATCGTCCCCAAAAAAGTTAGACATCCCCTACCTTCTCGACTGGTTAAGCGTTTGGTCAGAACAAGAAATTTACAACATCGACCCGCTAAAGATCGATTCGTTAAAAACAGCGCAAGTCATGTCTTTTGCTTTCGCGCAGCGCCATCAAATTCTCGCCGTTGAGGTAAACAGCGACGACGTCGTCATTGCGAGTGCACAGCCTTTCGTTAACACTTGGGAAGTAGACCTAGGCCACGTGTTAAAAAAGAATATTAAGCGCGTGATCGCAAGTCCAGAAGATCTTCGCCGGTATACCGTCGAGTTCTATGAGTTGGCAAGATCAGTCACTAAGGCTGGACTAGACGCAGACCCCAGTGCGCACAACCAAAATTTCGAACAAATGCTTGAACTGGGAAAAAACTCAAACCCAGATGCCAATGACCAGCACATTATCAATATCGTTGACTGGTTACTGCAATATGCCTTTGACCAACGCGCCAGCGATATTCACATTGAGCCTCGACGCGAAATCATGCACATGCGCTTTCGCATCGATGGTATTTTGCACCCAGTTTATGAATTTCCAGCAAAAGTGGGCTTAGCCGTCACCAGCAGACTTAAAATTCTAGGTCGCTTAAATGTTGCCGAAAAACGCAAACCGCAAGACGGACGCATCAAAACCAGGAACCACTTAGACAAAGAGATCGAACTACGCTTATCGACACTACCCACAGCATTCGGCGAAAAACTTGTGATGCGGGTATTCGATCCAGATGTCCTGCAATGCAGCTTTGAGGACCTAGGGTTTGGAGTCGAAGACCTTAAGCGCTGGAAAGACATGATCAAGCAGCCCTACGGCATCATCTTGGTCACCGGCCCTACAGGCTCAGGTAAAACTACCAGCCTTTACTCGACCCTGCGCTCACTCGCAACGCCCGAGGTAAATGTCAGCACCGTAGAAGACCCGATCGAAATGGTTGAGCCAGCCTTTAACCAAATGCAGGTGCAGCACAATATCGACCTAAGCTTTTCTGAAGGCCTGAAAGCGTTAATGCGACAAGACCCTGACATTATAATGGTCGGTGAGATACGCGATTTAGAAACCGCAGAAATGGCAGTACAGGCGGCATTAACGGGTCACTTAGTATTATCCACGCTGCATACTAACGATGCACCCAGTTCTATTAGTCGACTTATGGAACTAGGCGTTGCGCCCTATCTTATTCGCGCAACATTATTAGGCGTAATGGCCCAGCGACTGGTGCGCACGCTATGCCCTAACTGCAAAACACCCCATACAATTGACCCAAGTGATTGGGAACAACTAACCGCACCTTGGAAAACGAAGCTTCCTACAAAAAGCTGTGCCCCGGTTGGCTGCCTTGAATGCCGAAATACAGGCTATCGGGGTCGAGCAGGCGTATACGAAGTGATGCCCCTTTCCGAAAACCTAAAAGCTATGATTCATGAGAAATCCAACATACTGGACATGCGTAAACAGGCGATCAAAGAAGGTATGCACTCGTTGCGTTTAAGTGGCGCAAATAAAGTCGCAGCAGGTGAGACCACGATCGAAGAAGTGCTTCGCGTCACTCCGTCAAGCCTTAGTCGCTGAGCGGAGACCCCACTAGCCTATGTCAAAAACACTACTGATCATCGCACACGTGCCATCTGAAAATACTCTGGCCTTGGCAAACGCGATCGTGACAGGTGCGTGTAGTCCAGAAGTAAGCGGTGTAAATGCTCTATTGAAAGCGCCTCTCGATGTTGTTTCTGACGACATCATTGCAGCAGATGCCATTATTATTGGCACCACCGAAAACCTTGGTTATATGGCAGGCCTTAGCAAAGATGTATTTGATCGATGTTACTACGATTGTCTAGAGCTGACACAAGGCAAGCCTTTTTCCTTATATATTCGCGCTGGACATGATGGCACGGGTACTCGCCGCGCACTCGAAACAATCACAACAGGTTTGCGTTGGCGCTTAGTGCATGAACCGCTTATTTTGAGAGGTGATTTCAAAACCGACTTCCTTACGCAATGTGAAGATCTCGGTTTATTAATAGCGGCTAGCTTGGAAGCAGGAATCATCTAATTTCCGCATAGCCAGAAAGCAAGACAACCTTCGGCCTAGATAGACAACCGCCCACCACTAACGGCGAACATGCGCAATTAGTAGATTTATCCGTTGCAGAGTTAAAAGATTCAAAGATTCAAAGATTCAAAGATTCAAAGATTAAAAGATTAAAAGATTAAAAGATTAAAAGATCCTCCAAAACACAGTAAACTGGGTTTGAACACCAAAAGTAAGAACGCATCTTCACGCAAACAATAATTAAAGAAGGTCAAAGTTCACTCATGAATGATACTCAAACTTCATCGCTCGTCGATGAGTTAAGCCACACCATCATTTCTGCCGTTAGTAACTCGCATACTCACATTCAGTTAATAGTGATCGCTTGTATTTATGCTGTCGCATTTTTTGCAGCTTATCAGATACGAAAAACAGTTCACTTTACTGGCAACAGTCATGCTGACAACGCCCACCCAGTAAAGAAATTTGTATCTCGTTTAGGTGTCATACTATTCCCGCTTTTGGCCATTATACTTTTGCAAATATCCACAAAAGCCGGTGAGCATTTCGAGTACTCCCCATGGCTTATCCAGGCGGCCCTAACTATCGCTACGCTGCTATTTTTTAACTCTCTCATAAGCGTATTTGTAACGCATCGTATTACCGCCGCCTTCTTTCGTTGGGTTGGCTTGCCTGTTTTATTGCTTAGCATGCTTGACCTATTACCAACCGTTATTGCAGCGCTAGAGGAAATTTCACTTAATGTAGGAAATATACGAATCTCTGCGCACGGCGTCGTAAGAGTCCTTATTTTTGGAGGGTTTCTGTTCTGGCTAGGCCGTGCGTCAAATGACTTCGGCAAGGCTATTATAAAAAAACAAGACTCTCTCGACATGCCGACAAAAGACTTATTCCTAAAGCTTTTCGAGGTCACCATTTTTTGCGTTGTAGCGCTACTCTTACTCAATGTCATGGGCGTAAATCTTACTGCCCTTGCCGTGTTTGGCGGCGCATTAGGCGTTGGACTCGGGCTTGGACTTCAATCCATCGCATCCAATTTCATCTCGGGAATTTTTATACTTCTCGACCGGTCGCTGACTGTAGGCGATTTCGTTGAATTAGAGGATGGCAAGAAAGGCTTTGTGCGCGAATTCAAAATGCGCTATGCCGTTCTAGAGACCTATGACGGCAAAGACATTCTCGTACCGAATGAGAAATTTATCTCTTCGCTATTGATCAACTGGACACACAAAGATCCAAAACAAAGATACCGAGTCGATTTTTCAGTACCCTACTCGACCGACGTTCGGTCGATGGTTGAATATATAAAAGAAGCGGTCGGTAAACACCCTCAAGTTATCAACGGATCAGATGTGCCCTTTGAGGAGCGACCAGATTGTGAGATCGATAGTTTCGGCGATTCAGGCATCAATATGTTCGTCGAGTTTTGGATGTTTGGTATCGATGACGGCAAGAACCGAGTCGGTGGAGACCTTATGCTAATAATATTAGAAACATTGAAAGAAAATGGCATCGAAATCCCGTTCCCACAAAGAGAAGTTAGAATTCTTAACCCGGATAGCGACACACTTAAAACCGACGCCCCCTGAGAAAAACTCAGCTTTAGTGGCGCAGCACTATAAAAACCAAAAGATTTAGTGCAAGTAGAGAGTTATAAGATTATAAAGACATTCTTGATGGCAAGAGCACACAAAACCAAAGAGTAAGAGTTCAACCGTTTTAACAACTGAATAAACAAAAAAGCACTTAGCTTGGATGGATTACTTTATTTATGACAACACAGCCGGATAAAATTCTTGTAGGTGCATTGGAGCTATGTGACCTGCCGGAGCTTGGTCTTACAGACTTACAAATGAGGATCGACACAGGTGCCACGACCTCCTCGCTGCATGTGGACAACATTGAAGAGTACACCCTCGATGGTAAGCGCAGGGTGCGCTTTGATATCCACCCCGACGTGCATAACGTTAATAAAATATTAACGACCACCGCGCCTTTAAGTGGAAAAAAAGTCGTTAAAAGTTCTTCCGCTGACAAAGAGAAACGCGTAGTCATTAAGACGTCTATCAGCTTGGGCGGCCAAACATGGAAGATCAAACTAACGCTTACTGATCGTTCGACAATGCGTAACTTAATGCTTTTAGGTCGAGAAGCAATGCAAAGTCGAATTTTGGTCGACCCTAGCGAAGACTTCATTTTGAGTAACGCCCCCAACTGACCAACGTTCTTAGCAGAACGGCATAAGAATCGATAAAAATCTAAGGTATATCTGAGATACCGCATGCGGCAAGAACTTTGCGGCGCAGACTTTCTATAACACGTACAACACGGAGATTAACCGTCATGAAGCTAGCTATTCTATCCTGTGGACCAAATTCCTACAGCACTATGCGACTAAAAGAAGCCGCTATGCAGAGGGGTCATGACGTTAAGGTTCTTAACACTCTAAAGTTCGCGATTGACCTCCAACAAGGCTCCCCTGACCTTTACTATCGCCAAAAATCTTTGAGCCATTACGACGCGGTATTACCTAGAATCGGCGCATCCATTACGTATTACGGAACGGCCGTTGTGCGGCAGTTTCAAGAAATGGATGTGTTTTGCGCCAACACCGCACACGGAATTAGCAACTCTCGAGACAAACTCCGAAGCCTGCAGATACTGAGCCGGCATCATATTGGCATACCTCAAACAACGTTTGTGCGCGACAAACGCGATGTACTGCCCGCGATCGAACGTGTTGGTGGCGCGCCAGTTGTCATCAAACTAATTGAAGGAACGCAAGGCATTGGTGTTCTGTTAGCAGAAACAGTCAATGCAGCCGAATCCATCATCGAGTTGCTACAGAGCCAAAAACAGAACGTATTAATCCAGAAATTTGTGGCTGAAAGTAAGGGCAAAGACATTCGTGCCTTCGTGGTTGGTGATCGTGTTGTTGCTGCCATGCGCCGTGTCGCACAGGGCCAAGAATTTAGAAGTAATGTGCATAGAGGTGGCGTGGCTGAAGCAGTGGAGCTTTCTCAAGAATATATCGACACGGCTGTTAGGGCCGCTCAAATAACCGGCCTGCGTATCGCGGGTGTTGATATGCTTGAAAGTGCCACTGGACCACAGATAATGGAGGTTAATTCATCCCCAGGCTTAGAAGGCATCGAATCTTGCACTGGCCTAGATGTCGCGGGTGCAGTTATCGACTACATCGCAGCGCAAGTCGACTTCCCTGAGATTGACGTCAGACAGCGACTAACCGTCAGTAAGGGTTATGGCGTAAGTGAAATTTACGTTCCAGAAGGCTCGAATTTTGTCGGCAAGACCATTAAGGAAACTAACTTAGCTGAGCAGGATATTAATGTGCTAACGCTTTATCGCGGCGCTACAGTTATTCCAAACCCTAAGGCCAGCCGAGTGTTAGAGCCAAACGACAAACTACTCTGCTTTGGCAAAATGGATTCTATGCGAGGAATGGTTCCTGCGAAAACCAGACGCCGTCGCAACCCAACCGTTACAGATTTGCCAGAAAATCTGCCTGAAGGTACTGAACCAGAAGAATCGTAGGCTTAGTGTTGACTCACAACGAGCTACGCTAAAAGATCAAAGAAAACTGGCAGCGCCGCAAGCACAATCGGCGCTGCCTGAGTCTGCTCTTAGCCTAATTTCGCCCGTACATTACTAACATCGTCAATAAGGTTTCCCAAGGAAAAACGTACATGGATTCTCTGGTTTGGTTCGGTATCGCGTTTTGCGTTACGCAATCAGCTATATTTTCGGGCTTAAACTTGGCGTTTTTCAGCCTAAGCCGCATGCAACTAGATATTGATGCTGAACATGGAGTGAGAGCCGCGCAACGCATTCTAGCATTGCGACAAGACTCAAACTTCCTGCTAACGACCATCCTATGGGGAAACGTCGGCATCAACGTGCTTCTAACCTTATTGTCGAATTCGGTTATGGCTGGCCTTTCTGCTTTTATGTTCTCAACCATCATCATCACATTTTTAGGCGAGATTATTCCACAGGCTTATTTCTCTCGAAATGCAATGACCATGGGTTCACTACTTTCTCCAGTCTTAAGATTTTATCAGTTCGTGCTCTATCCTGTAGCAAAACCAACCGCGTGGGTGTTAGACAAATGGTTAGGTAAGGAAGGGATCGATTATTTACGTGAGCGCGACTTAAAGGCCATTATAAAAGCTCATATTGAGGCCGAAGAAGCCGAAGTTGACCACCTTGAAGGCATCGGTGCGATGAACTTCTTAGCGATTGATGACTTGACGGTCAATGATGAAGGCGAATACATAGATCCGGCAAGCATCATTCAACTGCCTTCAAAAGTAGACTTCCCAATCATTCCCAGCTTTGATCGGGACGTAAACGATCCATTTCTGAAAGCCGTTGATCAATCAGGCCAAAGTTGGGTGATTTTATGTGACGAACAGAACAACCCCTTACTTGCTCTAGATGCAGACGGCTTTCTGCGGGATGCGGTATTTAACACGGACAAGCCTTGTGACCCATATGATTATTGTCACCGCCCTATCGTGGCGCACCTTGCTACTGAACCATTAGGTGAGCTTATTTTCCAATTAAAGATCAACGAAAAAGACAATGAGCACCATGATGGTGTCATCACGGACGATGTGATTTTATTATGGGGCGAAGAAAAGAAAATAATAACGGGCGGCGACATACTTGGGCGATTGCTCAAAGGCGTCGCATCTCATAGCTAACAGTGGAGGTAAAGCTAAAGGTGAATCTAAAGATGGAACCGCAAAGCTAATTAACTTCGCCAAAGTCCAATACCGACAAGGGTAAATCCCATATTGCAGCCAGAACAGTCAACAGCTGCACTTCAATATCCGCATACTCGCCATCCGCTTTAGCGGCTGCAAAAAGCGCTTTTATCAACCGGGGCTTTAGCAAAGGAAACGCGTACTTCATTTGTTCAACTGCATGCATGAACTCCTTGGTACTAATTTCAGCATTCGCTTTTAAGCTCAGGCCATTCAGTCCACCGGACTCGGAAGCCGCTTTGAGAGCCGCCTGGCATTGAGCATCGTCTGACGTACCTAATGCTATAAATTTGGACAATATCAGCTCGAAAAAGGGCTGAACAGACTCAAGCGTTTTATATTTGGGCCGCTTGGCCTTGCGCAGGCCAAAGTGGTGGTCACAGGCATGAGTCATCAATTCAAACCCAACCCACTCGCTCACAGAACGCTTTTGATCCGCTTGAACAAGCTCCTTGGACAACGTTCTAAATCTTGCATAGTCAACTTTATCCAAACCTTTTAAACCCGCTACCGCTATGCGCAATACGTCCAAACTTTGCTGCATCGACAGACTAGAAAACCCAGCCAAGGTGGCTTCTAATGATGGATCAAACTTCTTCGTTAAGCCGTTTTTATCGTTTGTACTTAACCAGCTTAGAGTTTGATCCTTACTCATCGAACTATGCTTAGCAAAATAGACCAAGAAGACCGCCTGAGCCCCGATCATTTTGCGTGCCACTGCCTTAAATCTTTCAAACTCGGCCGTCGAATCGAGTGCCGCAGCGGCGCCTTGAGCTTCTGCACTGGAAGCGGACAATACGCTCGGCTGATAGTCGATCACTCCATAGTCTTTAGCCAGTTTGGCAGTAGTCGCCCCCGAATAACTAGCGCCCGAGAAGCCACTGGCACTCTCGGGCATACCCTGATGCCTATTTTGTTGCGCGCCCTCTTCTGCAAAGCCTCGTGTTTGATCCCCTAGAAAATCTTGTTCAGAGCTAGACTTAAGATAGGCACCACTCCAACTTGGCATCAAGCGTTGAATCCTGTCTTTTAAAGGAGGGTGTGTTGCAAACATGCTGCTTTTATACGCGAAGGAAAAAAAGATATGGCCCAATTCATGCGCCCTTGGGTTCTCGATTTTTGACTCTTGAGCAGTGCTTGCGATCACTCTTAAAGCGCCTGCGATACCTTGAGGGTTTCGCGTAAACTGCACCGCTGAAGCATCCGCTAGAAATTCGCGCTGTCGGCTCAAAGCTGCTTTTATCATGGCGCCGAAAAACTGCCCTGCAGTGCCTAAGGCCCACATGGCGCCACCCGCAATCAAGAATAACAAAGCGGCGCCATTTTTCTGGTCTCTTCGGTACCGAGAACGCGCGCCAGAATGCAAACCAAGATCGAGTAGAATTCGTCCTGTTTTATTGATCATTAGCAAGCCATTTAGTATGGCTACTATGCGCACATTTAGTCGCATATCTCCGTTTAAAATGTGACTAAATTCGTGACCAGCGACCCCTTGCAACTGTTCCCGATTTAACAGTGTCATTGCCCCCTCACTAAATGCCAGCACAGCATCGTCGACATTAAGCCCAGCAGCAAAGGCGTTAATTCCTACCTCTCCCTCTAAAACATAAACAGGCGGCACAGGAATGGTGGCTGCTAGAGCCATTTCTTCCACCACATTAAGTAGGCGCCGTTCATGCCGCTGCATAGAATCTGTTTTTAGCAGACGCCCACCTAAGGACTCTGCAACAACATGCCCGCCACCTGAAAGGCTATGCCACTTAGACCAGGTAGCCACCGAAATAACCAACACAATAATGGCACTCACAATCGCAACCTTGTGCCAACCTAAAAACTCTATCGCCTGCCAGAACGCTTCGTGTAATGGCAGTTCAGAAAGATTTGGGCGCCGCGTATCAATTAGGTTGCCAAGGTCGCTAAACCACACCATTGCGAGAAGAAGGAGATTGGAAAGCGCCACAAGGCACACGACAGCAAACACAAACAATGCTACTAGAATGCGCGTTTGCTTTCTTGCTGAGTCTTGAGCTTGATAAAAGTTCATTGTTTCATCTTCTATTGGGACATAGAACGGACGAGATCGCATTCAATCAATTGCGTGAGCCTCAGGTCATCACATGTAAAGGTGATATGCCACGTACCGTCGAAACTCATAGAGCGAGGCAATACGCTGGTTTGCGTTTACCTCAGAGCAAAGCTTGAACTCGTTAGAAGCTAACCTTCGGTGCCGATTGAATGTCGGCAGAGTCTGCAAATTCAAGCAGCGCCGCATCTTTTCTATGCCCAAAAGTAGGTGCGAAAAAATTGTTAGGGAAACTTTGACGAAAAGTATTGTAGTCGAGCACCGAGTCATTAAACGCCTGCCGCGCAAACGTCACACGGTTTTCAGTACTGGTGATTTCTTCACTGAGTTGAAGCATGTTCTCATTCGCTTTTAACTCTGGGTATGCTTCAACCGCAATATTCATCTTTCCTAGCGCGGCTTGCAACATCCCCTCACCTGAGGCCAGCTTACCCATCGCGCTGCCGCTAGAAGGGTTCGCCGCAGCTTCCTTCAAGCCCGCCAAAGCTGTGTTTCGAGCGTTTATAACCGCTTCTAGGGTGTCTTTTTCATGCGTCATGTACGCTTTGGCGGTTTCAACGAGGTTTGGAATCAAGTCATAACGGCGCTTCAGCTGCACTTCGATTTGAGCGAAGGCGTTCTCATAACGGTTTTTAAAAGCGACTAAGGTATTGAAAATGCGGACAACATAAAACACCGCAAAAATGAGTATGAGCCAAGAGATGATGGTGGAGATTTCCATGAACGCGTCCTTTAATTAAGATCCTGCTCTAAGACTAGATCAAAATCAGGAGCTTGATAATCGACTTTTCAAGTTTTTCGATAAAAACATAATGAATAACGCTCGGACACAGCAAGTATCCGAGCGCAAAAACTAAACTACCTGAGCATGCGCCCACTCTAACCAAGGCATAAGCGCCTCTACGTCAGATGCTTCAACCGTAGCTCCGCACCAAACACGCAGGCCATCCGGTGCATCACGGTAGGAACCAATATCAAAGGCCACCGATTCTGCCTCTAAAAGCTTGATCATTGCTTTACACTGCTCCGCCGTCACATCTAACGTAAGACAAACACTGGTATTTGAAAGCGTTGCAGGATCTTGTGCCAAAAAATGGATCCAGTCATGTTTCGCAACAAAGCTAGCAATGGCTGCCAGATTATTCTCTGAACGCGAAATCATAGCAGGTAGCCCGCCTAAACCATCAACCCATGCTAAGGCATCAAGATAGTCCGCCACACACAGCATAGAGGGCGTATTGATTGTCTCACCACGGAAAATACCCTCGCTTAGCTTGCCGCCCGACGTCAGCCTGAATATCTTCGGCATGGGCCAGCTAGGCGTATACGTTTCTAAACGCTCTACCGCTCGGGGACTCAAAATCAGCATGCCATGCGCGCCTTCTCCCCCAAGCACTTTCTGCCAACTAAACGTCACAACGTCTAACTTTTCCCACGGGAGTTCCATGGCAAACACTGCAGACGTTGCGTCACAAATGGTCAGACCTTCACGGTCATCACTTATCCAGTCGGCGTTGCGCACCTTTACGCCTGAAGTCGTGCCGTTCCATGTGAACACAGTGTCGTGAGCGGGGTTGGCTTGCAATAAGTCTGGCAGCACACCGTAGTCTGCTTTGTAGTGATTGACGTCTTTGAGCTTGAGCTGATTCAAAATATCGCTAACCCATGTCGACCCAAAGGACTCCCAAGCAAACACATCGACCGGCCTTTGACCTAGCAACGACCAAAGCGCCATTTCAACAGCACCTGTGTCTGATGCTGGAACAACGCCCACCCGATACCCTTCAGGCAGACCTAATAGTCGCGCTGTTTCTGAACAGGCTTTGCCTAAAGCATGTTTGCCAATTGGCGCCCTGTGTGAGCGGCCCAGTGTTGAAATATCAAGGGCATTAACATCGTAACCTGGTCGCTTACTGCATGGCCCAGACGAAAAATTAGGATTTGCTGGTTTAAGGCTAGGCTTAGCGATTGAACTCACAGACATGAAACAACTCCGTAATTGCGGGCTATAGGCTCTGAATAGAGCCCTGTACTTCCGCCGAAAAATAAAGCCGCAATGCTATCACTGGCGTAGTTCGGATGCTAGATAGACACGCACCACAAACCGGCATTATCCAAACGGAACACATAAGCCTAGCCTATGTGAACACCCTACCTTAAACTACATGCCGTTTTTGATCGCGGCGCGGCGCGCTCGCCAAGATCTTTTGTCTGCAATCTACATAAAAGGTAAGTTTCAAGATGTCTACTACAGAATTAAACGACAACGATATCGTCATTCTCGCGGCAAAACGCACGCCTATCGGCAGCTTTGGTGGGTGCCTGAGCACGGTCGCTGCACCCAAGTTGGGAGCTGTAGCCATTGAAGCCTGCTTAAGCGAAACGGGCATTGCAAAAGACCTGATCGATGAAGTGATTATGGGGCAAGTACTAGCGGCTGGCGTTGGGCAAGCACCTGCTCGGCAAGCCGCATTGGGCGCAGGTCTGCCTGACTCAGTACCCTGCACCACAATCAATAAAATGTGTGGTTCGGGCATGAAAGCCGTTATGCAGGCATACGACGCCATTAAAGCCGGTAGCGCGAACATCGTCATTGCGGGAGGCCAAGAAAATATGTCACTCGCGCCTTACATATTACCGAAAGCGAGAAGCGGCTACCGACTTGGCCACGGGCAACTGCTCGACCATATGTTCTTTGACGGTTTGGAAGACGCCTATTCTGGACAACTAATGGGAAAATTTGCAGATGACAACGGAAAAGACGACGCCCTAACGCGTGAACAAATGGACGAGTACACCTTACGTTCACTGGAGCGCGCGCAGACCGCTTTGAAGGAAGGCTGGTTTGAAAATGAAGTCGCTAAAGTTGTTGTAAGCGGCAGAAAGGGTGATGTCGAAATTACGGAAGATGAACTTCCTACTCAAGCAAAGCCAGAAAAAATCCCTCAGTTAAAGCCGGCGTTCAACAAGGATGGCGCAATAACGGCTGCAAATTCAAGCGCAATATCCGATGGAGCAGCGGCAATCATTTTGAGTACTGCGAAGCAGGCCAAAGAGCTTGGCATCGCACCTATTGCCGTTATTAGAGCCCATGCAAGCCACGCAGAAAAACCTAGCCGCTTTACACATGCTCCGGTAGGAAGTATCGAAAAAGTACTGAAGAAAACGGGCTGGAACATTGAAGATGTGGATCTAGTGGAAGTAAATGAAGCCTTTGCAATGGTCGCGATGACGGCAATGAATGCCTTTACTATTCCTGCCGAAAAACTCAACATTCATGGCGGTGCAGTAGCACTTGGGCACCCCGTTGGGGCTTCAGGGGCCCGCATAATTGCCACACTTATCTATGCACTGAAGAAGATCAACAAAACGCGCGGCCTTGCGAGCCTTTGCATTGGTGGTGGCGAAGCAACCGCGATCACATTAGAAGTCTTAAACTAGAGCCTAAAACTGCGTCTTAATTTGAGCTGCTAGATTAGAGGTTTCCGATCGGAAACCTTAGCTTAAAACGGGGAAAACGAGCATAAACAAAGCGTATAGGCGCTGACTTCTATGCTCGTTTTAATTTTGTCTTTTCGCTAACGCTCGACTAAATCAGTTCGACTAAATATCCCCAGCAAGCTCTTCTATTTTGTCTTCTGCTTTTTTAAGCGCGTCATCCAAATTGGCATTCGTTGCATCAGCGGCAATTACTTCAACATTTTTGACACCAATAAAACTCGCTACCTGCTTCATAAAAGGCACAAGAAAGTCTGCTGGACTTCCAATAGGCACGCCACCCGTCGCAACGACTAAATACATCGTATCGATCGCAAGTAGGCCTTCGGGACCACTCTCGCTGTAGCGAAAAGTTTCTCCAACTCGACATACCATATCAACCCACGCCTTAAGCGAAGCTGGCGCTGAAAAATTATACATGGGGGTTGCGACGACCAAAGTATTTACCGCTTTTAGTTCTCCTACTAAGGCATCACTTTGCGCAAGCAATTCATGTTGCTGTGCCGAGCGTTCGGAGCTTGGCGTGTAAAAAGCACCGACATGGTTTTCTGTGACAAGCGCTATGTCATTCTTTGACAGGTCGCGGCTAATAATGGATTCCGTCTTAGCCTTGAAACGATCATTCTCCAAAAGAGTTGTCGCTAGTCGTCGACTAACAGAGTCTTCTGTTCGCACACTTGCACTTACTAATAAAATTCTTAACCCCATGCCTCACCCCTACTGTTTAATTTCATGCTTTCTTTGCTTAGCTTTCTTTGATTATCAAACCACTTGATAACAAAGTCTTAAATTCATCTGACAGGTATAGTTTAAAGATTGCATACAATGAAGTAAGCGGGTATTTTTGCTACATATAATCAGTTTTTTTGATGAATTATTGTAGAGCCCCAAATGAGCTTATCTACACCCATTACAATTGAAGCGCTGCGCGTGCTCGATACGATAGAAAAGCGTGGTAGCTATGCTGCCGCTGCCGAGCAATTAGATAAAGTGCCCTCTGCGCTATCTTATATCGTGCAAAAGCTTGAAGAACAGTTAGGCGTCACACTTTTCCAGAAGCAAGGTCGCCGTTCTGTGCTGACCCCTGCAGGTAGACACCTTCTAGACGAAGGTCGCTTGATTCTAGATGCCGCAGAACGCCTAGGTGAGCAGACACGAAATATTGCCAATGGCTACGAAAGTAAAATCCGACTCGCCATTGATACGATTATCAATAGCAGTGAAATCTATGAAGTTCTCGCAGAGTTTATGGCTATTCATCCCGGAATCGAATTAGACGTCCGCGAAGAGTCCCTAGGCGGCGCTTGGGAGGTGTTAATCAACGACGAAGTAGACATGGTAATTGGAGCAACCGACCCCATCCCGCAAAATAGGGGTGTGCGCGCGATTGCCATTGCGCAATCCGACCTGATCTACGTCGCGTCAAAGGATCACCCCTTAGCAAAATCCACAACACCTATTCGCCAAGAGCAGCTGCAACAAACTCGACAAGTTGTGATTCGTGACTCTATTCAGACAGGTGTCCCTTGGTCTCGAGGCTTATTAAATCTTCAACAGCACTTTTATGTTCGCTCTATGCACAGTAAAATCATGGCGCAACTTGCTGGAATTGGCGCTGGGTATCTCCCACGCCAACGCATCAAAAACCATCTTCAAGACGGTAGTTTGATTGAATTAACATTAGAAAATCAGCAAGCCCGCCCGGCGAATAAATACATTGCCTGGAAGGTCGTAAACCAAGGAAAGGGCTTACAACTATTACGCGAGCTTTTTCTGGCACATACAACCTTACGCAAACCAACCGACAACACTTAAGCAGGTAACGTGCACGTGATCAAAAAACGCCAACAGATGCTAAACATCAAAACACTTATCGCGGCTCTATTCCTTCTACTGAGTTCAAGCCATGTGCTCGCCAAGTCTATTGCAGACAAAGCAAAAATGGACAGTATAAGTGAAACGTTTATGGCGCAAGTCGCGATGGGTGAAACTGAGGCTGCTCTGAGTCTAATTTCAGCCTATATTGGCGTCGATGCCGCACAGTTTCAACAGCGCGGGCAAAGCATTATAGGCGACATGAAACAGATTAGCGTGAGTGCTGGCCAGCCGATCTCTAAAGCTTTACTGAAAAAACAAAGCGTGCAAGATCACTTTTACAAAATAACGTATTTACTGAAATTCGCGCGAGCAGCATTAGTGTGGGAATTGAATTATTATCAAGCAGACAAAGGTTGGCATTTGGTCGATGTTAGTTTTAATACCGATATCAATGCGCTTTTCGAAGAATAAATAGAACGACCAACATGTGGCCATTCAAACTGCAGAAAGAACATTGAAGAAAGAAAAGAGAGGGCCGCGAACAAACACAGTCACTCTGAGCGTAACAAGTTCTGAAGAATACGCTTCATCCCATCAGGGTCTTTTATCGTTTCCCCTTCAACACTCTCTTGCTGATAACCCGCAACATACTTACTGCTCAAACGAGAAATCCAAAAACGTAAGGCGGAAACCTCAAGAAATTTAGGCCACGCCTGTGCTTCTAGTTGCGCCCAAGGTCTAACCTCACAATAACTCGATACAATCGCCTCTAGGTGGGCTGGTTTGTATGCACCACTAGTGTCGGTTGCCCAATCATTAACACACACAGCCAAATCAAATAATAAAGACGCTGTGCATGCGTGATAAAAATCAATAACACCGCTCACGCTGCCATTCTCAAACAAGACATTATCGCAAAATAAGTCTCCATGCACCGTGCCTTGAGGGCATTGATTTAGCATAAGTCTATATGATTCATAACGCGTAATGAGCAGTTCAAGAAGGCGCTGATCTTCTTCTGGCATGGCTGAATCCTTTAAAGGAACAGCCTGCTCCTTCATCCAATTTAAGTCTCGAACTAAGGGGCGAGTTTGAGCAAAGCTCTCTTGCACAAGATGCATATTGCCGAGCCAACGCCCTACCTCCTTGCAATGTTCAATGCCAGGCTCTGAAAGCGCAGAGCCATTTAAACAGGGTACGATAATGGCATTCTTATGCGCTAACACAAAAACAGAAGTATTATTGCAATCTTGCAGTGGAGCAGGCACTGCTAGGCCATTCGTAGCCAAGTGCGCCGTAAGTGCATTAAAGTATGGGAGAGAGGAAGTTTCTAGGTTTTCGAAAATCGTCAGCACAAAGGAACGCTGAGGTTCGCCACTTTTTTGTACGTCTAAAAAATAGTTCGTATTCTCAATGCCGGAACCTATACCCTGCAAGCGCACAACAGAGCCTAAATCAAAACGTTCGAGTACAGAATCTAAATCACTTATTTGAATTGGGGTGTAAACAGCCATGTCTTCGGGCTCGTTGCGATATGCTCAAATTGGAGGTAATTTAATCAAGAAAGTCACACTGCGTCAAAGCAGTTTCGAGCAATTAGGCGCAAACCTTGAGGCCGTTGTCTTTATATTCTCTTAACGAGATTCCAAACGCGCCATCCTGATATAGCTCTTTAACCCTGATGGTCTTGCCGATGCTATCCTTCAATGGCTTGCTTAAGTCCAAAACTTTCTCTGGACAAAGCTGTTTGTCTGAGTTTCGAACAACCAATACTTTAGGCTTTAAACGGTTATCTGCTTGGCAAGACAACACCACACCCACCTCTCCCGAACTAAGCTCAACAATATGGCCAGAGGGATAAATCCCCATAAGACGAATAAGGGTTTCCACCATTACCGTGTCAAATTGCGAGCCACGGCAATCATAGAGAATTCGAAGCGCCTCTAAAGTGGTTCTAGATTTACTGTAACAACGATCACTGGAGATCGCATCGAAAGCATCTGTGATCCCTACAATACGAGCGAAAGAAGGAATGTCTTCACCACTCAAACCTTGGGGGTAGCCTTTCCCATCAATACGTTCATGATGCAAAAGGGCAACTTCAATAACTGACGGCGGCACATTGTTAGCCTCTCGCAGCATTTTTCGACCTTCCAAGGTATGCGCCTTTATAACAGCATACTCTGCACTAGACAGCGCACCTTCTTTATTGAGAATTGATTCAGGAATGCGAATTTTTCCGACATCGTGAAGCATTGCAGCGATGCCTAGCTCTTCCAATTCAAGTTTCGATAAGCCAAGTTCTCGGCCCAGTGCGATAGACAGCATAGAGACCCGCAGACTATGCTCTGCAGTGTAGTTGTCTTTGTCTTTTATCTGAGACAACCACAGCATGGCGTTCGCGTTCGCACAAATACTTTCAACACAGCCTCTCACCGCTTTACCAACTCGAGCCCAATCTATTTCCCCACTTGATTCAAATTCAGAAAACAGGTCATTGGCAACCGACATCGCAAAATCATAGCGCTCAGTTGCATGCTCAAACTCTTCTTCCATCGTTTTTGGATAGGGCTTAAAAGCTTGGTGTTGCTTGGTGTTGTTAGGAACAGAAGTTAAACGTTGATTTCGGATAACGACTTCGGACTGATCGTGGTCAACATAAACAAATTGGCAATGCTCAGCCAGTTGATCTATCTCATCCTCAGAACTGATCAAAAACCCTTGAAACAGAAACGGCGTATCGACCCAAGGACGATCTAATTCCACCACATACATGCCAATTTTTAAATCTGCGCACGCGACCTCGTCCCGCACTAACCGAGAGTTTATCTTGAAGCTACTATAGTTGTTTTCGCCTAGCACACGGTTTCTCTAAAAAACACTGATCTTATAACCCTAGCAAACTAGTGCTAATTTTACTGTTAGGTTTTGAATTCTTTATGCAAAAAAACGTAACAGACCTTCATTTTAAAACCAAAACAGATACAATCGCGCGCGCTGAAGCACATAATCGTTCGGGGCTAGTGATAGCGAAATTTTAAGCTTGCCAGCGACAGATATTACACTTTTGGTGAAGGTAAATTGTTCACTCAAAATACCTGACTAATTTAGTAGGGTATTGTATACTCCCGCACCAGTTACTATTATTGACGCAGATTACAGACAAGGTAACCCAATAAGCAGCACAGTGCCGCCGGTGGTATACTCCCAATGTAGTCAGTTTTCCCGTAGCAAATGAAGGCAAGCAAAGCGTACACAGATTAGTCGAAGACTAGCGATTTCAACCTTTAAATGATGAGCACTCTAAAAGCATGTCTGATTCTGAAAAAGCAGTGAAAGACCTTATTAAACGTGAATACGAGCATGGTTTCGTAACGGATATAGAATCCGACACGTTTGAACCCGGGCTAAACGAAGACGTTATTCGTCGTATTTCTGAGAAGAAAGGTGAACCTGAGTGGATGCTTGCGTGGCGCCTAAAGGCCTATAAAGCATGGCTAGAAATGGAAGAGCCAGAGTGGGCGCACGTCAAATTCCCGAAAATCAATTTCAACGAAATTGCTTACTACTCTGCCCCTAAGTCCAAAACCGATGGACCAAAAAGTTTAGATGAAGTAGATCCTGAACTCCTTCGGACATACGAGAAGCTAGGGATCCCCTTGCACGAGCGCGCACGTTTAGCGGGCGTGGCAGTGGATGCTGTTTTCGATAGCGTATCCGTTACCACCACATTTAAAGAAAAACTCACTGAAGCCGGTGTTATCTTCTGCCCAATGTCAGAAGCCGTGCACAAACACCCTGAGCTGATCAAGAAATATATCGGCTCTGTGGTGCCTCAAAAAGACAACTACTATGCGGCACTAAACTCTGCCGTGTTTAGCGACGGCTCATTTGTGTATATTCCAAAGGGCGTTCGTTGCCCTCTTGAACTTTCTACTTACTTCAGAATTAACGAAGCCAATACGGGACAGTTCGAGCGAACGTTGATTGTTGCCGAAGCAGGAAGCCACGTAAGCTATCTAGAAGGCTGTACTGCTCCAATGCGTGATGAAAATCAGTTGCATGCAGCGGTCGTTGAACTTGTGGTAATGGACGACGCCGAGATCAAATACTCCACAGTACAAAACTGGTATCCCGGCGACGAAGAAGGAAAAGGCGGCATCTACAACTTCGTAACGAAGCGTGGAGCCTGTATTGGACGTAATTCAAAGATCAGCTGGACCCAAGTAGAAACAGGCTCAGCTATCACATGGAAGTATCCAAGTTGTGTATTGCGCGGTGAAGGCAGTGTTGGAGAATTCTACTCTGTCGCACTAACCAACAACTTTCAGCAAGCTGATACCGGCACGAAAATGATTCACCTTGGTAAAAACACTAAGAGCACAATCATTGCCAAAGGTATTTCTGCAGGCAAGAGTGATAGCAGTTACCGAGGACTCGTTCGTTTTGGTCCTGGAGCTGAAAACGCGCGTAACTACACGCAATGCGATTCCTTGCTAATAGGTGACAAGTGCGGCGCGCACACGTTTCCGTATATCGAAAGTAAAAACAGTTCAGCGGTAATCGAGCACGAAGCAACGACTTCAAAAGTAAGCGACGACCAATTGTTTCTTTGTCAGCAAAGAGGCATCGATGCCGAGCATGCCGTTTCAATGATCGTAAACGGTTTCTGTAAAGAGGTGTTCAAAGAGCTACCTATGGAATTTGCGGTTGAAGCGACCAAACTACTTGAAGTTAGCTTAGAAGGCAGTGTTGGCTAACCTGCTATCTGCAATCGACTAACGCCTAATTTATGAATTAAGTGCCGCGCCTATCTTTTGCGGCCGTAAAATCGAGACTACGTAATGCTAGAAATTAAAGAACTGAAAGCGACCGTTGAAGACAAGCAAATTCTAAAAGGACTTAACCTTTCCGTAAAAGCCGGTGAAGTGCATGCCATCATGGGGCCAAACGGCTCAGGAAAAAGCACGCTGTCTCAAGTACTTGCAGGTAATGGAGCTTATGAAGTAAACGGTGGTTCGGTTGACTATCAGGGTAAAGACTTACTTGAACTGTCGATTGAAGAACGCGCGCGCGAAGGTATATTTTTGGCTTTCCAGTACCCAGTAGAGATTCCTGGCGTAAGTAACCTTCAGTTTTTGCGCACAGCAATGAATAACATTCGCCAGCATCGAGGCGAAAACGAAATTAGCGCAGCAGAATTCATGAAGCTTGCAAAAGAAAAGATTAAGCAAGTAAATCTTGACGCCTCGTTTCTTAAACGCGGCGTAAACGAAGGTTTTTCTGGCGGCGAGAAAAAGCGCAATGAGATTATGCAAATGCTCATGTTAGAGCCTTCTTTGGCCATTCTAGATGAAACGGACTCAGGCCTTGATATCGACGCACTACGAATTGTTGCAGACGGTGTCAATGCGCTGCGCTCACCGGATAAAGCCGTAATTATGGTCACTCACTATCAACGGCTTCTAGACTATATCGTGCCTGACTTTGTACACGTATTAGCCGGTGGCAAGATCATCAAGTCAGGCGGCAAAGAACTTGCGCTCGAATTAGAAGAAAAAGGCTACGGTTGGCTCGGTATCGACGCCGATGACGCGAAGTAAGAAGGACTCTCATGACATTATTTAGCGAATTTTCGAGCGTTCAAGCGGGCTTAAACACAGGTTTAGAGAGTGCTCCAGAAGCGATCCAACAAATGCACAGAGAAGCAAGAGCGTTGCTACCTAGCGTTGCCATGCCAACTCGCCGCACAGAAAGCTGGAAGTACTCTTTTAGACGAACAGCTGGCCTTGAAACCCTCGGCCTTGCCAGCAGCAACCAGAGTTCTACTAGCATAACTGACGCGACTACCCGTTATGCTGAAGATATTCAGGCTCTAGTTTTGCCATTTACCAATGGCCTTTTGTGCCCTCAGGCGATTACAAAAGCCAATGAACGTGACGGCATTAAGATTCAACGATTCAACGAAGTAAACGAATCGCTGGCAGCTGAGATTCTTGCACATGCTCAGAAAAACGACCGCGGCGAATTCGAAACACTCAACCGCTCATTAAGCAATCATGCAATTCTAATTACGATTACCAAGAACGTAAAAGTAGAGACCCCGCTTCTTCTGCAATACATTCAGCAAGGCGAAGGCTTAAGTCTGCCTCGCGTGTTTGTGCAGCAAGAAAGCGGGTCAGAACTGCAAGTCATAGAAGACTTTATCTCAGACGACGCAAACAATTCTGCATGGGTAAGCCACACAGATTTCGTCATCGGCGCAAATGCTCGCTTAACTTACTACCGAATGAATTTAAATGGTAAGCAACAAGCTTTGGCCGGCACCACGCGCTGCATTCTAAAGCGCGATGCAGCCTTAGAGAGCCATAGCCTATGCCTAGGCGCAGATCTTGGCCGACACGACTTTCATGTTTTGCTAACAGAGCCCGGCGCTAATTGTGACCTGAACGGTGTGTGCGTCACGAGAAATAAAGAGCACTTTGATAACCACACCAATATTGAACACATTGCGCCAAACTGCACAAGCAACGAAAACTATCGTTGCATTGCAGATGATGCCTCGCAAATTGTATTTAATGGGCGAATACATATTCATCGTGATGCGCAAAAAACGCTCGGATCAATGAGCAATAAGAACCTAATTTTGTCTTCGCAAGCAGAAATCGATGCTAAGCCGGAATTAGAAATTTATGCGGATGATGTTAAGTGTGCTCACGGCACCACGATAGGCCAGCTAAACGAAAAAGAAGTGTACTATTTGAAAACTAGAGGCCTGAGCGATGATCAAGCAAGACAAATGCTTACGCTTGGTTTCGTGCTTGAAATTGTTCGATCTGCACCCATTACTGAATTAGCGGACGCATGGGAGTCATGCCTCGCTGACATTTTGAGTTTCAGAGACTAAGTACCTAATACTTGACTTAAGAATTATTAGTTTCAAATTAAGAGCAACGCCATGAGCAATCCAGCTAAAAGTTCACAGCCCTTTGACGTAGAAAAGGTGCGAGCTGACTTTACGGTTTTACATCAAGAAGTAAACGGTAAGCCGCTGATCTACCTTGATAGTGCCGCTACCGCACAAAAGCCAGAAGCCGTGCTGCAAGCCATGACGTCTTACTATCACCGCGACAACGCAAATGTTCATCGTGGGGCTCACACTTTAGGTGACAGAGCCACTGCTTCTTTTGAAGGCGCCCGCGATAAAGTACAACAGTTTTTAAATGCGGAAAGCCGAAAACAGATTATATGGACCAAAGGTACAACCGAAGCCATTAATCTTATCGCCAATGGCTATAGCCAAAAACTCAACGCAGGTGACGAGATTATTGTTACCCGAATGGAGCATCACGCTAATATCGTACCCTGGCAAATGCTCTGTGAGCGCACGGGCGCCATATTACGAGTGCTCGACATAGATAGCAGCGGCGCGCTTATTGTTAGCCAGCTAGATGACTTGCTTTCAAGCAAAACCCGAATTTTTGCCTGTACTCATGTATCGAATGTATTGGGTACCGTAAACCCCATAAAGGCCATGATAGAAAAGGCGCGAGCGTTTGACGTTGTTACCGTTATTGACGGTGCGCAAGCCACACCCCACTTCCAGGTTGACGTACAAGATCTAGACTGTGACTTCTATACGTTCTCTTCGCATAAGGTTTTCGGCCCGACTGGAATTGGCGCTTTATATGGCAAAAAACATTTACTCGAAGAACTTCCGCCTTATCAGGGCGGCGGCGAAATGATTGAACGTGTTAGCTTCGAGGGTACAACTTACAACGCCCTGCCTTACAAGTTTGAAGCAGGAACACCAGCGATTGCCGAAGCGGTCGGTCTAGGTGCAGCTATTGATTATCTCAACGCAATGGATCGCTCGGGTGCCGATCAACACGAGCGAAGCTTGCTCGCCTTAGCTAACGAGTTAAGTAAAACCGTACCAGGTATGTCTGTTATCGGAACGAGCCAAGACAAGGTGCCGGTTATGTCATTCAAAATAGAGGGTTTACACCCTAGTGATATTGGCATGCTACTTGATCAACAAGGGATAGGAATACGAACCGGACACCACTGCGCCATGCCTCTTATGGAACACCTAGGTTTGCCTGGTAGCGCCCGCGCATCGTTCGCTTTTTACAATACCCACAGTGAGGTCGAGCAACTATTTGCAGCCTTGCGCAAAATTCAAAAAATGCTGGCATGAGCGTAGTAATTAAAGCCTGCCAAAGAACAAACTTCGCGAGACAAGACATGTTTGCTAATTTAAGGAGCTTGCTATGAGCATAGCCACGTTTGAGCCATTACAGGCAGTTACCGTTACCGACACTGCGCACAAACATATACTTAAAGAAATAGCGAAATCTGAAGAAGCCTCTGCGTTTAGGCTGTTTCTGCAAACAAGCGGATGTTCGGGCTTTATGTATGAAACCGAACTAGCCAACGCTCCTAGCGAAGGCGACCTTGTGATTCCGTTTGATGGCTTCGATGTATTTGTGGCAAGCAAAGACTTAGCTGTTCTAAATGGAACCGAGATTGATTTCGTCACAGTCGGACTGAATAGCATGTTCCAATTTAGAAACCCTAACGTCACTGGCGAATGTGGGTGTGGCGAGAGTTTTTCTGTGACCGAGGAAGCATAAAACATGGCTTACGAACGCGAAGTCGTACTCACCAAACGAGAAGTCGAAGCCCGCATTGTTCCGGCCGGAACAGAGATCATGATCCCTAAAGACACCTTTGTTACCATCACTCAGTGTTTAGGCGGCACGTTTACCGTCGCAGTGAATGGCAATCTGGCTCGCATTGAAGGCAAAGATGCTGATGCCTTGGGCAAAACAGTTGAGTTCGAAGACCTTGAAACGCCCGAAGACGGCAGCGTCAATGAAAACCAAATATGGGCGGCTATACGCCAAGTGTACGATCCGGAAATCCCCGTAAACGTGGTTGAACTCGGTCTAATCTATGAGTGCAAGGTGTCAGAACCTAAAGACGGGAAGTATGATGTGTATATTAAAATGACCCTCACCGCGCCAGGTTGTGGCATGGGTCCGGTGATTGTTGACGATGTGCGCAGCCGAGTAGAAATGGTGCCTAACGTCGACAAGGTTGATGTAGAACTCGTATTTGACCCGCCATGGAATAATGACATGCTTTCAGATGAAGCCAAGCTAGAACTGGGGTTACTATGAGCCTACCCACCCTAGAAACGTTTAAGAGCAACCCGCTTGGTACGAGCACGACATTAGCAGACGTATTCGAAACCTTTGAGTTTTTGGATGACTGGGAAGATCGCTACAGCTACATCATTGACCTTGGCAAGTCTCTACCTGACTTTCCCGACTCAGAGCGCCAAGAGAAAAACTACGTTCATGGCTGTCAAAGCCAAGTTTGGCTCATTCATACCTACGATGAAGTGAACGATAAAATCTATTTTATGATCGATAGCGACGCCATTATCGTCAAAGGCCTTGCAGCCATCGTTCTTGTCACGCTTAATGCGAAATCTCCTTCGGAAATCCTAAACTTCGACGTAGATAAGGCCTTCGAAAAGATTGATTTGATGCGTCATATCAGCGCAACACGTGGCAATGGACTGAGATCCATGCTAGAACTAATAAAAAAAGTAGCATCCGAACGCGCCCCTAGCTCCTAGCTCCTAAGCTAAGGTAACTCGCCTACCATGGCGCAGCACTTCTAAAATGAGCTAGGCAAAACCTGAAAAGGAAACGGCCTTGAGTCTCGAGAGTCGCAACATAAACGAGAACAGATCAACAGCCCTCACCGATCGACCCGATATCGAGGAGCGGTTATTTACTCACGCCGAAACCTATTTTTCTGAACTAATCGCTCGCATCGAAGCCGCAAAATTTCAGATTGATATGGAAGTTTATATTTTTGAGGAGGGAGTACTCGGCAACGAAATAGCGCAAGCGCTCGCCCGCGCTGCAACTAGGGGCGTTTTCGTTCGACTCATGACAGACGGCGTTGGCAGCAATCCGCACTTTCACCACTTGGCAAAAACTATCGCTCAGCTTGGCGTTCAGGTTCGCATCCACCGACCTCTGCCTTGGCACGTAGAGCACTGGCGATATGCAATTGTTCGTCAAAAGGGTTTCAAAAAACTTCTCTTTCTTCTGTTCTATATCAATCGGCGCAACCATCGTAAGATGACGATTATCGACCATCAGCGGATTTTTCTAGGCAGCATTAATATCAGCCAGGACCACTTAGAGAGCAAACATGGCGGCAAAAACTGGCGAGATACTGCAATAGAAGTGTCAGGCCTAGATCTTCGAATAGCGCACCAAGCGTTCGAAATGAATTGGAATTTTGCTCGACGACGCATTCGAAAGCTGGTTGCTCGAAACGCTTTAACGTCACCCTTTGTGTTTAATTTTTCTCACAGGCTCAGAACGTCCCATGCAGAAGCGCTGATTCAACATATAGATCAAGCAAAGCAGCGAATTTGGATAACCAATGCTTACTTTGTACCTGGGCGACCACTGATGAATAGTCTTAAAGGTGCCGCTCTGCGTGGAATCGATGTACGCATACTGCTTCCTCAGCGTTCTGATGTTTTCTTTATGCCCTGGGTCTCTTCGTTTTTTTATAGGGAGCTTGTGCGAGCAGGCGTAAAAATATACGAATACACACCAGGTATGCTGCATGCCAAAACCATATTAATTGATGACTGGAGTACGATAGGTTCGAGCAACATGAACCGCCGCAGTTTAATGCATGACCTAGAGGTAGATTATGTGCTTCAAACTCAGGAAGCGAGGAATCAGTTAGAGAGGGACTTCATCACAGATCAAAACCAGTCACTAGAACAAACCGAACAATACCTGCAAACAAAAAAACGTTGGCAAGTATGGTTAGGCGCGCTCGCTTTGATTCTTTTGGGGCGCTGGCTTTAACCTTACCAAGCAATGAGCAAATCATCTTCCTGAATATTGATGCGGCCAGGGTCTACCTTAATTGTTCCGCTTGAAAAGTTGGGATGAACCTGAGAGACCGTTAATGCGGTTTTAGTATTGGTTAATTCCATTCCCGCTAACATGTTGGCATCGTAAAAACTGAAGCTTCTGTAAACAGAAAATTGATCACCTGGTCGGATGCCTGAACTTGCTCCGGCAGAAAAGTGCAAGGTTTTGCCATCGACCCTAGAGACTCTGGTCATAAATGGCTGACACCGCAACTGCTCATCCAATGAATACGCCATCTCATCTAAGAGCTCCGATATTGAATGGCCGTAAGGTGTTCTCCAAAACGCCTGCGTTGCAAAACCAATGCTTTCCTCTAGATCTAATGGCCAGTCGCCCTCTGTGGCAAAATTAGCATTCCAAACGATCTCACCACTCAAGCCATCATGGACAAATACATCGACAGAAAAACGTCTTTTGGTATTTGCCTGCGCAAAGAATTTTATGGTTTTTCGCCATGCAGAATTC
The DNA here is from genome assembly GCA_034110885.1 of Oleiphilaceae bacterium. Classification (GTDB taxonomy): domain Bacteria; phylum Pseudomonadota; class Gammaproteobacteria; order Pseudomonadales; family Oleiphilaceae; genus PZPK01. The sequence goes on from JAWUYI010000086.1 coordinate 26,390, forward strand.
GCATACGCCTTCGGGTTCGCCAACCCTAGATCTCGAACAACGCCCGATACCACAAACTGCGCACCCAGTTGCTTCGCATAAGCCATAGCGTGACTCAAGGACTGCTGCGCATTCAAATGTGACGGCGCATTGCTTACCCGAGCAAAACTCGCTGTATTACTTTGCTGGTAAACCACTAGGGTCTCTTTAGACGAAAGAGACTGGTTTAATGCACTAGAAAGCCCTTCTTCTATCCCCTGAAGGCGCCCTATATTTGCCTGATCAGGTACCTGAAGCGAGAAGCCCATCAACGCGACGGTTTTCTTATACTTCGCAGCAGATGAGTTTGGACACATAGACAAACGCTCGATATCTACGGCAAGCTTCACATGCAAAACATCATCTTCAACGTACTCTTCGCGTATTTGCTGACGCCGTATACTCGCTTCCGAGTCCATCGAAAGTTCATCACGCTTGAGTTCGCCATTTTCCATATACTGATGACTGGTTAAACGCACACCCGAAGCGACCAGTGCTTGCTGGAGCGCATCTTCACGCGCTGCCTCTCTCGCCTCCGCGTATGTCGCGTTTTCAAGAGGTGCAAATCCGGTCACTTCAACCCACTCGGCCATAACGTTTGCTGACAATGATGTCAGTCCAACTAACGCCGTAAATAAGGCCAACGTCAAACTTTGAATGCGTCTCATAAAGTACTCACTTCAGATATCATTTTAACTATCACTTCAATAATCATTATAAATATCACTTTAAATAGTACTGCTGACTCATTGGCGCCCTTAAAGAAGCGACCGAACCTGAATCAGAGTTAGTCGAAACATTTGCTCCAACAGGCTGAAAGCAGTCATTACTTGCTTTGAAGCTATTTACTTTATTAAGGCATTCCGCAAAGTCACCAGGTAAGGAAAGCTCCAGCACTGTTTCAATGCCTGTTTTCTTGTTTTCAGAAATCGAAACAACATGAGCTCCGCGAATTACCGTATCTAGACGCACAGAAAAATAATCATTTTGCAGCACAAAATCACGGACTTGAGACTGCCCCGAGACCGAAATTCCATAAATCCTTTCCGCCAAGTTTCGGTACGCGTCTAAGCGAGATGCTCTTATCGCTAAAAGTCGCTTAGGGTCAGACGCTCCATCCTCTTTCGCCTCATAATGCGCATAGCCAGTTACCTGAACAACAAAAGGCTGAGGAGGCAGTTGTGCGTTTTCATCTTGAGTTTCAGATTCTTTCTCGGAAGCCTGTTTAACATCTTCTGGGCCTGCGATAGCTTGGCCGCTTGTAAGTGTTGCGGTAAAGAAAAGCATCAACACTAAGCGCTCAAGAGCCATTTTTCCTGAGTTTTTACTGGTCAGATGTTTCATCAACGAACCAAAAATTTCCATAGTTTTCTTCCGGTGTGGCATTGAAGCGAGAAATTTCCAACAATCGGCCGCCCTCGCCTTCATACCTTGACTATTAAAGCTATGTGCCTCTATAAGAAAAATCCATGCCACTTCGCATCACAAGCGCAATATGCCAACAATGTTTTCACTAACACAAGCAGGAGTGGGCTGTTACGAGCGATAACGGGAGAAGGCTAATCGGCATCACAACACGCCTTTGCTCCCAGAATAGGGCGGCCACGTCATAATTCGGCAAGCCTTTGCCGCTGAAGTAATCCCACTTAAACGATATTTAAAGAAAAAAATCAGGAATGCATGCAACAATGCCGTAAATCGTGACGTATGTGTGCTTGCCGCACTCAACAATCCGTTACAATTTCATGTCGTCAAAGTGCCAGTGTTACCGCAATTACTGCGTACATTCGCCAAAATAAAGCCAAATAAAAACTAGGAAGTTATCGATAATGAAATCGAGAGCCGTTAAGGGTTTATTCGCTCTTCTGATTCTCTGCACTAGCTCGCACACTCTTAGCGGCTACCGAACAATGTTAGACCCTCGTTCGATGTCAATGGGAGGAACTGGCGCAGCATCAGCTACAAAATTTAATGCTTCACTTCATAATCCAGCCTTGATCGCGTTCAACCGAGGAAGCAATCCAGCCAAGATTCATGTGAGTGCCTCAGTAGGTGCCCGCGAGCTATATAGTGATGATTGGGAGTCAGACTTAGCCGCATTTCAGAGTAGTGGGTTGGTGACCGATTTCAGGGATGCCATTGCAAACGGAACACCTGAACAGGGCACGGCCGCCGGGAAGAACTTGCAAGAGGGACTTCGAGCGATCAACCTAGACGGCTATCGCAAAGATGAAACATCTGTATTCAGTCTGTTAGTTGATACGCTCCCCGTCACTTTGAATTTCTACACAAGACGAGATATACGTGAACTTACAACGATACGTAATCGAGATGAACAAGCGATTAATACAGCGCTAGATCAACTTAGCAACAATCAAACTGTTACTACCGTCGGCCTTGTAAGCTCGGTCGATAACACCTATGTCGATATCAGTGAATTTGGTGTCTCCGTTGCGACGACGAATGTCATTTCCTACAACATGCCTATTTCATGGGGATTCACACCAAAACTGATGGAAATTCGGGGCTCACATATTTCCGAAACTGTAGGAACCTATAATCCCAAAAACCCTCCTGATAAACGGGTAAGCAAGGACTTTCTGGAATGGAATCTTGACGTTGGCTTTTCTATGCTAATGACTGAGCAATTTCTAAGAGACGAGCTTGGCTTAAGCGGCGCTGTACTTGATGGAGAGTGGATTTTTTCCTTCGTTGGTATGAATTTATTTCCTACCGACTTTACGCCCTACAAACCAGTTCGAAGCGACACAAGTTATCCAGGGACGAAGCGTGCTGTTCAGGCGCTATATCAATTCGGTGTCGCACATTATCGCCGAGACTACATGCTCACCATGGATATTGACCTCACAGAAAATGAAGTATACGACTTTGAAGGCTTAACGCGCTTTTTGAGCATGGGCGGTGAGTACTATTGGCGAGACAACTTTCATTTGCGCGGAGGCCTCCGCCTTAACCTTGCACAAACTAGCGAGGCGGCAAAAGACAAGGCTATTCTTACGGCAGGCTTTCTTTATAAAGCCCATGGCTTGAATATCGAAGCCGGCGCTATGTTTAACGAAGTTGAATTAGGTGGAACCGTTGGCTTTGGTTTTGCATTTTAGCTAAGCTGCTAGCATGCCCGCAACCACTACAAACATACCTCTAGTTTCTTTTCCCGGCAAAGTATACTTAGTCGGTGGTGCCGTGCGTGATCAACTATTAGGCATTCAAAGCAAAGACAAAGACTGGGTTGTGGTCGGCGCCACTGAACAAGACATGCTCGACCGTAAGTTTGAAAAAGTCGGACAAGACTTCCCCGTTTTTCTTCACCCCACCAGCAAAGAGGAATACGCCCTCGCTCGAACGGAACGAAAATCTGGCGCGGGTTACTATGGTTTCGTCTGTGACGCTAGCCCTAACGTCACTCTTGAAGAAGACCTTTCTCGTCGCGACCTAACAATTAATGCGCTCGCATTTTCGGAAGCTAGTGGAGTCGTAGATCCGTATGGTGGTCAACGAGATATTGAAGACAGAGTATTACGCCACGTATCACCCGCCTTTGCGGAAGATCCTTTGCGAGTTCTGCGTGTCGCAAGGTTTGCAGCAAGGTTTGCGCATCTAGATTTTCGTATCGCGCCAGAGACGCTTACGTTAATGACAGAGCTAAGTGCTGGCGACGAACTCCTGCAACTCAACGCTGAAAGAATTTGGCAAGAGACTGAGCGCGCGTTAACAGAGAAGAGCCCCTGGGTTTATTTCGAAATACTTCAACAGTGCGGTGCGCTTAAAGTGATCATGCCAGAGCTTGACTCGCTCTTTGGTGTGCCGCAACCGGAAACATATCACCCAGAAATTGATACCGGCCTGCATGCTCTGCTGAGTTTGAATGCGGCAACGATCTTAAGCCGCGATACATCTGTTCGCTTCGCAGCCCTCATTCATGATCTAGGCAAAGGTTTAACGCCCATGCAGGCATGGCCATCGCACCACGGCCATGAAAAGAAAGGCGTCAAACCCATTAAAGCGCTCTGCAAAAGACTACGAGTACCTAATGCTCATACGAAACTAGCAGCACTAAGCAGTGAGTACCACACCCATGTTCACCGTGCTTTTGAGTTAAAGCCAGAGACTGTTTTGAAAGTCATTAAGGCGCTTGATGCCTTCCGCAAACCTGAACAGTTTGAGCGCTTTCTATTGGTCTGCAAAGCTGACGCGCAAGGCCGAACAGGGTTTGAAGACGCCAAATATGCACAAGCCGAGTACTTCCAACAAGCTCTTGAGATAAGCAAGTCTATAGATATAAGCGCCTTGCGTGAAACAGGCATTGCCGGAAAAGAATTAGGCGAAGCCATTGATCAAGCTCGTATTGAAAATTTAAGAGCCTACAAACACCAAGCATCAGAACAACCTTTCTAACCATCGTTGAGAAAGCAGCATGAGCAACCATTCTAAACGCGCAATTATCACTGGCGCTAGCCAGCGCATAGGACGAGCCATAAGCAAAGCGCTTCATGATAAAGGCTATAGCGTTCTTATCCACTACCGCTCTAACCAAACCTCCGCGCAAACATTATGCGACGAGCTCAACAAGTCGCGCACTCAAAGCGCAGAGATCATTCAGGCAGATCTCACATCTAAGAGTGACCTGAAAGCCTTAGCGGCATTTTGCAAAGATTGGGGTGACATAGATTTACTGATCAACAATGCAGCGTCCTTTTTTCCAGATGATGCAGAGAGTCCTCAGCAGTTCCTGAATAATGCGACCCATCCCTACGAACTGGCCCTAGCCTTAAGTGGCTCCTTAAAACAAACAAACGGCCTAGTTATAAACTTACTCGACATCTACGCCAACACACCCAAACCAGGGTTTGCACACTACAGTGCCAGTAAAGCAGCCGCTCAGAGCTACACCCTCAGCCTTGCTCAGCACCTCGCTCCAGAGGCGAGGGCCAACGGTATCGCCCCTGGAGCAATACTCTGGCCAGAAGACGAGCAAGGTGACGCATCGCAACAACAACAACAACAACAACAACAACAACAGATCCTAGACCAAGTGCCACTGCAAA
>JAWUYI010000087.1:0-21173 GCA_034110885.1 Oleiphilaceae bacterium
ATCCAACTGCCAATTCAGCTGCCCCGTCACCTTCGACCCCGAGTATTCGCCTTCGATGTCGCGAACAATAAGCCCATACAGGTCGGAGATAGTCCAAAAGCGCCATTCTCCATAGGACTTACCGCCAATCCCAAAATCATCGACCACGACATTAACGTTAGGAAATCCGCGAGGGTCTAGCGTCTGCGCAGGATCCACTGATTGCAGCTTGGCAGGAGACTGACTTGGTGCCTTTTCTCCGGCACTAGAAGCCGGCCTATCAAGATAAAGTTTTGATAAAGTAATGCCGATTGCCTCGTCTCCCAGAGGCAAACTAATAGTACCAGCAATCCGGTCTCCTTTGAGACTTACATTAGTAAAATCACTTAGCGTAATCACTCCATCAACCGAACCTAGATTTTCACCAAAGGCATCGAGTCGCTTCGTGCCAACAACAACCTCTTTTAACACCCCTTCGCCAGCGCCTTCACCCTTGAAATTAGTGGTAACAAAGTCCAACCATGGGGACAACTCCAAACGATCAGCAACAACACTCAAACCCAAACCCTGACCTGTGTATTTATAGGGCTGCAACTCAAGAGGGTTTGTGGCCGATACTCTTAGCTTCCCAGAGCTAAAACTATTGTCTACAACCAAAAACTCACCATCGATTAAAGGGAACCTTTTCCCGGCAAGCCGCACCTCCACCTCAGTCTGTTTGGGCTTAAACGATGTCTTAACCGTTAAATCGAGTGCTTGCGCGGCGGCTTTGTTAAGCGGCTCAGGCCAGTCGAAATCAAGCCCCTTTAAGTTGCTTTTAAAGCGCAATTCAGGAACGCGTTCAGGTTCAAGCAAGGAAAGAAAGACCTCGGCTTTAAAGTTGCTCGAACCCTTAACACCCCAATCCCAAGACAAGCCTAACTTATCCATTAACTTCGAAGTATCATAACTTCCGAGGACTGTCACCACTGTATCGCCATACGCTAGAACTGGCTTATCTTTGGAATTGAGCGGGGACGGCTTCGTGTAGAGTGTCAAAGTGGCTGGCTGCTCCATCAATACCCCGGTAATCGTATCGGAACTAATACCTGCTTCGGAGCTAATAGAAACGCTACCTGAAACATCACTATAAGCCAGAGACGTTGCTTCGTTGCTGACTAGCAAAGAATCAAAGTTTAGATCCACAAGATACTGAGGCGCGATGCCCTCGTCTAAGCTGATCGAAAGATCGACTTTCCCCGCACCTTTGCCTTCGAATAGAAAGTTGTTGCTGAGCGCGGCCAAGTCTTCCGCGATAGGCGAATCCTTTAACCAATACTCCAGTTGCGGCGTATCAATATCGAATTCAGCATTAACTCCCAAAACTAGAGCTTCTTCCTCCACCGCTTCCAGCATGGAAACCTTTAGGCGCTTTATAGGTGCATTGGCTAACAATGCGTCCTCAGCCATTATTTCAAATACCGCATCGTGCAAAGCAAGATCCATATTCAATTTTTTAGCATTCGGCCAAGCTTCATCAAATTGGACGCTCGCATCTTTTGTTTTAACTTTTAATGCCGACGTAAAGCTGTTTTCTGCGCCGTCTGACTCAATCGAACCGTAACCAAAAAACGCACCCTCGCTAACCACTCCGTCCTGCAAAGAAAGAGTCAGCCATTCATAAATATCTCTCGGCACTACATAAAATGGGACATACCTTACGACGTCCGTTAAGGATATATCCTGCATACCCAGCATCAGTGACAGATAATCTTCGTCTTGCTCGCCATTAAGGCTAAGCGCAAAATCACCATAGACGTAAGAGGTGGAATCCATTTTAAGCGTCAGACCATCAGAAAAAACCTTAACATCTTCGCCTTGCACGGACCAATGAACCGCGCCGCTCGTTTGTTGCGGAGACCAACCGCCTAAGTAGAGCTCTGGGAAACCCAAACTAAAACTGGAACTGTCAAAGGCTATATAGCCTTCGCTTAAACTCGACTCTATGTATCCGTTCACTCCTGAAACAGAAGGTGCTCCGTCATAGGCATTGAGCGATACACCTTCAAGTTCAGAAGCGAGCTCAAATGACGCTATTCCATCTTCTGCATGAACAATTTCCACTGAAATATTTTTCATAATACCGGCTGGATCGCTCACATCGAGGCGCTCCAATAAAGCACCTTCAGCGACCTCAAGTGCAACTAACAAGGACGATGCGCACTGTAAATCAAGCGTAGATCCAGAAATAAAGTGTTTACTCTGGCCAAATTCGTAGGCGCCAGAAAAAGGATCACATGCCATATTTTGCCAATTTAATCTCAACTCATGTATATCTAGTCGATGACCAAATTCATTGCCACGCCACGTCCCTTTGATGGTGCTATTTAAAACCGGCGCAAGAGACTTCTTGTTTACCTTCCAATTCAAGCGATGCAATTGTACGTCAGCCGAGACTGACTCTACCGTAAGCCCCTGCAGGTCAACCCAAAGCCTGCCGCTAGCATCCACCTCTTGTATTGATATACCGCCCCAATCATAAGCTTCTAGAAACCTGTCAAAGAACTCGGACGACCGTGCCTCAATATACAACTGCCCGGGGATCGAACTTGACCCGTTCAACTGCCCGCTGTTGTACACAAATCGCATCAAAGGCTGAAGGCCATCGGGGCGAATCACATTACCACTGGCATATACCTTAGAATTAACATAAGACAAGCTAACTGAGGGCAAGCGCCAGACACGCTCGGCTTGAGAGTTTGTAGTCACACGAACAAACGCATCGACGAGAAGCAAGTCTGCTTCATTTAGAAGATCTTTAAGTTGATCGGCACTTCCTTCATCATCTGAAGCCGGCATACCAGACAAGTCAAAGCCAGCAAGATTCCAAAGACCACTATCAAGCTGCAGTAATTTAAAATTAGCGGAGTTTAGCTCAATGCTTTTTATTCGAGGAGCTTGGTTGATAATACTTTTGAGGAAGGAAAATCGGACATTTGCGCTTTGAAGGTGCGCATGATGCGCGCCATTAACACTAACGTTATTTATTATTAGAACCGGATCAAAACCGTTCCATTTTCCGGAAATCTGTCCTATATCAACTTGAACGCCTAGCTCTTCAGTTAGGTAAGCTTGAAGATCCGCCCGATAATCGGGCAACAGATAAAGCGCAGCTCGTCCTGCAACAACATATAGCAACACGAAAATCAGCATAAGATACGCGAGTAGGCGCGCCTTAAACTTTATAATTCGATAGGTCCTTTTCAAATGCCGCTGCCTTAAAAGCTAAGAGAATTTAACGATACACGCTATAGCAAAACCACGTCATATTGACCTTGATTATACATTACCTCGACTTGGAACTTTATCTGTTTGCCAATAAATGTCTCCAGATCTGCCACGTTATCAGACTCTTCATCTAACAAACGATCGATAACACTCTGAGAAGCCATCACCATGTATACCGAGGCATCGTAAGCTCTGCTCACTCGAATTATTTCTCTAAGAATCTCATAACAAACGGTCTCTGCTGTTTTCAGAAAGCCGGTACCTTCGCACACAGAACAGGGCTCGCAGAGTGTCTGACCAAGGCTTTCTGTCGTTCTCTTGCGTGTCATTTCAACTAGCCCAAGCTCAGAGACACAACTAACCGTAGTTCGTGCATGATCTCGCTCTAGCATTTTCTCGAGCATTCGCAGCACTTGCCTTTGATGCTCTTCATCTTCCATATCGATGAAATCTAGAATAATGATGCCACCAAGGTTTCGCAGACGAAGCTGACGACCGATCGTTCGCGCTGCCTCTAAGTTTGTTTTGAAAATAGTCTCTTCTAGATTTCTGTGGCCAACGAAGGCGCCCGTATTTACATCAATAGTGGTCATCGCTTCAGTTTGATCGATGATCAAATAACCACCAGACTTGAGCTGAACCTTACGACCTAAAGCTTTCTGAATTTCATCATCAATATTATACAGGTCAAAAATAGGTCGCTCACCAGGGTAGTACTCAAGACGCTGCGTCACATCAATTAGAAAGTTTTCGGCAAACTCTTTAACCTTTACAAAACTTTCTTTGGAGTCAATTTTAATCTTTTCAGTTTGAGGCTTAACGAGGTCACGAATTGCCCTAACATGCAGAGGTAAATCTTGATAAATAATCTCTCCGACGCCACCCTGACAGATACGCTGCTCAAGCTTTTTCCATAGGCGACCGAGGAATTTGATATCCGCTCGAAATTCATCCTCACCCGCTCCTTCCGCAGCCGTTCTTATAATAAAACCTGCACCCTGTTCTGCTTCCGCGGTTTTATTCGCGCCCGCGTCAACCAGCGTCTTGTCTTCCGCAACACACTCTTCAACAAGCGAACGCAAGCGCGATCTTTCCCCCTCTTCCTCAATGCGCTGCGAAATACCTATATGACTAACGGAAGGCATATAGACTAGGTACCGGCTCGCGACACTCAGTTGGGTCGTCAACCGCGCCCCTTTAGTGCCGATGGGGTCTTTAATAACCTGGACCACCAAAGACTGCCCCTCTCTTAACAACGAGGCTATCTCGGGCTGGCGGCCATCTTCATTATTTTCACTAATATCAGAAACATGAATGAACGCGGCTTTCTCAAGGCCAATATCAACAAAGGCGGCTTCCATACCAGGCAACACACGAACGACTTTGCCCTTGTATATATTTCCTACAATACCAAGACGACTTGAGCGTTCGATATAGACCTCCTGCAGCATTCCGTTCTCAACCAGAGCTACGCGAGTTTCTACAGGAGTAACGTTAATAAGAATTTCTTCACTCATCGTACTACCTCGACTTATTATTTTGGGCGATAAACAATGGCAAACCAAAGCTATCTAGAGCCTTAGCCACTTCCATCAAGGGCAATCCCACCACGCTACTATAACTACCGGAGATACGCTCTACAAAAGCGGCGGCCGCACCTTGAATGCCGTAGCCTCCTGCCTTATCTATGGGCTCACCTGTTTCCCAGTAGCCCTCAATCTCCGAACTGGATAAGGGTCTAAAAACAACATCCGTAGTCACTGTTTCAAGATGCTCTCGCTGCACCCCGTTAGGGCCAACAATAGCGAGTGCAAAACTAGTTGAAACTTGGTGCTTTGCGCCAGACAGCAAAGACATCATTGAGACATAATCAGGGAAGTCAGTCGGTTTGCCGAGTATTTTTCCATCAGCTATAACCGTTGTATCAGATGCGAGCAGCACGCGTGGGGTAGAAAAGCTATTACTCGGCAACGATTCAAGTGCCGCAAGAAGTTTATGTCTCGCCATCCGTTCAACATAAACTTGGGAATCCTCTTCTAACAATGGCGTCTCGTCGATATGAACAGGACACACTTTTGGCTCATAACCAAGCTGTTCAAGCAGTTGTTTTCTTCTCGGAGAAGCGGAAGCAAGTATAAATTCCATACGTTCGTCTAGAGACGCAACCCCATATTCAAACGGTCATAAAGAACGACCAGAATTGGCCAAAAGAACGCGCTTGCGCATGCGCTTAAAAAAATACCCCAACCGTCTTCAGCGCGACTCAAGAGCGTTGAAAATGTATAGACAACCACTAAGTGAACCAACACTAATACGAAAGCAACTGCTGCTTGCTGAGCAATGGGAAACATTTTGAAGCGTTTATGCATACCAATTGCCAAATAGCACACGAGACAAAGAGCAAGACTGTTGATCCCCAGATACGTTCCAGCCATCACATCCAAAATAATACCCACTAAGAAGGCCGCCCCCAACCCCATAGTCATTGGAGAGCGCAAGGTCCAGTAAATCATTGTCAAGACGAGCCACTCAGGTCGAAATTCAGATATCGCCACAGGCAGACGAATAAGCTCAAGAACCAAGGCAATACAGAAACTAAAAAGAATCGCCAACCAACTGGCTTGGGAGATCATGGATTCACCTCTGTTTCCGCGGCACCTTTAAGCTGCTCGCTAATCAAAGGTTTTACAGCCGGATCTCGATTCTCTGGAAAAACTAAAAGCAGCAAGCGACTTTGATTCAAGTTGGCTTGAGGCGCGACACGAACTTTAGCAAAAGGCTCCCCTGCGTTATGTGAAACACCTACAACACTTGCAACAGGGTATCCCGAGGGAAAACGCCCACCAAGCCCTGAACTCACTAACAAGTCCCCTGCTTGAATATCCGCCGTATCTGGCACATTTTTTAGCCTCAGTTCAGACAAGTTGCCAACACCGTGCGCAACGGCACGAACTCCGTTACGATTAACCTGCACCGGAACAGCGTGCCTCTCATCCGAAATCAACAGTACTCTGCTACGAAACTGATTTACTTCAATCACCTGCCCCATCAGCCCATACTCATCAAGGACAGCCTGACCGACATAAACGCCATTAGTCGAGCCCTTATCAATCACAATATACTGATTACTTGGATCTGGACTAACACCAACAAGTTCAGTCACCACAACACCCTCATCTAGAAAGCGAGAGGCCTTAAGTAGCTCTCTAAGGCGATTAAGCTCTGCTGTCACCGATGCCAGCTTCTGTGACTTACTTTCCAATACCAGAATCTTTGCGCGCATGGAGGCAATTTCGTCATCCAACTCATCGCGAGAGGTGAAAATAAAGATGGTGCCTTCAGAAATTTGAACTGGGAGATCACTGACCCACTGAAAAGGAGTCAGCAAGGTACTAATCGACTGTTTCACTGGGTCAAGCTGACTAAACTTAAGGTCGACCATAATTAATACCACGCTCAGTATCACCGCCAACATTAGGCGATAAGCCAGATAGGGTCCCTGAACAAAAACAGTACTAATGACTGACTCCTTTCGCTACATAACGCAGACTTAAACGAACAAAACTCTTAAAACCCTAGCTAGGGGGGGCACCCCAAACTTGGCATATTTTGATTGGCTCAAATACGACTATGCGCCGACAAAGCAGCGCATAGAAGAACACCATTTAAGCAATTTTATTCAATCGGGAACAAGCCGTCTTGAGCCCTATCGATTAACTCTAGGGCCTTGCCGCCGCCCCGCGCTACGCACGTCAGAGGATCCTCGGCCACGATAACAGGAAGCCCGGTCTCTTCGCTTAACAGGCGATCTATACCACGCAATAACGAACCACCACCTGTAAGCACAATTCCGCGCTCAGCAATATCCGAGGCTAGCTCTGGCGGTGATTGCTCCAACGCACCCTTAACAGCCTGAACAATAGCCGCAAGTGACTCTTGTAATGCTTCTAAAATTTCGTCGCTATTCAAGGTAAACCCGCGAGGCACACCTTCAGCCAAATTACGGCCACGCACATCAATTTCTCGAATTTCTAAACCTTCGTAGGCACAGCCAATCTCTTGCTTGATTTTTTCAGCGGTCGCGTCACCGATTAAGCTGCCATAATTGCGACGCACATAGGTAACGATGGATTCATCAAAACGGTCACCACCAATTTTCACTGAGTCAGCATAGACAATACCGTTCAAAGAAATAATCGCTATTTCAGTGGTACCACCACCAATATCCACGACCATCGAACCACTTGCCTCTTCCACCGGAAGGCCTGCACCAATTGCAGCCGCCATAGGCTCTTCAATCAAATACACTTCTCGAGCTCCCGCGCCCAAGGCAGACTCGCGAATAGCTTTTTGCTCAACCTTGGTTGATCGACTCGGAACACAAATCAATACGCGAGGACTAGGCGTAATAAAGCTATTCTCGTGAACTTTGTGAATAAAATGCTGAAGCATTTTCTCTGTTACAACGAAGTCCGCAATCACCCCATCCTTGAGCGGCCTAATCGCCGTAATGTTTCCAGGCGTTCTACCAAGCATACGCTTCGCTTCAGCGCCTACCGCCGCAACACTTTTCTGATTGCCGTGATTCCGAATCGCAACCACTGACGGTTCGTCTAAAACTATACCGCGCTCACGCACATATATAAGCGTGTTAGCTGTTCCCAAGTCGATAGACAAATCACTTGAAAACATACCTCTTAATTTTTTAAACATGGGGGGAAATCAACCTGATTTTATTCGAATATAATTATTCGACAACTTTAACAATGGCGCGGTATTAGGGCAAGAAACAAATACAAAATGAACGTTATTTAAATCGCATCGCGCAACGACCAGAACACTTAACGCTGTATTCGCTCGAAAAGCATGAAACAATTCCCACAGTGCGCGTAAAACCATATTTCTTTTTGCTAAAAGATGTCACACCCTGCCACCTCTTGTTATTATATCCCGCTTAAAAATAAACCCTCATAACACGCTCCAACACTTTACGCTTTGCAAAGGTAAACTTGGACAGTTTTAAAGACGTTTCAGAATAAGGTAATAACCATGTCTATCGGCCCTGACGAGCTTAAGAAAATTGCCACACTCTCTCGACTTACGCTTGAAGAAGAAACCGTCGAGAAACTAAGTCAAGACATCAATAATATACTGTCTTTGGTTGACCAACTTCAAAAAGCCGACACAAGTGGCGTAGAACCTATGGCAAACCCAATGGACGCCACCCAGACTTTGCGCGCAGACATCGTTACTGAGCAAGACCAACGCCAAGCATTTCAGGCTATCGCCCCAGCAACTGAAGATGGCCTGTATCTAGTTCCAAAGGTTATTGAGTAAGACTGACTTAAGCTTCTCTTTCCATCTATTCAAATTAACTAGACGCACAGCACGAGCAAACACATGTTAGAAAAATCAATAAGACAACTTGCTGAAGGATTACGCCAGCGTGAATTCTCCAGCGTAGAGCTGACGCAAACCTACCTCAACCGAATTAAGAACTTTGACCCGAAGATAAATAGCTTTATTACTGTTAGCGAGGAACAAGCACTCGCCTCTGCGCAAGCCGCGGACGACACTTTGGCAAGCGGCAATGGCTCACTTTGGACCGGAATCCCTTTTGCGCATAAAGACATTTTTTGCACAGACGGCACGCTAACAAGCTGCGGTTCAAAGATGCTTAGCAATTTCATCCCACCTTATGATTCAACCGTTGCCGCAAACTTCAAATCGCAAGGTGCAGTTTGCTTGGGTAAAACAAACATGGATGAGTTTGCGATGGGCTCAACCAACGAAACAAGCTTTTATGGTCGAGTCATAAACCCATGGAGCGATGGCAACGAATTAGTTCCAGGCGGATCATCAGGCGGTTCGGCAGCAGCGGTTGCCGCACGTTTGACACCAATAGCCACAGGCACAGATACCGGCGGCTCAATTAGACAACCCGCAGCATTTTGCGGCTTGACGGGCATAAAGCCAACCTATGGCCGAGTCTCTCGTTATGGCATGATTGCCTTTGCATCAAGCCTTGATCAAGGTGGACCTATGGCCCGCAGCGCTGAAGACGCTGCAGTGATGCTGCAAGTAATGGCTGGGCACGACGCAAAAGACTCAACGAGCCTTCCGCACGACGTACCGGACTATTCAGCAACCCTGAACGACTCACTCGCTGGCTTAAAGATTGGCCTTCCAAAAGAATACTTTAACGAGCACCTCAGCGCAGAAACACAAGCGGTATTGCAAGAAGCCATAAAAACCCTTGAAGGGCTAGGAGTAGCTTTCAAAGAAGTAAGTTTACCAAATACCGACCTTGGTGTTCCGGCCTATTATGTCATCGCGCCCGCAGAATGCTCTGCCAACTTAAGCCGCTTTGACGGTTCTCGTTATGGCCACCGCTGTGAAAACCCTAAAGACCTTATGGACATGTATACACGTAGTCGCACTGAAGGTTTTGGTGAAGAAGTGAAACGTCGAATCATGGTGGGCGCCTACGCGCTATCAGCCGGCTACTACGATGCGTACTACCGTAAAGCACAGCAAGTTCGAAGGCTTATCAAGAATGACTTTACAGCCGCCTTTGACGATGTAGATTTGATACTAGGACCAACAACCCCTTCTCCTGCGTATAAGTTTGGAGCAAACGGTGATGATCCTGTGCAGATGTACCTAGAGGATATCTATACGATTTCCGCAAACCTTGCGGGCCTGCCGGCCATGTCCCTCCCAGCTGGGCTGATTGGAGGCCTACCTTGCGGCATGCAGATAATAGGCAACTACTTTGATGAAGCTCGAATCTTAAACTTGGGACATCAATTTCAGTCGGTCACCGACTGGCACTCGCTTGTGCCAAAAACTAGCCTAACTGGACTTTAAGCCGGAGGAGAATAACGATGCAATGGGAAACCGTAATCGGGCTTGAAATTCACGTTCAGCTCGCGACAAAATCAAAAATATTTTCTGGTTCATCGACCGCTTACGGCGCCGAACCAAACACACAAGCAAGCGCAGTTGATCTTGCCATGCCAGGCACATTACCAGTCCCGAACGAGCAGGCCTTCCGCTATGCGATTATGTTTGGGTTGGCAATCGACGCAGACATCAATAAGCGTAGCGTATTTGACCGTAAGAACTATTTCTATCCAGACCTACCCAAGGGCTATCAAACAACACAGCTAGACGCGCCAATTGTAGGCGCAGGCACGGTTGATATTACGCTCGCAAGTGGTGAGACTAAAACCATCCGTATCCATCACGCCCATCTCGAAGAGGACGCAGGTAAGTCTCTTCACGAAGACTATCATGGGATGTCAGGCATTGACCTTAATAGAGCTGGCACACCACTGATCGAAATCGTTTCAGAGCCCGATATGCGTTCAGCTGAAGAAGCCGTAGAATTTGCCAAAGTATTGCATTCAATTGTAAGTTCGTTAGGCATCTGTGATGGTGAAATGTCTCAGGGCTCTATGCGCTTTGACGTCAACATCTCTGTTCGCCCGAAAGGACAAGAAGAGTACGGCACTCGCACCGAGACCAAAAACCTTAACTCTTTCCGCTTTATGGAACGCGCGATCAAGCTCGAAGTCGATAGACAGATCGACGTCATTGAAGAAGGCGGCCGCATTGTTCAAGAAACACGGCTATACGATGGCGACAAAGACACTGCACGCTCAATGCGAAGCAAGGAAGAAGCGAACGACTACCGCTATTTCCCGTGCCCCGACCTGCTTCCCGTTGAACTAGACGACGCGTACATCGACAGCATTCGCTCGCAAATGCCTGAACTGCCAAAGGCTCGCAAAGCGCGCTTTATCGAAGAATACAAGCTTTCAAACTATGACGCAGATATTCTTTCAGCAGACGGTGGACTATCAGAAATGTTCGAGCAATCCACCAAGATTTCGGGTGACGCTAAACTTTCTGCAAACTGGGTCATGGGCGAACTATCCGCTCGCCTCAACAACGAAGCCATCAATGCAAAGAATGCTCCGCTTAGCGCAGATGCTCTAGGTCAGTTAGTTCTTCGAGTTAAAGATGGCACTCTATCATCATCCGGCGCTAAAAAAGTATTTGAGATCTTGTGGAACGAAGACAAGCAGAATGTTGATCAGATTATTGATGAGCAGGGATTGAAGCAGGTTTCTGACACGGGCGCACTTGAACAAATCGTTGATGAAGTGCTCGCCGGAATGCCTGATCAGATAGCGCAATACAAAGAAGCGGATGATAAGAAACGTAAGAAACTTATGGGTGGCTTTATGGGACCTCTAATGAAAGCATCAAAAGGCCAAGGCAACCCTAAGCTGTTTAACGAGATTCTTCAAAAGAAACTCAATAACTAATACGCTCTCTTTCGAAGAGAAAAAGCCGGCCACATACTCGTTTGTAGCCGGCTTTTTTGTTCGCTCTAAAATTTAATTGCGACTGAACCCGTGATAGAATATTACGGGTAGATATAAACTCCAAAAGGCAAGCCTAGAACATTGCTCCCAACTGCACACTTGCACCCACCGTATCTCCACCGCCCGCAGAAAGCGCTGCAAGTTCAAGCGTTGCACCTAATACAGAGAAGCCAAATCCAGCGGTAAAAATAATATCTTCGCTCTCGGCCAAGTTATATTTAGCACCCGCACGCACCTGAAAAGTCTCTGCAAAATCATACTCCGCACCCACACCCCAATACTGAGTATCACCTTCATTCATTACTTGTTTTGCTTCAGTTAATTGAACGTCGGTAGCAACAACATAAGACTCGCCTTGATAGGAAATACCAGCAGTGATCGACGGATCCAGATCTATATCTAAAGGCCTAGCATCAGAACTAGGCAAATTCACCGTGTCATAACCGGGCTTTGTGGTAATCGACATAGGCATCACATTTATTACGGACAAACCTAAAAGCACCTGCTCACTTGAATCTATGTAAGAAGCAATCCCAATATCGAAATTAAACTCACTCTTGCTCACCTTGGTATCTTTAATATCGTCAAACTCCGCATTCTCAACACTGGCGACATAGTCATACGCCCGCAAATCAACCACCTTTGGAGAAACGCCGAGCGCGAAGTCATGCCCTCCTAGACGAAAATTGTGCGATATAGCCAACCCAATCTGAGAATATGAAGACGCAACCGTTCGCGCATTCGAGTTAAGCTGATCGGCGCTATTATTGAGATCATAAAACTGTTCGATATCGCTAATCGAATTAATAGAACCGCCGCGTGCAAGTGCTTCTAAACTATCAAGATTTTGTTTATCAGTATCCGCGTAGTTTGGCTGACCAGCGACCCTAGCAGAAGCCGACATAAAGACGCCCGCGCCAAAGGTTTTGCTTGGAATCAGAAAAGAAGCCCCGACGCCTAAATCTACTCGTATTTCATCCCCATCAATATCAGCTAACTTGTCGTTCAAGCGCTGCGTACTATCGGCTAATTCTTGCTGCTCATTTACTCCGAAACCCGAATTTTCCACATTCGTAATTGCTTGCTCAAATGGTTCTATATAGTCTTCTTCAAAGTCGTCAATCACATCTCGAAGCGCTTCTTCATCAGAGCCAACCACGGAGATTGAAGGCAGCAACATCCCAAAGTTATCGCGCGAAGATGGTTGCCTGACAGCCAAAAGAGCCGGGTTAAAAAAACCTGCAGCAGATGGCCTTGCAGTTACAACCCCTACACCACCCATAGCAAATGCCCTAGCATCTGCAAACGTTGGCGCTCCGGCCATCGCTGAAGACGTCACTAACAATCCGGTCGACACACTCAAAACCCGACGCATCACACCCATTCAATCCCCCTAACACGCTTCTTATTATTTAATATCCAAAAGTATAAAGAATAAAAATCTACTTATGATGAACCAAGTCACGCAGCGTGACACTGGCGAATTCATTTTCTATATAACCATCCACTTGATCGGAAAATGCGCTCAAAAAAGAAGGCAAAGCTAGGTGGCGTGCATGGCCTTCTGCTTCTCTTGCGACCATAAGAATGTCAGACACCGAGATTAAATCGCTCGAACGAGCGAGCACGTAATACTGCGCATCATCCCCACCCTCGATAACAAGCTTCTTGGCCAGCAAAAGATTAACAACTCGCCTAATAAGAACGCCAGGAACCCCAGGCATAGACTCAAGGTGCGCTTGGGTAATCGGTGAACTATCTACCTCTTGGCTCACAGCGATTCGCCACATCGTCACCATGGCTACATTTTCTAGTGTCTTAGGCGACCCCTTTAACTCAAGATCACGTGTAATGTAGTTGTCATTCTGCACATAAAACGCCACGGTCGAGCCCAAGAGCAAAATCAACCAACTGGTGTAAAGCCAAAGTAGACCAACAATGCCTACCGCGAAACCAGAATAAATCACGTCATAGCGAGAGGAACCTACGACAAATGCAGCAAAGGCAGCACCGGCCAACTGCCAGACTAAGCCGGCAATTGCGCCGCCGATAAATGCACTTTTTAAGCTCACTTTGGTATTTGGAATCAGTATATAAAAGAAACTAAAAGCGGAAACAACAATAATGGTTGGCGCTAAATCTGCAAAAAAAGCAAACACAAAACCTAATGATGCCTGCTTGCGAATTTCTAGTACTGTCTCGCTATCGAGGACCCCACTAGCCAAGGAAATAGCTGCAACAATTACAACCGGCCCAATGAAGATCATGGTTAAGTAGTTACTAAATCGCCTTGTAACAGACCGAGTATTTGCCACGTGCCAAATCGAGTTAAATGCAATTTCAATTTTCTGTACCAAAGAGATAACGGTATAAAGCAGCAGCACAAGCCCCACAGCACCTAACACCCCTACTTTAACGTTATCGACAAACGCCAATATGTTTTGATGGATTTCCATTCCTTTATCGCCCATCGGCTCAAGAAAGTTTTCGATCACAGGCAAAAAATGGTTTTGCACATCAAAATAACGAAGAATCGAAAAGCTCAGTGCGAGCAGAGGTACGATCGACAAAATACTAGTGAAGACTAGACTCATTGCGTGCAAGTTCACCTGCCCATTCATCAAGTCTCTAATTAAAGCAAACGTGACGCGAACCGTCCTATGCACAAAACGCTCCTGCACTGTTTGAGTCGACTTAGGCGGTGTCATCAACCATTCAAAACCCTGCTCTTTTAAAGACGATATGCGTGCAAACAAACTGACCTCCCATTCAAGCCTAGGTATTTCTAAATTAAATCCAAGTTCTTAGTCTATGAGTATAGAGTAACAACTGTTTATAATCGCATACGCCAACACCCGTTGCTAAGCAGCCTCTATTCGCCCCAAAACCTTTAGGCAATTCATGTTCAAGTTCTTCGAAAATTCTATCGATGCATTTCCACCAGTAGAACCCGACAAAGCGCCGGATTCTCTGTTGAAGTTTTGCCTGCATTACACGGCGGGTGTTTTCCCACACCTTGCTGTCATGGCTATACTTACTGCTTGCATTGCCATTATGGAAGTCAGTTTATTTGGCTTCCTTGGTCAACTTGTCGATTGGCTTGGAAACTCTACTCCCGACACGCTCTGGACTGAGCATAAAAACACACTAGTCAGCTACGCAGCAATCGTTCTGCTAGCGTTACCGCTCACTGTTTTATTTCATTCCAGCATTATCCACCAAGCGTTGCTTGGCAATTATCCCATGCGAATTCGCTGGCAGGCTCATCGCTATTTGCTTGGTCAAAGCCTTTCTTTCTACCAAGATGAATTTGCAGGAAGAATTGCGACAAAGCTTATGCAGACCGCTTTATCTGTGCGCGAAACAGTCATGAAGCTGCTCGACGTATTGCTTTACGTTAGCGTTTACTTCATTGGCATGGTGGGCGTGCTAGCAACTGCTGACCCATACCTAAGCATCCCATTACTATTCTGGCTGACAGGCTATGTCTTAGCACTCACAGTTTTCATCCCTAAGCTGAGACACATTTCTGCGAAGCAAGCCGATGCACGGTCGGCAATGACGGGCAGCATCGTTGATACCTACACCAACATATCCACGGTAAAACTATTTAGTCATTCGCAGCGCGAAGCAGACTATGCGAGAGAAGCGATGGATGGCTTCTTGCAGACGGTGCACCCGCAGATGCGACTGGTAACCAAGCTAAACATATCAGTCTGGGCGCTCAACTCTTTACTCTTATTTTCAGTATCAACCTTGTCGATCTATCTCTGGTCTCAAAACTCTGTGAGCACAGGCGCGATTGCTGTCGCTGTAGGCTTGGCATTAAGATTAAACGGAATGTCGCAATGGATCATGTGGGAAGTGTCCAGCCTATTTGAGAACTTAGGCTCGGTACAAGATGGCATGAACACTCTTTCGCAACCGAAAACTGTGCAGGATATAGAGAAGGCCAAGCCGATTAAGGTTAGCCGAGGACAAATCGATTTTAATCACGTCACGTTTCATTACGAGAAAAACGAAGACGTATTGAGCAATCTTAACCTACACATCAAATCTGGCGAAAAAATTGGCTTAGTAGGACGTTCAGGTGCAGGCAAATCAACACTTGTTAATTTACTCCTGCGGTTTCACGAATTGGAAAAAGGGCAGATTTTGATAGACGAGCAAGATATATCGAAAGTTGAACAAGAAAGCCTTCGAGAAAAAATAGGTGTAGTCACGCAAGACACATCCCTGCTCCACCGGTCGGTCAGAGAAAACATCTCTTACGGAAAACCAAATGCGCCGGACTCTGAGATCATCAACGCGGCTAAACAAGCTGAGGCCCACGAATTCATTCTTTCGCTTTCGGATGCTGCGGGTCGTATCGGCTACGATGCGCATGTTGGCGAGCGCGGAGTCAAACTAAGCGGCGGGCAACGCCAGCGTGTTGCAATCGCACGAGTTCTTTTGAAAGACGCTCCCATTTTGATTCTCGACGAAGCTACGTCCGCTTTAGATTCAGAGATTGAGGCTGCAATTCAAGCCAGTCTCAACCAGTTAATGGAAGGCAAAACCGTGATAGCCATAGCACACAGACTATCAACCATTGCGGCAATGGATCGTTTAATTGTGCTCGAAAGCGGGGGTATTGCAGAACAAGGCACTCACCAAGAACTTCTTGCCAAGAAAGGTATTTATGCCCATCTGTGGACGCGCCAATCCGGCGGTTTTATCGGTGAATGAGCGAACCATTTATTATAAACAGTTCAGCTCAGCAACGATGAATGTGTTGATGTTGATTAGCACATTTTATACTTAGTGCCTGAGGAGCAAGTAGCAAACCCAATGAGAGGCGTTGCTGCTTTTAGAGGTGACACACTACTTAGCAGGGGCCGGCAACGCGCCTATAATCAACACATTTAACTTTCAACAAAAGCACGCTCTATAACATAATGCCCTAGATTTCCTTGCTTAGCTTCACTAAAGCCCATCCCGTCTAGAATCTCACATGTTTCTTTTAGCATACTAGGACTGCCGCAAATCATGAAACGGTCGTGCTCCACACTTAAGTCTGACAAGCCTATATCCTGTGTTAACTTACCGCTGCGCATAGCGTCTGTAATACGTCCTTTCGTTTCAAACTCATCTCGCGTTACCGTCGGATAATAGATCAACTGATCTTTCACATACTCACCGAAGTACTCATTATCAGGAAGTTCTTGTTCTATCTCTTCTTGATACGCCAGTTCTGATTTAAAGCGCGTCCCATGGGTCAAAATAACTTTATCAAACGCTGCGTAGGTTTCTGGGTCTTTAATAATACTCATAAAAGGCGCCAAACCAGTACCGGTACTGATTAAGTATAAATTCCTACCCGACAACAAGTTATCCAAAATGAGCGTGCCGGTAGGCTTTTTACTCAGCAAAATCTCATCGCCAACTTGAATTTTCTGAAGCTTCGACGTAAGCGGGCCATCCGCTACTTTTATACTAAAAAACTCCAATTCTTCTTCGTAGTTTGCACTTGCAATGCTGTATGCGCGCATCAAGGGTTTCCCTTCGTGTTGCAAGCCAAGCATTATAAAGTGACCATTTTTAAACCTAAACGACGGATCTCGACTCGTTTTAAAACTAAACAATGTATCGTTCCAGTGTTTAACGCTTGTCACTGTTTCTGTCATGAAACCAGCCATAGTTGTTTCTCCAATCAATTCCAATAAAACTTGAGATGCATTCTAGCTCGCTCTATGATATCTGCACATCAGGATATTTAAATATAATTATTCGGAAAGTCCGATATAGCTAGAGTATGCATAATGAGATATTCGTTAAAACACATTGAAGTGTTCTTGTCTGTGGCTAAGTATGAGAACGTCAGCATCGCTGCTGAGCAACTGGCTATGTCTCAGTCGGCTGTGAGCGAGTCGCTGAAGACGCTTGAATCCCAGTTTAACATCCAGCTATTTGATCGAGTTGGCAAGAAATTAGTCCTAAGTGAATTAGGGCGATCGCTAATTCAGGAAACAAACTCCGTTTTTGAGCGAGCAAAACACCTTCAAAACTCATTTGCTCAACAGACGGGGCAAAGTAAGCTCAATATTGGCGCGACCTTAAGTATCGGGAACTACCTCGCCGTACAGATGATTTCGCGATACAAACAAGCTTTCCCCTCCGCTCAGATTCAACTCGACGTTGCAAACACAACTGATATTGCTGATCGCGTACTGAACTATGAGTTAGACGTAGGACTGATAGAGGGCGAGATCAACCACCCCGACTTAGTAGTGGAGTCGTGGCTCGATGATGAGCTAGTCGTATTCTGCTCGCCAGAGCACTCTTTTGCGACAGTGTCCGAGCTCAACGATGAACAATTAAAACAGGCCGCCTGGGTTTTGAGAGAGAGCGGCTCAGGAACACGGCAAGCGTTCGATTACGCTATGCATGGGATTATTAGCGATCTGAATATATCCATTGAACTGCAGCACACGGAAGCAATAAAACGAGCCGTCGAATGCAATATAGGCATCGGCTGTTTATCACGAATCACCCTAAAAGACGCATTCAAACGAGGCAGCCTGATACCACTCAATGTACACCACCGTAATTTTAAGCGGGCCTTCTACCTAATTCATCATAAAGATAAATATATGAGCAAAGGTATCCTTTCATGGCTTGAACTATGCAAGAATATGAGCGCGATTCAGCATAAGTAGCAACACATACAATTAACTTGGTAAAGCACAAGAAGAAAGAGCATTTGATGAATTATGACAACATTGTTTTTGCGGGCGGCGGTAACCGGTGTTTCTGGCAAGCAGGATTTTACGAGACACTTAGCCGAGAGCTCGATCTAAAGATTAAGAACGTTGCCTCCGTGAGCGCAGGCTCAGCAATTTCATGCGCCATTTTTTCTGGATGTGTCGAACAAACGCTCGAGCATACTATGGAAGTTCAGGGCCGAAACCCTAAAAATCGATATTGGGGTAACCTTTTTACCAAAGAAGCCGTCCACCCTCATGCAAAGCTTTACCGAGAAATCATCCATAAGTCGATCGATTCAAAAGGCCTCGAGCGCATAAAAAAAGGCCCTAAAAACAATATATTAGTCGCACACATCCCATCTTGGCTAGGTCCTAGAAGCAGCGTTGCGGTTGGCTTGCTTGCCTACCAAATAGAGAAAAAAATCAAACAGCCCGTACACCCAATGCTCGGTAGACAGCTCGGTTTCAAATCTGAGTTTATTCAGGCTCAAGAGGCAAATACCGTTGATGAACTTTCAGAGATCATACTAAGTTCGTCCTGCACGCCTCCCTTTACCCCTATCATGTACCGAAATACCAAACCGGTATTAGACGGAGGAATGGTGGATAACGTTCCACTTCATGGTGTTGACCATGCAAACTCTCAAACTCTAGTATTGCTTTCGCGTCCTTATAAAAATATTCCCTCCGTAGCCAACGTGACCTACGTTCAACCGTCATCAGTCGTCCCCATCGACGGGTGGGACTACACAAGTCCTAACTTAGTAAAACAAACTTACGAGCAAGGTAAAGCGGATGCTTATGCCTATCTAAAGCGCATTATTCACGCTTAAACGCATGGGGCGCACAGTGTAAGTGTGACCCTTATCCCAATCATTTTTGTTGGATTTTTTTTACCTTGGTAAGACCGATATACTGGGTCGGTTACTATTATCAACTTCAAGGAAAGCCAACTTCATGGGTTTTATGTCGTTAAGAACCGCTAGTACGTGGGCACTACTCACTTGCATTCTTGCGTTAGGCGCGTGCAGCAAAGAAAAGAAAGCAGAAGTTGCTGAAGAAGAGATAACCTCAATTAATGTTTACTTTTCTAACGAAGACGTCAGCGGACAACAAGTTGGGAAAATATATTCGTATAACCCATCCAATGGAATATCAACAGAACTCGCTAGTTTCAACGACGGAGAAGGCATGGCCGTCGCCCTTGATACAGACGAGTCGAAGCCCGGATTCGAATATGCTGTGTATGTAGACGATAAGACAGTAAAACTGCTGGACTACAGCAAATCTGCCGCTCAACGAACCTACACATTACAAACGTTTTCGCAGGACATATGTGGGCTTCACATCGCGGAAAGGCCCGCCCCTTCCGTACTTGAGTCTACTAGTGACTATTACCTGAGTACTATTCACGACACAGCTATAAACGTCAGTCTAAAAAATGGCGTTCAATGTAGCCGAGACACTGACCGTTACTTCTTGCTCGATTTTGAGCCCAGCAAAAATAACACTATTAGCAATGCGAGGGATGTGCGAACAAGCGAAGTTTTTGGAGCTTTTTTAATCAGCCCAACCTACGAAGCTATTTCACCCGAAACAGGTGAAACTAAAAAAGGTCGATCTATTTGGGTGGGGCATGACAGAGACTCTCAAACACTTAAGGTTCGAGACTACCAAGGCACCCCGTTAGCGGAAATTAATTTTCCTTTCGCATCAACACCGCCATTCATCTTCGGAATAAACGACTCATTACTCGTGATACAAAGAGACCAAGAAATATACAAGCTTACAACAACTGTAATCGAACAATTACTAGCACCTAGCGAAACAGTAAGCCCGTCGGCTAAAGTAGAAGCATATTTTCAACAATCATTGGCGACTTTAAATCTAAGTGATGATAGCCAAGCGATCCCACTTGAATCATCAGATCGCTACTTAGCATTTGAAGATGACGACCACATTTACCGCCATGAAGTGGCTAATAACTTAGTAGAAATCGCTACAACCAAGTCACCTAGTTTGACTGGCTTAAATTTTAGCGTAATGACTTCAGGCTCTTTGGTTATGGAAAAAAGTTACGCTAGTTTTCAAACGCTTAGCGTTCAGCCCAACACACCAGGGGCATCAGAGAAACAGCTGATCATTTCTGCAGACCTAGTCGAGCACCGAACTGACGGCATAAATATCTATGCAAATGTGCTTAATACAATAGATGTCCTTGGAGAACCCGTTTCGACGACTTCATGGGTTGCAACAAGCTTTGAAGACACCAATTTAAATCAATTAATCGAAGACAGTTTATTCGTGTTTGCCAATGGCGGACCTAATCAGGCAGACACAATACTTTTGCTTGTATCAAGCCAACCAACCGCATCCTATAGTCTAGTATCCCCATACGTTTACCAATATGACTCCGAGTCATCAGATGGAAAGCTCACCTTCACTACGAAATCTGATGATGGAACAAAAATAACATCAATCACAGAAGGGCAGTTTGGCCAGATACAAGAAGATATTTACGGTATAGGTTATACAAGTAAGGGAAGCCACTTTTTGTTAAACAAGGAGTTTGGCGGAATTCGTGTTAGCACTGCAACTAACGACCAAGCTTATTTCTTCAGGCCCTCCCAAAGTTTCAGCCAAGAAGAAATAGAAAAAGGGCCAAGCTTATCCCGTATTCTAGAAGACATACCGTCCAATAATACCCGAGCGTTCAATGGATTCTCTTCGAACGCCGAACTTAGCGAGCGCAGCATTTCTTTATGAATCTAAAGCAATTACTAAT
>JAWUYI010000088.1:0-16696 GCA_034110885.1 Oleiphilaceae bacterium
GCTGATCCAGATCGTGTTAAGAATGAATTGGCTGCGAAAGAAGTGATTCCAGAAGACTGGGGTGGCGACGTTCAGTTTGTTCCTGTCTCTGCTCACACCGGTGATGGTATTGATGCACTGCTGGATGCTGTGTTATTGCAATCTGAAATGCTGGAGTTGAAGGCTGTTCCTAACGCGCCGGCAAAAGGTGTTGTGGTTGAGTCGAGTCTTGATAAAGGGCGTGGCGCGGTTTCGACCGTTCTCGTTCAAAACGGTACTCTTAAGCGTGGCGATATTGTGATTGCTGGTAGCTTCTATGGTCGTGTTAGAGCGATGACGGATGAAGCGGGTCGCTCTAGCAACTCGGCGGGTCCTTCTATTCCAGTAGAAATACTCGGCTTGAACGGTACCCCTGATGCGGGCGACGACTTTGTCGTGGTTGCTGATGAGCGTAAGGCTCGTGAAGTAGCAGAGTTACGTGCTGATAAGAGCCGTAAGGATCGCTTGCAGCGTCAACAGGCAGCTAAGCTTGAAAACATGTTTGCGAACATGGGTGCTGATGAAGTTAAGATGCTGAATATCGTACTTAAGACGGATGTACGTGGTTCTCTGGAAGCGCTTACAGCAGCATTGAACGAAATTGGTAACGAAGAAGTTCAGGTCAAGATTGTATCTAGCGGTGTCGGTGGTATTACGGGTACTGATGCAAGTTTGGCTTTGGCAACCAACGCGGTTATTGTTGGCTTTAACGTGCGAGCAGATGCTTCGGCGAAGAAGATTGTCGATGAAGAAGGTCTAGACTTACGTTATTACAGCATCATTTATGAAATTATCGATCATGTTAAGCAAGCGTTGACGGGCATGTTGGCTCCTGCGTTCCGTGAGGACATCGTCGGTATTGCTGAAGTGCGTGATACCTTTAGATCACCTAAATTTGGTCAGGTTGCTGGCTGTATGGTGCTTGAAGGAACCATCTACCGTAATAAGAAGATTCGTGTATTACGCGACGATATAGTGATCTTCGAAGGCGAGCTTGAGTCATTGCGCCGCTTCAAAGATGATGTGAATGATGTTCGTTCAGGTACTGAATGTGGTATCGGTGTTAAGAACTATGACGTTAAAGTGGGCGATAAGATTGAAGTCTTCGATAAGGTTTCTGTTGAGCGTACGCTAGCGTAGGGTGATTGAATATGGCACGAGAATTTAGTCGAACCGATAGAATTTCTGACCAAATTCAGAAGGACTTAGCGGCACTGATTCGTACAGAGCTCAAAGATCCGCGTGTTGGTATGGTAACGGTGAATGACGTAAACGTAGCGCGAGACCTCGGTTACGCAGACGTTTATGTCACACTGTTAACGCTTGATGAAAATAATGCGAACTCTCCAGAGGTGAAAGAAAGCCTAAAAGTCTTAAATGCGGCGGCCGGCTTTCTGCGTAGTCAACTTGGTAAAATGATCAAGTTGCGTACGATTCCTCAACTGCGTTTTCATTTTGACTCGTCGGTAGGTGATGGGCGTCGTCTTGACTCCCTTATCAACAAAGCGCGCGCAAAAGATGCCGAACTCGGCCCACAAGAAGACTCTTGATACGTTAATTTGAGGAAGTCTTTTAGTGGGTAGACGAAAAAAAGGCCGTTTTATTGATGCGGTCTTGCTTCTAGATAAACCTCTCGGTTTGTCTAGTAATAATGCTTTGCAAAAGGTGCGTTGGTTGTTTGATGCACAGCGAGCAGGTCATACTGGGGCGCTCGATCCCCTTGCTACGGGTGTCTTGCCAATTTGTTTTGGTGAGGCCACTAAGTATGCAAGTTATCTCTTAGATGCTGACAAAGGCTATTACACCACTGCGCAGCTGGGTGTCATTCGTGAGAGCGGTGACAGCGAAGGCGCGGTCGTCGAAGAGCGGCATGTCGATAATTATGATGAGATTCAGCTCGAAGCAGTGCTGGATGGTTTTCGTGGAGAGACCCTACAAGTTCCAACTATGTGGTCGGCACTTAAGCATCAAGGGAGGCCTCTTTATGAGTGGGCGCGTAAGGGCATCACTGTTGAACGTCCTGCGCGGCCTATTAACGTTTTTGAATTAGCGTTGACTGGGCGTACTCGGGACACGCTGGACCTAAGCGTATCGTGTAGTAAAGGAACGTATATTCGATCTTTAGTCGAAGATATCGGGCTTGAGTTAGGCTGTGGGGCGCATGTATCAATGTTGCGACGTTACAAGGCCGGGCATTTTCACCTCCAGAATACGGTGAGCTTAGAAACCTTGGTGGCTCTTGAGGGTGATCATGCGGCTCTCGCTCAGTATTTGAGGCCAAGTGACATTTTGTTACCAAAAATGCCGAAAATAACGGCAAATAATGCTCAAACAAGGTCGCTATTGCACGGACAAGCGGTTAGAATACCGCCCGTTGAAAATTCGGGCCTGCACCGTTTGTATGCTCCAAAAGAAGCAGTACAAGAAATGGTGGGCGCCATTGCTAACATTACCTTCCCATGTGAACTAGGTGAAGAGTATGTATTTGCAGGGGTTGTGGAACTTGATTCAGAAGGTCAGGTACAACCGAAAAGACTCGTAAATTTCAAGTCGATACCGGCTTAAATGTTTTGACTGTACGTATGCGTGGTCAAGACGCATTTTTATTAGCATATTGAGGATATAGACATGGCATTAAGTGCTGCAGAAAAAGCTCAGATCCTTGCTGATTACCAGCAAGCTGAAGGCGATACAGGTTCTCCTGAAGTTCAAGTTGCATTGTTGACGCACAACATCAACAAGTTGCAATCACACTTTAAAGGTAACATCCATGATCACCACTCACGTCGTGGTTTGATCCGCATGGTTAACCAGCGTCGTAAGTTACTAGATTACTTGAAGCGTAAGAACGCAGAGCGTTACGTTTCTTTGATTGGACGTCTTGGTTTACGTCGTTAATCAGATCGAATTGTTAAGTATGGCGAAACAGCTCTTGAAGCGTTTTCCAAGCTGACGTTGAGTACCGGGTATCTCCTTGAGGGATGTCCGGTATTTTTGTTTAAAGTACCTGAAGAAAACGGGTTAGGTGCTCTGAAAGTTAAGTGTAGTTTTAATTAGTTGTAAACGGGCGTTAGCCTAAGCCGAAAGGCAAAAGCCAAAGGTGTTTACAGATTTACAATAAAGTTTTATAGCTGAGCGTTTTTTGGGCGCTAATAGCTAGCAGAGAATGCTCAAGCATAAAGCTTTAGGTGTAGTAATCTGTGACACCCTTTGTTGATGATTTTTTGATAAATTTAAGGAGCCGATGTGAATCCGGTAACAAAGCAATTTCAATACGGTAACTCTACCGTCACTATAGAAACTGGCCGTGTGGCACGCCAAGCAGCAGGTGCTGGTTTAGTAACAATCGATGATACAAGCGTTTTAGTAGCCGTAACCGCTTCTAAGAAAGCTAAGCCTGGACAAGACTTTTTCCCCTTGTCTGTGCACTACCAAGAGCGTCAATACTCTATTGGTAAAATTCCTGGTGGCTACATCAAACGTGAAAACCGTCCTTCAGAAAAAGAGACATTGACCTCACGTTTGATCGACCGTCCGATTCGTCCATTGTTCCCTAAAGGGTTCAAAAACGAAGTACAGGTCGTTTGTCAGGTTCTATCTGCAAACAAAAACCATAACCCAGATATCGCGGCGATGATTGGTACGTCTGCAGCCTTGGCTGTATCAGGTGTTCCATTTAGCGGCCCTATTGGCGCTGCACGCGTGAGCTTCACCGATGAAGGTGGCTATACGTTAAACCCGACGCATGAAGTATTAGAAGACTCACTTTTAAACATGATAGTAGCGGGTACCCAAGACGCCGTACTTATGGTTGAGTCAGAAGCAAAAGAGCTGACAGAAGATGAGATGCTTGGCGCGGTACTATTCGCCCATAAAGAAATGCAAGTTGTCGTAACGGCAGTTAAAGAATTTGCGGCTGAAGTAGCAGCTGAGCAATGGGAGTGGACGCCAGAAGCGGTGAATACTTCTTTGCAAGAAAGCATGCAAGCTGGCTATGCTGAAGGCATGGCTAAAGCATACTCGATCAGTGAAAAGATGGAGCGTTACAACGCACTGTCTGAGTTGCGTGCAGCTGCGGTTGCAGCACTTGCAACAGATGCTGAAGATGCTCCGAGTGAAGAAGATGTTAAGGCTTACTTTAGCAAGCTAGAGAAGAAAGTCGTTCGTGATCGTATCATTGCGGGCGAGCCTCGTATTGATGGTCGCGACAACAGCACGGTGCGCCCAATCAGCGTTGAAGTAGGTATATTGCCGAACACTCACGGGTCTGCTTTGTTTACTCGTGGTGAGACTCAGGCGATCGTAACGACAACTCTTGGTACGGCTCGTGACGCACAAATCGTTGACGCTCTTGAAGGCGAATACAAAGAAAACTTTATGCTGCATTACAACTTCCCTCCGTATTCGGTTGGTGAGTGTGGTCGTATGGGTGCACCGGGTCGTCGTGAAGTTGGCCACGGTAAATTGGCTAAGCGTGGCGTTCAGGCCTTGATGCCTACGGCTGAAGAATTTCCATATGCGGTACGTATCGTTTCAGAAATTACTGAGTCGAACGGTTCGAGCTCTATGGCAAGTGTGTGTGGTGCAAGTTTGGCATTGATGGACGCGGGTGTTCCACTAGCTGCTCCTATCGCTGGTATTGCAATGGGTCTTGTTAAAGAAGGCGACGGTTTCGCGGTTCTTACGGACATCTTGGGTGACGAAGATCACTTGGGCGACATGGATTTTAAAGTAGCAGGTACGGACGAAGGTATTACTGCACTTCAAATGGATATCAAGATCGAAGGTATCAATGAAGAAATTATGGACATCGCTCTAAAACAAGCGAATGAAGCGCGTATCCATATTCTTGGTGAGATGGCTAAAGTTCTCGACACGCCTCGTGATTCGATTTCTGAAAAAGCTCCTTCTATGCACACCATGAGCGTGCACCCAGATAAGATTCGTGATGTTATCGGTAAGGGTGGTGCAACCATCCGTTCGATCACAGAAGAAACTGGTGCGTCGATCGATATCGAAGACGATGGTTCTATCCGTGTTTATGCTGAAAACAACGACATGGCGCTAGCGGCTATCAATCGTATTCACGCGATTACTGCGGAAGCAGAAATTGGCGCGATCTACGAAGGTAAGGTTGAGCGAATTGTCGACTTCGGCGCGTTCGTAAACATTCTTCCTGGTAAAGATGGTTTGGTTCACATCTCGCAAATCTCTGATGAGCGTGTTTAGAATGTGACAGACGTATTGTCTGAAGGCCAAATGGTTAAAGTGAAAGTTCTTGATGTCGACAACCGTGGTCGTATCAAACTTTCAATGAAAGACATCTCTGAAGACGCATAAGCATCCTGAGAGTATGTTTTGAAAAAGGAGGCCTTGGCCTCCTTTTTTGTCTTTTTGAAAAGTCTAGAATAAGCTTTTTAAGTATAAACTGCTTAATTACTTAGGTATTGAGAGCCCATTATGAATTACTCCGAAGCAGCTAGAGGCTTGCAAGATTTTTTGTTGTTGAACGTCCCGCTTGCTCGCGCAGCAAAGCTTTCAGTCGAGTCTTATGATGGCCATAGCTTGGTTTTAAGTGCGCCTTTAGAAGAGAATATAAACGATAAAGGCACAGCGTTTGGCGGCAGCTTATATAATGTTTGTGTTTCCGCGGCTTGGGGTATGAGCTGCTTGAAAACGAATGAACTTGGCTGTGATGGCGACTTAGTTGTTGCGAAGGCTGAAATTGAGTATCTGCGACCCTTACGTGAAACTTTAAGAGCGCAAGCGCAAGCGCCAAGTGATGAAGCACTGAAACTCTTTCAAGAAACGTTTTTGCGCCGTGGCAAAGCAAGCTTTGAGGTAAGTGTTGTCGTGAAGGACAGCCATAACAAAACGTGTGCAACGTTCCGTGGTAAGTATGCGCTGCTTAAAAAAGCATAGCTTTTTTGCTGGCGGCTTGTTTGACGGTCGTCCGGCGCTTACTTGATGCTTTTGTACTCCTAAGCGCTCGTACTGAGCACTTTATAAATTTGGGCTCCAAGTGTCGAAATTTGCTCATTGCTCATAATATAAGCCGGCATCACATAAACTAACTTTCCAAAAGGTCGCACCCAAATACCATGCGCAACAAAGGCGGGTTGTATCTTTACCATGTCAACTGGCTGTTTCATTTCAACAACACCAATCGCACCTAGTACCCTGACTTCTTGAACGCTTTCGAGTTGTTGGCAGGGGCTAAGGTTTTCCTTTAAGGCTTTTTCAATACGCTTTACGTTTGCTTGCCAGTCGTTGTCCACTAGCAAGTCTAAGCTTGCGCATGCCACGCTGCAGGCTAAAGGGTTGCCCATGAACGTTGGTCCGTGCATAAATACACCCGGTTCCCCTGACTGAATGGTTTCTGCAATTTCTCGCGTAGTCATTGTTGCCGCCATCGTCATATAGCCCGCAGTGAGTGCCTTGCCCATACAAATAATATCGGGAACGATGTTGGTGTGTTTGTACGCAAAAAGCTCTCCAGTGCGCCCAAAGCCGGTTGCTATCTCATCGAAGATTAAGAGTACTTCGAACTCATCGCACACTTGTCTTAGTTGGTTAAGGTAGTCGGCAGAGTAAAAGCGCATGCCGCCCGCTCCCTGCACGATGGGCTCTATTATCATGGCCGCTATATCTTGTTGGTGTTCTTCAAACAAGGCGCGTAGTGGCTCGAGCTCTTCTTTAGGGCACGTTTCGCCGAAAGGGGTGTTAGGCTCGGGCGCAAAGAAATTTTGATTCAGAGCACCTTCAAATAGAGTGTGCATTCCTCCAACGGGATCGCATACAGACATGGCGCCAAATGTGTCCCCATGATAGCCCTTGCGCACAGTTAAAAACTTTTGTTTGTTACGCTTTCCTTTGCTTGCCCAATATTGGATCGACATCTTTAGGGCGACTTCGACAGACACTGAGCCTGAATCAGCGAAAAACACACATTCTAGCGAAGGGTCATGCATAGCCAGTAAGCGTTTGGTGAGCTCGATAGCAGGGTCGTGTGTTAAGCCTCCGAACATGACATGGCTCATCGACTTAAGTTGTGTTTCGATGGCTTGGTTTAGTCTGAGGTGGTTGTAGCCATGAATGGTGCTCCACCATGAAGACATACCATCAAGCAACGTGCGCCCGTCCTTGAGTGTTAAATAGCATCCTTCAGCCGAGTCAACATGGAAGATAGGTAGGTCGGACCCGATTGCACTGTAGGGGTGCCAAATATGCTGTTTGTCTATTTCTAATGAACTCACGTATCACCTGTTCTTGCTTGATTAGCGTATTTTGCGTTGCTACGACTCTGTTAGGGGCCTTTTAGGCTGCTGTCAGGCGCATGTTCAATCTTATATTTCTCTATGCTCTCTAGTAATTGAGAAAAGTCAGCCTCAATTGGGCATTGCAGGTTTAGGCTTATGCCTGTTAACGGGTGTGTAAACGACATGTCGGTTGCGGCAAGAAAGAGGCGCTGGCAGTCAAAATGTTCCCTGAAGATGCGGTTGTGATTTCCTTTGCCATATTTTACATCGCCTACGATAGGGTGGCTAATGTGCTTCATGTGTCTTCTTAGTTGATGCTTGCGTCCAGTTTCAGGGCGGAGTTCAACTAATGAGTAGCGGCTAGTGCTAAATCGACCGTCTGCAAAAGGAAGTTCATAGCATTGTAAGCGTGTTAGTTCGCTTAGAGCTGTTTTAGCATCTTTTAAATCAGCCTCTGCCTGCTCGCTTTTGAAGGCAGCAATTTCCTTGAGCGGGTAATCAATCACAGATGTTTCCGGCGCAAAACCTCGAACGATCGCTTGGTATCTTTTTTTAATTTCACGGTGTTCAAACTGCAGAGACATTTTATTCGCGGTATCTTGGTCTAGAGCAAATAACAGCAAGCCAGAGGTTGGCTTGTCTAAGCGATGCACCGGGTATACCCACTGTCCTAGTTGGTTACGCAGTATCTTCATTGCATAGCGCTTCTCGTGTCGATCGATAGGGGACTTGTGAACTAATAAACCTGCTGGTTTATGCACAGCAACCAAATATTCATCTTTATAAAGAATCTCGAGCGTTTCAGGTTTTTGCTCATGCGCTTGTTCTTGGTCAAGGGGAGAAGTCTCTGTCATTTGATCATGCTCGGAACGCTTTGTTTTATAGATATGTTTAGAGATTGTAATGTTGATTTGTTATGATCGCCGCCTAAATTTTGCACGACTATTTTTTGCTTTTAGGAGCTTACATGACTTATCGCTTTTTTCGAGCTTTTTGTTTACCACTTACACTAGTTAGTTTGAGTTTTTTGGCGCTTACCGCCTGTTCAGAACAGGGCGCTTCAGAGCAAGCGGCTGCACCTCAGCAAATGCCGCCGATGCCGGTGGACGTAGCTCAGGTCGTTTTAACGCCCTTAAGCGAAGCAAAAATATATTCGGGTCTTTTGCAGGCTGCACAACAAGTCAATTTAATACCCCAAGTTTCTGGCCATATCAAAAGTATTGAGTTCGACGAGGGCTCAGTGGTTGAAAAGGATCAGGTCCTGTTCATGATCGACTCTCGCTCATTTGAAGCTGAGTTGAAACGACTGCGAGCGCAATTGAAGAGCTTTGATGCGCAGATAGAGTTGGCGAAAAGAGACGTTGCACGCGCAGAAAGTTTGCGTACTAAAAATGCCATTTCGCAAGAGCAGCTCGACAACAGAAATACCCAGTTAACAAAGTCCATTGCCGACGCAGATTCTCTAAGAGCGGCCATCGATGTTGCTAAGCTTAATCTCAGTTATTGCACCGTGACCTCGCCGATTAACGGCGTTATTTCGCGCGCGTTTGCAACTCGCGGAAACTTCGTCACTTCAGGCGAGACCGTTATGACCGAAATTGTTTCCAATGACATTTTTCATGCCTATTTTGCGGTCGATGAGCTCATCTATTCAAAGTTGCGCAGTGTCAGTCAAGACAAGCTAGAAAACATTGTATTGATGAATTTGGTGGGCGAGCAAGACTACCCACACAGAGGCCGTATCGACTTTGTAGATAACAAAATTGACCGCTCGACCGGAACCATTCGCTTGCGCGCTGTATTTGAAAACGTTGATGGTAAATTTACTTCAGGCAGCTTTGTACGCCTGAACGTTCGTGTTAGTGAACAGTCTGAAGCCGTTTTGATCAAAGAAACCGCTATTTCAACAGACTTGAGCAACAAGTATGTTTTAGTGCTTGGTGAAGAAAATATGCTCGAATACCGTGCGATCAAACTGGGCGCGCGACTAGGTGGTCTTCGAGTCGTTGAATCTGGATTGTCGGCAAATGAAAAGATCGTTGTCCAAGGCTTGCAGCGTGTGCGACCGGGAATGCCCGTTGACCCACAAGTGTCTGAAATGATTTCGCCTGAAGCACTGCAGCAAATTGTTCAGAAGCAAGCCGCACTTGCAAGCGATCCTGCAGCACTAAACAATGCAGCAGAATAGGGGCCTTACGCAATGAACTTTTCACAGTTTTTTATTCAGCGCCCGATTTTTGCAAGCGTTCTATCCTTGCTCATTTTTATTGCAGGTGCGCTAACAGTCTTTCAATTGCCTATCACAGAATACCCTGCGGTAGTACCGCCCACAGTGGTCGTTAATGCGAGCTACCCTGGTGCAAACCCTGAGGTCATGGCAGAAACCGTTGCTACGCCTCTAGAGCAGGCAATCAATGGCGTGGAAGGGATGCTTTATATGTCCTCTCAGGCGACAGCAGACGGTAGCTTAGCGATAACGGTTACCTTTGAATTGGGTACGGATGTCGACGATGCTCAGGTTCAAGTACAGAACCGTGTAAGTCGTGCGATTCCGCGTCTGCCTGAAGATGTGCAACGTCTTGGTGTGACCACAACAAAATCGTCGCCAGACTTAACAATGGTGGTGCATTTGTTATCACCAGATGATCGCTATGACATGCTGTATTTGTCGAATTTCGCAAACTTAAAGGTTAAAGATGAGCTTGCTCGGATTGACGGTGTTGGTAATGCCGCCGTATTTGGCGCAGGCGATTACGCCGTTCGTATATGGCTAAACCCGGTTGCTGTTGCTGCATTGCGATTAACTACGAGTGAAGTGATTGCCGCTGTTCGCGAGCAAAATCGGCAGGCCGCAGCGGGTACTATTGGTGCGCCACCGAGTGCTGAAGCGAGCCCATTTCAGTTGCTGATTAAAGTGAAAGGTCGTCTTGAAAGCCTAGAAGAGTTTGAAAATATAATCGTTCGGGTTGGCGACAATGGCGCTATTACGCGTTTGAAAGATGTCTCACGAATTGAGTTGGGTTCTAACTCTTATGCATTGCGCTCTTTATTGAATAACAAGCCCGCTACGGCGATCGCAATTTTTCAACGTCCAGGCTCAAATGCCATCGAAATTTCGGACAATGTTCGCAGTCGCATGGAAGAGCTAAAGCAAAGTTTCCCAGATGGGGTGGATTACAAAATTGTTTATGACCCAACAGTTTTCGTGCGGGGCTCCATAGAGGCCGTGGTTAAAACCTTATTGGAAGCGATGGTGTTGGTGGTAATCGTTGTCATGCTGTTTTTACAGTCGTGGCGCGCCGCGATTATTCCTTTGGTTGCTGTGCCGGTGTCCTTGGTCGGTACCTTTGCGATCATGCATCTCTTCGGTTTTTCTTTAAACGCATTAACCTTGTTTGGTCTCGTTCTTGCGATCGGGATTGTGGTGGATGATGCGATCGTTGTGGTCGAAAACGTCGAGCGCAACATTGCCTTGGGCAAAGATTCTGTTGAGGCGACGAAGCAGGCTATGCGAGAGGTTACAGGGCCGATTATCGCGACATCTCTCGTGTTAAGCGCGGTGTTTATTCCGACGGCATTTATATCGGGTTTGACCGGTCAATTCTATAAGCAGTTTGCTTTGACCATCGCCATCTCTACGATAATTTCAACGTTCAACTCTCTTACCTTAAGTCCTGCATTGGCGGCCGTTTTACTTAAGCCGCATGACGCCAAGAAAGATTGGTTGTCACGATTGCTCGATGGTATTTTTGGGCGCTTCTTATTTGCGCCATTTAATAGGTTTTTTAACGCCTTAACTGAAAGCTACACCAAACTTGTTAGGGGGGTTATTCGCATATCAGCAATCGTTCTGGTGGGATATGTAGGGCTCATGTTTGTCACGCAGAATCAATTTGCAACGACACCAACGGGCTTTGTGCCTCAGCAAGATAAAATGTATCTGATTGCTTTCGCTCAGTTACCCGATGCGTCTAGCCTTGATCGCACAGAAGATGTTATTCGAAAAATGTCGGCCATTGCATTAGAGCACCCCGGTGTGGAGTCTTCCGTCGCGTTCCCCGGCTTATCGCCAAACGGTTTTACGGTGTCGTCAAACGAGGGCATCGTGTTCGTAACCTTAAAAGACTTTGATCAGCGTCAAACGCCTGAACTTTCAGCTGAAGCTATTTCTGGGCAGCTGAATATGCAATTTGGTGCGATCAGTGAAGCTTTCGTTGTAATTTTTCCACCACCTCCAGTTTTGGGTTTAGGTACGACGGGCGGGTTCAAATTACAGATCGAAGACCGCGCGAATTTCGGATATGAACGCTTGTTTAGCGAGACGCAGAAGGTGGTTGGACAAGCTTGGATGACACCCGAATTGACGAACGTGTTCTCGTTCTTTCAGGTGAACGTACCTCAAATAGAGATCAACATAGATCGAGATAAAGCAAAGATACATGGTATTGCGATCTCGGATATCTTCGACACCTTGCAAGCATACATGGGCACTGTCTACGTCAATGATGTCAATATGTTTGGTCGGACTTATCAGGTTAACGTGCAAGCAGACGAGCAATTCAGAGCAGATGAGGCAGAGTTGGAGCGACTTAAAGTACGCAACAAACAGGGCGAAATGGTGCCGCTTGCTTCGTTTGTGAACATCAGTCATGGCGCTGGGCCAAACCGTATTACCAAATACAATGGTTATCCTGCAGCGGATTTAAATGGTCAGGCCAAGCCAGGGTTTAGTTCTGGGCAGGCTGAAGCGGCAATCACCAAGATTCTAGATGAGAGCTTGCCGCACGGCATGGTCTATGAGTGGACTGATCTGAAGTTTCAGCAAATCCTGGCAGGAAACACGGCAATCTACGTGTTCCCCTTAGTCGTACTGTTGGTGTTCTTGGTATTGGCTGCACAGTATGAGTCATGGTCCTTGCCGATGGCTATTATCCTCATTGTCCCGACGGTCTTGTTCTCAGCAATGACTGGCGTAATTCTTTGGGGCTTGGATAACAATATATTTACGCAGATTGGCTTTATAGTGCTCGTCGGGCTTGCCGCGAAGAACGCCATCTTGATTGTCGAATTTGCGAAAGATAAGCAGGATCAGGGCTACGAATTGTTAGCCGCAACGCTTGAGGCAAGTAAGTTACGTTTGCGCCCAATTTTGATGACCTCTCTGGCATTTATTATGGGTGTTGTCCCTCTTGTGCTGTCGACAGGTGCAGGTGCAGAAATGCGTGAGGCCATGGGTGTTGCAGTGTTCTCTGGCATGATAGGCGTGACAGTGTTTGGGCTGTTCTTAACCCCAATGTTCTATGTGGTGGTGAGAAAATTGTTTTCTAAGGACTAGTGTGCTCAGTAACCATGCGAGCTTACAGAAAGCGAAAAGGGCAGCCTCAATGGCTGCCCTTTTTTTGTGCGACTTAGTTTGTCGAAGTCGATATTACACCTTAAAAGCCATAAGCCTAAAAATCAGGCTTGATAATCGCGTTTACAATTCTGTGATAGCTTTGTGGCAACCATCGCCCAGCCCAATCAAATAGATATGCGTCTTTGCCTATAAGCACTTTAAGCTTCTTCTTTTTAACGCCATTCAAAATAGTTTTTGCGGCGGTGTCTGGAGTGGTAAAGGTGAGTTGGTCGAAGCGCTTCTTCATGTCGTCTTTGCTTTCATTAGGGTTCGCACCACGGCGAAAACGTGCGTTGTTGACGATGTTGGTTTTAATGCCGCCTGGGTGTACGGTGATTGGCGTAATGTTGGTGTTTTTGAGTTCCAGTCTGAGCGCTTCAGTATAACCTTTTACTGCGAATTTACTCGCGTTATAGGCGCCTTGGGTTGGAATGCCAACCAAGCCAAACACGCTTGAAATATTTACGACAGCCGCGTCATCGGATTCTTTCAACATGGGTAGAAATGATTTGGTGCCATACACTACACCCCAAAAATTTACCCCCATTAACCATTCAAAATCTTCGTAGTCGGTGTCTTCAACGGTTTGTGAGAGCGCAACGCCTGCATTGTTTATAACAAGGTC
Source organism: Oleiphilaceae bacterium (assembly GCA_034110885.1). Taxonomy (GTDB): domain Bacteria; phylum Pseudomonadota; class Gammaproteobacteria; order Pseudomonadales; family Oleiphilaceae; genus PZPK01. The sequence goes on from JAWUYI010000088.1 coordinate 13,298, forward strand.
GGTTCCCTTGAACTTTTTCTTTACGTCAGCAGCAAATTTCTCCACTTGCTCAAGGTTTGCAACGTCTACCTTTTTTGCGAGAACATTGCCTTTTGGAAGGTTCAGTAGGGCAACGGTTTCGTTTAGGTTCTCTTCATTAATGTCTGAGATAGCAATCTTAGCGCCATCTTTCGCTAAAGCCATAGCAAGAGAGCGACCAATGCCCGAACCCGCCCCTGTCACTACGCAAATTTTGTTTTTAAACGACTTCATTGTTAACGCGCCTTTTTTGTAATCAAACGGGGTGTGCGTGTTGTTTGTGTCTTTATTAACAACACTATTCTTAGAATTATTTAGTCGATCATCCTAGCACTTGCTTGGTATTTGTATCAGGACATATTGTGCCTGAAAGTTTATCTATTCGGCCACAGGTGCGCGCTTACCATCGCGAAAACTGATCTTCAACGAATCCGTAGCACTCTTTTATCTCGTGTTTGTGGCCATCCTCATCTATTACATAGCCCGTAAAGCGCCCAAAAATTTGATGGAAATTCGTCGCGAGCAACCCGAGATTAAGGACTTCGCTATGTTTTCCTATAGATTCAAAGCTTAGGATTACTCGCTCATCTTGACTGCGTATATTCCATGGAGACATAAGCTGATCGCGATCGAAGTAAAACTGCACTTGCGGTAGTTTGTGGCAACGACTACCGATCCATAAGCAATTTTCGGAGTACCCGGTTTCATTAACGCCCCAAGAGACGTTTAGCCCTAAGGCTTCTCGCTGAGATGTGGCTGGTGCACTGATGCAGGCCCAGTTCCAGAATGTTTCCCTGCGCATAAAGCCAGCAGATAAGTCGTGGTGCCCGAAGCACTCAAGGCCATCTAGGTCAAAATCGCCTAGTTCAGATTTTATGTGTCCGCTTACGGGTAGGGCTGCGGTTTTCTGAGCATAGATCCAACCATTTACAGCACAGGGCGTGCACTGTGCTAGCGTCTGGTAATCTGAAGGCTCTGTCATGCTTGCGGAGACCTTTAGGCTTGCCCCGAAGTCGATCTCTAGCGTTTTGGTCCGTATACCTTCAGCGTTTATCGAGTAAAGTTGCGATGCACTTTTAGATCCTAGTTTAAATGTGCTGGAGCCATTATCTGTTCGATCAGACATGTTTAAGCCCATAGCCAAAGGCGTTTTATATTGCCAGGTACGCATGGCACCATCAGACGGACGGAAGACGTAGGCAAAACAAGCCCCAATATATCGAATGTCAGCAAATGCGCAGCCAAAAATCAGGTCTGTGCCCACAGCGCCAAAATACTGAAATTGCTTATAGCTAAAATACTTTCTTAATTTGCTAGAGGGTCGGTTCATGACCGTTCGATAGTCTGTTTGCGAGCCATTGATGTGGTCAATCGGGTGGGGGAAGTGGCCTAACAATGGTTGGCCATTTTGAATGATTGACGTTGTTGACTGTTTGGCAGGAGTCGTGGGTTCGCTGGTATTATTCTTCATATCGTATTTTTAGGATTCTTATTTGTGTTTATAGGATTTATTGCAGCTCTCGGAAAGCCGGCGACCTAAGGCTCATTACTGACTAAGGACGGGTTAACGACAGATTAACGATAGAGAAACCAGAATAAAAGAAGAACTTGTTAGCACTCCCGCACAATTGAGAGTTTTATCGCTTGGTTTGGCAAAGGCCTTTGTGTAGGATTTTGCGCTCAGCGTGTTTTTAAATAGAAAGTAGTGATTCATGAATAAGTGCGGTCAATTTCTTTTCGGTTTGATAATTGCTTTGGGCCTTCAAATTACGCCGGTTATGGCGGAAGAACTGGAACCCAAAGAAGATGAGTGGGATTTAGATTTCTTTGACGGTCGAGGCTGGACACCGCGTTATGCCTACCTCGATGATGATAATATCATTGGGTATGCCCATTATGCTGGTTTGGCCTATTACCAAAGGGCAGGGTCTTCGCTCTCGGGAATGGCGTTTCGATATGGCCATGGCACCAGAGGCCATAAATACAATATCGCGTACAGTAATTCGTTTGGCTTTATGAGTGTCGATTTTGGTTTGTCTTACCATGTCTTGGATGATGACAATCCTCGAGACTTAGAAGATCTTGAATTGCTTGGCCTTGAAATGGGCTTGCGCTTCTGGGTAGTCCAAATCATTGCGACGCACACCGAAGACACCTCGTTTGCAACCCTCGCGTATGGATTTTAAAGCTAGAGTGTTTAAAGCGCTGGGTTTTCGCTACTCATCAGTGTCTTTAGCGTCGCAGATTTAAACTCTCGCTGATACAGAACGAAGACAACGCTAGCGGATGCGAACATGAATACGATGGGATTAATAAACCACGCTAGAATCGCAATAGAGAAGTAATAGGTTCTTAGTCCCATATTAAAGTTATGTGCAGCCATCGACCCCATGGTCGCCATACGCTCCGCTTCAGCGCTGTGCTGCTTTGGGCTCTCTATCCGAGAGATCTTCGGCGCCGCACCAATCATTACGGTTACGAAACCGTATTGCCTAAGACTCCATGTAAACTTAAAAAAAGCATACACGAATACAACAATTAACAGCATAATTTTTATTTCCCACTCAGCACGAGAAGCGGACACGACAAAAGGAAGATCTTCCATTAGTCCAATCGCCTTTTCAGTTGAGCCGAGAATGGTCATCAAGCCCGCTAGAATAAGCATCGTAGTAGAGGCAAAGAAAGACACGCTTCGCTCTAGATTAGCGACTGCAGTATTGTCAGCTACGCGAATGTCACGCTCAAGCAACTCTTTCATCCAACTTAAACGTGCCAAATAGAGAATGCTCGCCAAGCAAGGCGTATCTTTTACGCGTGCCCGCGTGTATTGGCTATAGCCTTTGAAACAGATAAAAAACCATAGAACCGCCGTGGCGTTTAACCAGTGTGACGACAGCAAGTCTGCAGACAGCATGAACACTTCCTAAAATTGATGATTGTTTAAAGCATAGCAAGTCTTTGTGTGAATGTGACGCACTTTAAGCTCCGGCTTGTTTTGTCGAGTCCAAACTGAAGCTTTGAAACAGGATAAGGTGTTACGGTGAAGCAACAGTATTATTAAAATGAAACACTGTATTTTGCTTAAATAGGAAAAACTATGAATGCGCAGATGATAAGCTCTGCGTCTACAGATGACGAAACGTTTTGTTCCGGCTTAGCGTTATAATCGCCCAATTAGTCAAAACTCAGTAAGGGATTAGGAATTTATTATGAACGTAGTAGAGAAATGGCATGAAATTTTAGAAAACAAATATGTCAGTGGTCTAAAAGACCTGTTAGCCGATGATGTCGTGTTTTATTCACCCGTTGTGCACACGGCGCAAAAAGGTAAGCCGATAACAACTATGTACCTTTCAGCTGCATTTCATGTGTTTTTTAACG
>JAWUYI010000089.1:0-17383 GCA_034110885.1 Oleiphilaceae bacterium
AAAAAACGGTTGCTGACGCAGTAACTTCAGGCGAGATAGCTAGAGATGACGCGTTAAGTTCAAATGATAGAGCTATAGTTAGCGGTGACCTGAGTGAACCAGAAATTGAGCTTCCGCCCGTTGATGCGTATACGGAAGCAGTGGAGCAAGATACCGACTCGTCCTACGCAGACATCGATAGCGGCTTTTTGGCGGTTGAAAATGATGTTCCTTATGAAGACAGTGGGGCCTTAGAAAGTAAAAAAAAAGCCTCTGACCTAGTTGATGCCGCAGCTTTGGCAGAGGTCGCTTTAGAAGCGCCTGCAGAAACATCTCCAGAAACCTTACAAGAGCCTCCTTCAGAGCCGATCCCAGAAAAAAAAGCACCTAAAATTGAAGCCTCAGATGCAATAAGTCCTTCGAACGAATCTGTTCAAGATATGGTGTGGCCGCGACAAGCAATTCGTTTAGGGCTAAGCGGGATGACTCAAAATTTACTGTTTAATATGTGCAAAGACGAGCGCGATGCGTGTGCTCGAATGTACGTAGAAAGTGGGCATTACCGATTGCTTACGAAGAATCACCGAACACGTATCGAAGCGGCAATAAAAACTATATTGACGAATGTTTCGAGCGTGGAGTTTGTTGAAGGTTTATTGGAAGGTCAAGAAACGCCAGCAATGTGGCGTGAACGAATGACTGCAGCGCGCTTGGAAGATACTAAAAAGTCACTTTATTCTGACCCCAATGTCCAAAGTTTGTTGAATGAGTTTGATGGCGAGTTGCTAGAGGATAGCATTGTAGTTCTCGGTGAAATTGACTAGATATTTGTTGAATAAGACTAATTAGGAGTAATGCATGGTTGGTGGAAATATGGGCGATATCATGAAGCAAGCCCAAAAAATGCAAGAGCAGCTTCAAAAGCAGCAAGAAGAGTTAGCGAGCGCCGAAGTAACCGGGGAGTCCGGCGCAGGAATGGTACGTGTTACCATGACGGGCAGGCATGACGTTAAGAAAGTAGAGCTTGATGATGGTGTGTTGACCGAAGATAAAGAGTTTTTAGAAGATTTGTTGGCTGCAGCGGTCAATGATGCCGTGCGAAAAATTGAAGAAAAAAACAAAAACTCAATGTCAGGTTTGGCCTCGAGTATGGGTATGCCTCCTGGCTTTAAAATGCCATTTTAGTATTTTTAGAAAGAGTAGAGTATGAGTTTTGGTCCAGTAATTGATGAGCTGATTGAGGCGTTTAGGGTTTTGCCTGGCGTTGGTCAAAAGACCGCTCAGCGCATGGCTTTAGGTATTCTAGAGCGGCAGCGGGTTGGAGGTCAGCGTCTATCGGTAGCTCTTTCAAACGCGGTTGAAAAAGTTGGTCGCTGTGACGATTGCCATAACTTTAGCGAAGCCGAAGTGTGTTCTATTTGTGCAGACCCTCGGCGGGATGATTCGATTATTTGTGTCGTAGAGTCCGCTGCAGATTTATTGGCAGTAGAGCAGGCGCATCATTTTCGTGGGCGTTATTTTGTCCTCAGTGGCAGTCTGTCGCCGCTAGATGGCCGCGGGCCAAATGAAATAGGTATCCCCAAGTTACTTGCCTTGGTTGCGAAGCATCCAGTTAAAGAACTCATCTTGGCAACAAACCCAACGGTCGAAGGTGAGGCTACTGCACATTATATTTCTGACCTTATGCAGCAGGACGATATATTGCTAACAAGGCTCGCTCATGGTATTCCACTGGGCGGGGAGTTAGGTTTCGTCGACGGTGGAACGCTCGAACATGCTTTTTCCGGTAGGAAACCAATTTTATAATGAAAGATTTACCTCAAATAGATTATGTATGGATTGATACCGATGCGGACCTAGAGCGCTTAGTTGAGTCTTGGTTGTCGTGTGCCTACTTAATTATTGATACCGAGTTTGAACGAACGAATACCTACTTTGCCAAGCCTGGTTTAATCCAGATCGCGGATGCTGATGGGATTTACTTGATTGACCCTCTGGCTTTAAAGAGTTTGAAACCCTTAGGTCGTGTGCTAGCAGATCCGAGCATTGAGATTGTTATGCATTCGATGAGCGAAGATGTTGATTTGCTATCTTATGTTTGTGACTGCTCTATAAACAGTCTCTTTGATACTCAGGTGGCCGCTGCGTTTTTAGGTTATGGGCTTTCACTTGGTTATCAAGGGTTGGTAGAAAAAATTCTGGGTGTTGAACTTGATAAATCTGAGACGCGATCAAATTGGTTGAGACGCCCTTTAACGCAGGAGCAAGTAACCTATGCCGCCGCCGACGTATTTTATTTGGCGGATATTTACCCTAAATTGCTCGAGGGTTGTGTGCAATCGGGATGGTTAGATGCAGTTAGAGAAGAGTGCGCAGCGCAAGTTGACTCTATTCTTTCTCCGCGCTTGTATCCGGAAGCGGCCTACCTAAAGCTTAGAGGCGGTTGGGATCTTTCAATAGCAGATCAATTCATTCTGAAGCAACTGGTTATTTGGCGCGATGCGTTAGCAGTAAAAGAAGACGTACCAAAAAGTTGGGTTTTTAGCGATGCTCAATTAATTGAAGTGGTTCGCTCTAAGCCCACAGATGTAAACTACATGCGCTCTATAGATAAAGTTAAGCCTAAGTCGTTGCGCTTGTATGGTCAGACCCTAGTGGACTTGCTTGGGTCGCTAGAAAATGGAACGCCCCCAGCTAGTTTTCAGGAAATCGATCGCCCAGTAAAAGGTAAAGAACTTGAGTTTTATCGTGCTATTAAAAAAGAACTGTCATCTGCCGCGGCAGAGGCCGGGATTGATCCTCAGTTGATAGCGGCGAGAAAGCAAATGGAGGCTTGGGTGATACACTTGTTTAGAGAAAAAAACGATACGTTACCAGTGGAAACAGTGGGTTGGCGTAAACAGTTAATTGCTGATCGAATAGAGCGATTGGCGCGATAAGGCTTTATAGAAACCATGAAGAGCTATACACATTCAACTAAGCGTTTTTGTTCTGTATACAAAAGCTTGAAGAAGTCTGAAATGTACCTGTACGTTGATCGTTCGACTAAGTTAACTGAACTTCCGGATGCCTTGCGATCGCTCTTCGGTACTCCTCAGCACGTTTTAGATATGATTCTAACGCCTGAGAAAAAGCTTGCCCGTACGGAGGCGAGCCGGGTCCTAGAAGATATTGAGAGTAATGGCTTTTATTTGCAGTTGCCTCCTGGTAAAGGTGAGCAACTAGTCGGCGACTGTCCTGCGCCAAAAGATACCTTACATGGCTGATAGTAGCGGTGCGAACGCCAGCTTTTGGTTGGAGAAATCTCTTAGCGAATTAACGGCGGAAGAGTGGGAGTCCCTGTGTGACGGTTGCGGAAAATGCTGTTTGCACAAGTTGCAGGATGAAGATACGGAAGAGCTTTTCTTTACGAGCATTGCCTGTAGCAAGCTAGACCTAGAAAAATGCCGTTGTTCAGTTTATGAAACTCGCTTAGAGCACGTGCCTATGTGCTTGGATCTTAGTCCAGATAACATTGATGAGGTGGAATGGTTGCCAAACTCTTGCGCTTATCGACTGGTTGGTGAAGGCAAGGCTTTGCCTTCTTGGCATCATTTGGTTAGCGGTTCCAAGCGAACTGTGCACGAAGCGCAGATGTCGGTGAAAGACCGGGCGATTTCTGAAGCAGATGTTGATGACGATGATTGGGATGTCTACATCATCGACGGGCTATCATAAAAATTTGGAGTAAGTACTTTTATGCCGATTGAACTAGGTTCATATACCGTAGCTTGGCTTATTTATCTTTTGTCTGCCACGGGGTGTTTGATTATTTTTTGGCGCATGACGAGGGGGCTTAGGCTTCGTCGCTCAAGGCGGCTGTTAAGGATTTCGGTAGCAGTCGTGCTGCTAACGCCGACTACTATATCAGGGGCGGGTTCATGGTTAGTTCCAGCGTTTTTAGTTGCTGGGTATGAATTGGCTTTGGGTAATCTCGATGTCGCATTTATACCGCTTATTCTAATGGCTAGCGCTGGTGCGTGTATGGTTCTCGTGGTAATGCTTGAGTCCGTACTGCGACGCCTTTTGGGAATTGAAGTGGAGAGAAGTTGATGCTAGAGCCAGGCTTATATGAACATTATAAAGGGGGGCGCTATGAAGTGATTGATGTTGCGAAGCATAGTGAAAATGAAGAATACCTCGTCGTTTACAGAGCTTTGTATGGTGAAATGGGCTTATGGGTTCGGCCTTTAGTCATGTTTACAGAAACAGTGTTGGTTGAAGGTGAGCAGGTCCCTCGGTTTAGGTATGTAAAATAATTGTAATAAAAACAGTGCCTTATCGCTATTTCCTCAAGTTGTTTTTCTAAAATGTCGTTGTTCTTGTTGAATTTTCTGCTATACCTTAGTTAGTCCTATTTATTATTTGTCCGTTATTAGATGAGTTGCGCTGCGCGAGCATGACACTTTGCTGCTGTTTTGGGTGCTCTTATTGTGGGTTTTGTGGAGGAAAGACAAGCCTATGTTGTCCGTAAAATTATCTGCTTTGCGAAAGTCGCTGTCCGCGCTTTCTTTTACCACGCTCTGTTTGCTTTCTGTCGCGCCGCTAACGGTGCATTCAAGCGAAGCTAATAATATCGCAGATGCTGATGTGCGCTTGCTGATCGATATTTCTGGCAGCATGAAGAAAAACGATCCCCAAAACTTGAGAATCCCAGCGGTTAATCTGTTAACCGAACTCGTGCCTGATGGTAATAAAGCAGGGGTATGGACGTTTGGTCAGTGGGTTAACAACTTGATTAAGTATCAGGCTGTTGACGATAAATGGCGTCAGTCTGCCAAGGCGAAAGCAAGTGAAATTAACTCGGTAGCATTATTTACCAATATTGGCGCTGTTCTCGAAAAGTCTTCGCAAAACCTTTCCGCTGATGAGACCTATCAGAATACGCACTTTATCCTTTTGACTGATGGGATGGTCGATATTGATAAAGACCCAGAGACGAATACGGCTGAACGCGAGCGTATTTTAGGTGCGGTGCTAGATAAGTTTAAGCGCAGTGGCGCAAAGATTCATGCAGTTGCGCTCTCGAAGCATGCGGATAAGTCTTTGATGGATAAGTTAGCAATCCAGACGGGCGGTCAATCTGCGCTAGCTGAAACCCCTGAGGACTTGAATCGGATTTTTCTGCAGGCATTTGATCAAGCTATGCCGAAAGAGCAAGTTCCGATCGAGGGTAACGGTTTTGTTGTTGATTCCAGTATTGAAGAATTTACGGCGCTGGTTTTTCGCGGAGACGCGGGAAAGCCAACCCGTTTAGTTGGCCCCGATGAAAAAGCATATGACGCGAACTCAAAATCGGAAGATGTAAAGTGGTATCAAGATAAAGGTTATGACCTTATAACGGTTGTTCGGCCATTAGAGGGGGAATGGCTAATTGATGCGGATATTCAGCCAGATAGTCGTGTTACGGTTGTTAGTAACTTAAAACTTGATGTCACAAAGCTCTCCAGTAATGTGTTTGTAGGTGACGAGTTGGTTGTTGCCGCAAGCTTTCAGGATGAAAATGGCCTTATTACAGATACGGACTTCTTAGAGTTCTTAGAGGTTGATCTTAAGGTTCAGAAGCATGACGGTAGTGAAGGCACGAAGAGAATTGAAAATTATAAAGACGGGGTATTTACCGAGTCGATTACTAAGCTTAAAGATCTGGGGGCGTATGACGTAACTGTACTGGTCGATGGTCAGACTTTTAAGCGCAAGTTTAAGCAAACAATTAACTTAAGGTCGCCGTTTGATTTTGAATTTTCTGCTCGAGATTCGGATGGCCCAAGTTATGAACTGGAAGTGTTGGCATTATCAGGCAAGGTTGATATCGCCAAGACGAGCGTATTCGCCAAAGTTAAAGCTCCAGATGGCAGCAGCCTTATAAAATCGGTGGAGCTTGACCCTGTCTCGCAGAAGTGGCTTTTGGCCGTGGCCCCAGATAAGGGTGATGGCGTGTATAAAGTTGCCGTAAAGGTAAAGGGCAAGCAGTTGGATGGCAGCTTGTTTCGCTTTAGTCCACAGGTGTTTGAGGCTGAGTTCCCAATTCCAATGGGTCTAGCCAATAAGATTGTTTCGAATAATGAGCCTTCAGAAAAACCTGATGAAGAATTGGACCAAGTTGGAGAAGAGCCGAAAGAGGCAGAGCAGGTTGAGTCTCAAATAGATTCCCAGATTGAGCCAGATCTTGCTAACCCAGTCGTTGTGCCGGAAGAATCAGTGGTTGACGATGTAACTAAGGCAGATACAGAAGATAGTAAGTATATGTTGTGGGGTGCGATTGCGGCAGGCGTAGGTTCGTTGTTAGCGATGCTTGGTGCGGTGTTTTACTTTGTCCGTAAGAAGCGTGCGGCAAAAGAAAGTGATGACGAAGAGGTTGTTGATGATGCAGTCATGGATAGCCTTATGGATTCGGATGATGAATTAGACTTTGTCGAAGAGTCAGAACCAGAGTCATAACCAGAACCAGAACCAGACCCAAAACCAGAGCCAGACCCAGAGCCAGAGCCAGAGCCAGAACAAGAAGAGGAAGAGCCGCCAATGTCTGAATTGGATGAGTCGATGGATTTGTCCGGCGGTCTTGATGACGTTGTCGATGAGCTTGAGAAGGTAGTTGATGACGAACCTGAAGAAGAGGAAGAACAGCCCTTAGAGGACGAAGAAGAAGTCGCTGCGAGCATAGCGCAGGCGATCGAAGAAGCGGCTGAAGACCAGGACGACGCGCTGGATAAAGAAATTGAAGCAGCTTTGGATTTAAGTGACTCTGATTTTGACGATGAGGAGTTTAACTTAGAAGACTTCGATATTGGCGAGACAGATGACTTGCCGAACGATGACGATAAGGATAAAACATAACGTGGTTCACAAAACGCCTGTCTTTTTATGGAAGGCAGGTTAAATAGCGTAAAAACACCAAATTAGTAAAAATTAAGTATTGCATGGGGAAATGATTGTCCCTACAATACGCCCCACTTCTGAGAGACAGACAGTTAAGCGACCGCTTAGTGACTGACTTTATTGAAGTTTTTCTAACCGATACCGGTTAAAGCGAGAATAGCTCAGTTGGTAGAGCACGACCTTGCCAAGGTCGGGGTCGCGAGTTCGAATCTCGTTTCCCGCTCCAAATTTTCTTCCTTATATTACCTTTTTAAAGCACACTTCCATTCGTGGTTAATTACGAAAAAATTGGATTTGGTGCGTCAGTATGCTTGTTTCTCAGTTATTTAGTTTTCCCGTAAAGTCGCTTCAGGGTAATCCCTTGCAGGAAATGCATTTGGATGATTTTGGCCCTGGGTCAGATCGTCGCTTTATGCTAGTTGATGCGTCGGGGAAGTTTATGACGCAGCGCGCTCACCCGCTCATGGCGAAAATTCGAGCAGTTTTTGAATGTGGCATTCTTGAGTTATCTTGCGAGGGGTGCTTATCTTTAGCGTTGCCAGTAGCGCTTTTTACGCAGCCTAGTTTAGTGCAAGTATGGAGTGATCAAGTGTCCGCTTTAGGTTTGGTGGACGGAGCAGTTGATGCTGCCATTTCGGATTTTCTAGGGTCTAAGGCGCGCATAGTTTATATGCCTGAAGCATCTGTGCGTTTGGTCGATTCTGAATTTTCAAACTCTGCACGTAAGATGTCTTTTGCAGATGGTTTTCCGGTTCTTTTGTGCAATGAAGCCTCGTTGAGTGATCTTAATGGTCGTTTGGATGAAGTGGTAGAGATGTCCCGCTTTAGGCCCAATATCGTCATTTCTGGCGCAGAGCCTTACGCAGAGTCTAATTTCTCTCGTATCAGAATAGGTGAGGTGGTGTTTGATGCCGTTAAACCGTGCTCTCGTTGCAGTATGATTACGCTCGACTCCCAAGGGAGATATAGCAAAGAGCCTTTAAAGACGTTAGCGTCTTACAGAACTAACAGTTTTGGTGCCTGTTTCGGCGAAAATTTGATTCATGCAGGGCCTGGTGTTATTTCAGTTGGCATGTCAGTCGAGGTGTTAGAATAAGTCGACTACGTCTCCATGGGGATCAGGCTGGTCCTTGTTCTTTTCGAAGTGATGGCGATAGATTTCAAGTGCCTCTTCTACAGTTGCGCCATTCATAATATGTTCAAACATCAAGCGCTCCTCTTCCATTGAGTAATTCGATTTAATATCGTTTTGTAGTTTTTTCCAAGCCTCTGAATCGTTTACCTGGTTTGGGTCGGAAACCAGTTCACTTAACCAACCCAAATCACGTTTTACATGGTCAAGGCGCTGTGAAAGTCGATCATAAAATTGAAACGAGATAATTGAGTTTACAACCTGGGAATGAATTTCTGATGCTAGGTCGGCGTTATTGTTGCTCGTAGTATCGTTGTTTGATTCGGAGATCAGGTTTTGTAACTGGTTTGCTATAAACGTAAAAGAGCTGCTCAGCTCAGATACTGAGCGCTCGCCGTCGCTCATCGTGCACTCTATCTGTGATACGGCTAAGGTTAGCAGGTTTATGGTGGCCTTGACCTGTTCCCAATCTAAATACGTCGGGTTGTTAGAAGGATTCGATGTGGAAGTCATTTAGAAACATCCTTAGCTGTGATCTAATGTGCCTAATGGCGAAGCAGGTTTTTATGGTTGCTTCGGCTATTCAAAATTAGCCCTAGGTAAAAGGTTTATGGGCTCCTAAAGCAAACCATCCTCATCATAGTCCAGTATCGGGATTTAGCGACCAATGTTAATGATTTTGTTGTTCAAGGTTTGTACATATCTTAGATGTTCCGAAGAAGGTTGTCGGTGTAAATGAGTATTATCCGTTTAGAAAAAGTAAGTTTGGCATATGGGCTTAAGCCCTTGTTGGATGAGGTTGATTTGGCCATAGAGTCGGGCCAAAGGCTGTGTTTGCTTGGGCGCAATGGGGAAGGTAAGTCGTCTCTGATGCGCTTGCTGATGCGTCAAAGTGAGCCCGATAGTGGGCAGATTATATTCGAGAAGAACTTACGTTGTGGGTTTTTGCCTCAGGACCTGCCACCGGCGGATGAGAAAACGGTTTTCGATGTCGTTGCTGATGGGCTTCCCGAGCTTGGTGCGGTCTTAAGTGAGTATCATCACTTGCTAACTGAGCCAGATGCAGATCTCTCTAGACTTGAGGTGTTGCAAGACAAGATTGATCATCTAGGTGGCTGGACGTTTGAAACTCGCATTTCGCAAATGCTCAAACGGTTTGGTCTAAGTGCGGAATCGAAAATGTCTGAGTTGTCAGGTGGTTGGCGGCGGCGTGTGTTGCTCGCTAAGGCATTAGTAAACGAGCCGGATATTTTGCTTCTAGACGAACCAACAAACCACTTGGACATTAATACCATTAGGTGGTTAGAACAGCGCTTGAGAGAGTTTCAGGGCGCTTTGCTTTTTGTCAGTCACGACCGTGCGTTCGTTAAGGCTTTGGCAACGGGAATTATTGAATTGGATCGAGGTCAGATTACTAGCTTTACAGGTACTTATGAAGCGTACTTGGTTGAGAAACAAAAGCTGTTAGAGGACGAAGAGCGCCAGAACAAACTGTTTGATAAGCGCCTAAGTGAAGAAGAGGTTTGGATAAGACAAGGTATTAAAGCGAGAAGAACTCGAAATGAAGGACGGGTTCGAGCTTTAAAGAAAATGCGTGATGAGCGCAAGCAGAGAATTGAAACTCAGGGCAAGGCTCAGATGAGCATTCAAGAGGCTGCCATTTCCGGGAAGAAAGTCATCGAGGCTAAGCATATCGGCTTTGCCTTTGAAGATGGTCGTCAGTTGGTAAAGGATTTTTCTTTAACGATTATGAGGGGCGACAGAATAGGCCTTATTGGGGCTAATGGTGCAGGCAAGACTACTCTTTTGAGTTTGTTGCTAGGTAAGTTAGAACCTGACTCAGGTACGGTAGAATTGGGGACCAAACTAGAGGTCGCCTATTTTGACCAACTTCGAGAAGGTCTAGATGGCGACAAAACGGTTATCGAGAGTGTTGCTGATGGACATGATTTTGTTGAGTTGGGTGGCAGCAGTCGACATGTTATCGGATATCTCAACGACTTCTTGTTTACTGCAGAGCGAGCACGTACGCCCGTAAGAGCCTTATCTGGAGGTGAAACGAATAGACTGTTATTGGCGAAGCTTTTTGCACAACCGGCAAATTTGATTGTAATGGATGAGCCGACCAATGATTTGGATGTGAGTACTCTTGAGTTGCTCGAAGAGCGGTTGGCAGACTACTCAGGAACCTTATTGTTAACCAGTCACGATAGAGATTTCCTGGACGAGGTGGTGACCAGTACTCTAGTGTTTGAAGGGAAAGGGAAGGTAAGTGAGTATGTTGGTGGTTTCAAAGATTGGGAAAGACAAACTGGGGGTGAACTCGTTGATGTGGTTAGATTCGGAAAGGTGCCTTCAATAGTTGATGACCAATCTATAGATGACAAAGTCTTGGATGAAATAACCGGCGTGGTTGCTGTCAGCGAAACCGTCCAGCCTGTTGCAAGCTCTCAAGATCAAAGAAAGAAGAAGCTTAGCTACAAGTTACAGAGAGAATTGGAAGTTTTACCTCAAACGATTGCGGCTCTTGAGCAAGAAATTGGGGACATTCAAAAGGCTATGCTGGATCCAAGTTTCTTTTTGCAGGATAGAGCTGCTGTCGATGCGACTACCGCCAGGCTATCGGCTGCTGAACATGAGCTTGAAACTACGATTGAGCGGTGGATGGAGCTAGAAGAGGAGGCTGGGTAAGTGGGTTTTGTCATTGCAATTCTTATCACTTTGGCTGTAGCAGGTTCGATTTTGTGGGTGATGCCGTCAAAGAGAGAGTTAAGGTTGACCGGTATGCGGCAAAAAGCACTTGCTCATGGCTTGAAGGTGCGGTTGTTAGATGAAAAGCTAGCTAAGAAGTTCTTTCCGTGGGTCGATAACTATCGTGAATATGTTCTCTACGAGAACCATTCGATGAAGCTTCCTAAGGGGCAGGAATTAGTTGTTTATAGGACGAGTAGTGATGAAGATGTGCATGAGCTAGATAAGCTTCGGGCTAATTATCTGAATGCTGAGGCTTTAAGTCTCGATGCGAACTTGCCAGCATCCCATGAGGCGGTAGTGGTTTACCCTAGTGGAATTGGTGTTCTATGGAGAGAGCAAGGTGATGTTGAAGCTGTGGACCAACTTGCCGAGTCGGTGTTAGGTATTGAGCGGTGGCTTAATAGTGATGGGCGCCGAACCTAGGTTCGGCGCACTATCATCACTTTTTCTATTTATAGTTAGTTTAAAGGCTGTTTGCGGTTTCAATTTCTTCAATGATCTTTTTTGAATACAAATTTACAATGAAGTTAACTCGGTTTTCATTGTAATTGGCGTAAGACGGCTGGATAAACTCCCATTTGGTTTTCGCAGAATCAAGTGTGCTCGCAGCCTCACTGTCTGGGTCTATCATGCTGAAGAGCGTGTTAAGGGTGCTGTTGAAGTCTTTTGCAAGGCTGTCGATGGTAATCTCAGCATCGCCTCCGGCATACACTTGGCTCACCGTGGATGTGCTTCTTGCCGAGTATTTCGTCATCATAAGTGCCAGCATTTTTGCGGCATCTCGACCAAGTTGTGTTTCCTTTGAAAGTTTTACGTCGCTCGTTGCTAATATGCTTTGGTAAAGCAGATTAAGCGCATCATTAAACTGTATGTTTGAATCAGCCATGTCGCCAGCAAGTCGAAGGTCAGGGTAGCCGGAGCGTTTGATTTCAGCGATATTTGCTTTGAGTGATTCTTCATATGTCAGCCAAGTATCGCGCGCGTTGTCAACTTGCGAGGCTAGATCGCTATCCGATGTTAGGCCTGAAATGTCGATCATTAGGTCTTCGATTGTGCCTATAGAAAACTGTATTAATTGCTGTTGTTCTTGGTCGGCTTGGTTGGCGCTAAAGTTGTAAAAGCCGTTAACAGAGTAATAGCTATGGATAGTCGCTTGGTAGGTCTTTTCTAGCGCCTGAACCGCAGTTTCTTTGTCTAATGCAAATGCGCTTTGGTTTACGCTTAAACCAAGAATGAAGGCAAATGCTAAGGTATTGATCTTTCGAAATAAGTGCATTGAGGTTCTCCGACTCTGCAATATGGGTCTTAGTAAGTGCAATGCGGTAGATACCGTTATATTTATTTTGCACATTATTGATTTTATTCTAGTAGTGAATTTGTAACTTACAACTTTCATATTCGGCTTTAAGTGTTTGTTTTTATTTCTATCTGCTATTGGTTTCACAGGGTCGCACTTTGACCCATACGTTGAGGCTTGCCTGATGTAAGGTGGCGCGGGGCTTGTATTTATTTGATTAATATCAAAATAATAAATGAGCGATTTTTCGAATAGTGATTGACAAATCCTCCATATTTTTAGAAGGTACGCTCCTCGCAATTCAAACGATCGTATGAATTTCGTTACTTCACCCCCAAAATCCGGGGTTAAACATTTTGCCGATAGCGTCAAACGGCGTCCGGTACAGATAATTAACTTGGAGAACAGTTGATGATTTACGCAGGTAAAGCCATCACGGTTAAAGAAATCGAAGGTGGCATTGCACAACTTAACTTCGATTTAGAAGGCGAGTCAGTTAATAAATTTAACCGACTAACTATAGAAGAACTTGGTGCGGCAGCTGAAGCGCTAGCCGGAGCAAACGGTATTAAAGGTCTTGTAGTCACTAGTACGAAAGATTGCTTTATCGTTGGTGCTGACATTACTGAGTTTACTGATCTTTTCGCAGGTTCTGAAGAAGAGCTCATTGCAAATAACTTGAAAGCGAACTCTGTTTTCAGCGCAATCGAAGATCTACCATACCCGACAGTTACAGCAATCAATGGTATTGCTCTAGGTGGCGGTTTCGAAATGTGTTTGGCAACTGATTACCGCGTTATGTCTACAGCGGCGAAGGTTGGTTTGCCAGAAGTTAAGCTAGGCATCTTCCCAGGGTTTGGCGGTACTGTTCGTTTGCCTCGCTTGATCGGTGCAGATAATGCAATCGAATGGATTGCTGGAACAAAAGAATATAAAGCAGACGCTGCTCTTAAATTTGGTGCGGTCGATGCAGTCGTCGCTCCTGAGTTGTTGCTTGAAGGCGCGATAGCCCTTGTTAACCAAGCAATCTCTGGAAAGCTAGATTACAAAGCGCGACGCACTCAAAAAACAAGCAAGCTACAACTCAATCCGATGGAAAGCATGATGTCTTTCGAAACGTCGAAGGGTTTTGTTGCTGGTCAGGCTGGCCCTCATTATCCAGCGCCGGTTGAAGCGATCAAAGTGATGCAAAAGCATTCGGGCATGTCTCGTGATAAAGCGATTGAAGTAGAAGCTAAAGGCTTCGCTAAAATGGCTAAGACATCAGTTTCAGCATCTCTTATTGGTCTATTCTTGAACGACCAAGCTTTGAAAGCTCAAGCAAAAGCGCTCGAGCCGAAAGCAACTAAGGTCAAAAAAGCGGCAGTTCTAGGTGCTGGTATTATGGGTGGCGGTATTGCATACCAGTCTGCTCTTAAAGGCACTCCGATCATTATGAAAGATATCGCGCAAGCGGGAATCGATCTTGGTCTGAACGAAGCGACGAAACTACTTACGAAGCGTGTTGAGAAGGGTCGTATGAAGCCTGCTCAAATGGCTTCTGTGTTAAACGCAATTGACCCAGCGCTAAGCTATGGCGATTTCGGTGACGTAGACTTAGTTGTTGAAGCTGTAGTTGAGAATCCTAAAGTTAAAGATATTGTGTTGTGTGAAGTCGAAGGTGTTGTTTCGGAAAACACGGTTCTAACATCGAACACCTCAACTATCTCTATCAATTTGCTCGCTAAGAATCTAAAACGTCCTGAAAACTTCTGCGGTATGCACTTTTTTAACCCAGTGCACATGATGCCTTTAGTTGAAATTATCCGTGGCGAAAAGACTAGCGAAGAGACTATTGCGACGACTGTTGGTTATGCAAAAGCAATGGGTAAAACTCCGGTTGTTGTGAATGACTGTCCAGGGTTTTTGGTAAACCGAATTCTGTTCCCTTACTTCGGTGGTTTCATCGGTCTAGTTCGTGACGGCGCTGATTACCAACGTGTTGATAAAATCATGGAGAAGTTCGGTTGGCCTATGGGTCCTGCTTATTTGCTTGATGTAGTTGGTATGGACACAGCTAAGCATGCTGGACAAGTTATGGCTGAAGGTTTCCCTGACCGCATGGCGAACGATTCACGCACCGCGATTGACGTAATGTTTGACGAAAGCCGTTACGGCCAGAAGTCAGATAAAGGTTTCTATTCTTACGAGCTTGATCGTAAAGGTAAGACTAAGAAAGTTGCCGATGCGAGCGTTTATGACCTTCTTAAGCCTGTCGTTGAAAGTAGCAATGAATTCTCTGATGAGGAAATCATTGAGCGCATGATGGTGCCTCTATGTATCGAAACGGTTCGTTGTTTGGAAGATGGTATTGTTGAAACAGCTGCTGAAGCAGACATGGGTCTTATCTTCGGTATTGGTTTTCCTCCATTCCGTGGTGGTGCACTTCGTTATATCGACTCGATCGGTATCGAAGAGTTCAACAAAATTGCAGACAAGTATGCTGACCTTGGTCCACTTTATGCGCCTACAGACGGCATGCGTGAAATGGCTAAAGCTGGCAACAAATTTTTCGGCTAATTGCTGAAACAGAATCGAACGGAGAATATCATGAGTCTTAATCCAAGAGATGTTGTCGTCATCGATACAGTGCGTACCCCTATGGGTCGCTCTAAAAACGGCTGTTTCCGTAATGTACGAGCGGAATCGTTGTCTGCACAGATGATGGATGCGATCTTAGATCGTAATGAAAAACTAAATCCAAAAGACGTTGATGACGTTATTTGGGGTTGTGTAAACCAAACTATGGAACAGGGTTTTAACGTTGGTCGTAACGCACTGTTACTAACCAAAATGCCAAACACTGTTCCTGGCCAAACAGTAAACCGTTTGTGCGGATCTGCGATGACAGCGATCCACTCAGCGGCAAACTCTATTATGGCTAATACTGGTGACATTTTTATCGTTGGTGGTGTCGAGCACATGGGTCACGTCCCAATGAGCACTGGTAACGATTACAACAATGGTTCAGCTCTCCACATGGCGAAAGCATCCAACATGATGGGTATTACTGCTGAAATGTTAGCAAAAATGCACGGTATTACGCGTGAGCAACAAGATGCGTTCGGTGAGCGTTCTCATCGTTTGGCGCACGAAGCAACGATCAATGGCAGATTCAAGAACGAAATCGTTCCTGTTGAAGGTCATGATGATAATGGCTTTAAGATATTAGTTGAAGACGATGAAACTATTCGTCCTGACACGACTGTTGAGTCATTAGGTAAGCTTCGTCCAGCATTCAACCCTAAAGGCGGTACCGTAACAGCGGGCACGTCTTCACAGTTGACTGATGGTTCTGCTGCCATGCTTCTTATGTCTGCAGAAAAAGCTGAAGAGCTGGGTTTAACGCCTATCGCTCGTATCGTATCGATGGCTGCCGCCGGTTGTGATGCGGCAATCATGGGTTACGGGCCGGTTCCTGCGACTAAGAAAGCGCTTAAGAAAGCTGGCCTTACCGTTGATGATATCGACGTGTGGGAGCTTAATGAAGCATTTGCTGGTCAGTCTCTTCCAGTCATCAAAGACCTTAAGTTGATGAACGTGATGGACGAAAAAGTAAACTTGAATGGTGGTGCAATTGCGCTAGGTCACCCAATGGGTTGTTCTGGTGTTCGTATCTCTGGCACATTGCTTAATATCATGAAAGACAAAGACGCTAAGTACGGCGTGTCGACCATGTGTATTGGTATGGGTCAAGGTGTGACGACTGTTTGGGAACGCCTTTAAGTCTTAGAGACTTTAGCCAAGGAAACCGCAGTTTAGACTGCGGTTTTTTTTGGCTTAATCTTTTTGGTTTCTGTCGCTCCATACAGTTTAGTGGCGCATAAAAACCAAAAAAACTTTACAATTGCTTGACCCCTTAGCTACAAATCAATATATATGTTGGCCTTGTTAGCTGCGCTAAGTAGCTTGTAACTGTTGAGTTAAGCAAATTTTTTGAAGGGCAGAGCTCTTTAATTAACTCATTTCTCACATCATTTTAGTTTGGAGTTTTATGGCTAAGTCTCTAGTCATCGTAGAATCACCTGCCAAGGCAAAAACGATTAATAAGTACCTAGGTCCTGACTACATCGTGAAGTCTAGTGTAGGCCACATTCGCGATCTTCCGACCTCGGGTAGCGGCTCAACCTCAACTCCTGCCGAGCGCGCGAAGCAAGCCGCGAAAACTCGTAAAATGAGCGCTGAGGAAAAAGTTGCCTATAAAAAAGTAAAATCTAAGCAGCAATTGATTGCTCGAATGGGTGTTGACCCTGAGCATGACTGGGAAGCACAGTATCAAATTCTCCCAGGTAAAGAGAAGGTGGTTTCCGAGCTTCAAAAGCTTGCAAAGACTGCCGATACTATTTATCTCGCGACGGATTTGGATAGAGAAGGTGAGGCCATTGCGTGGCATCTTAAAGAAGCAATTGGCGGTGATGAGTCTCGTTATCGCAGAGTCGTGTTCAACGAGATTACGAAAAAAGCGATACAAGAAGCATTTAAAAAACCGGATGAACTTGATCAATCTCGTGTTAATGCGCAGCAAGCTCGGCGCTTTCTAGACCGTGTTGTTGGTTTTATGGTTTCTCCTTTGCTCTGGGCAAAAATTGCCCGCGGACTTTCTGCAGGACGAGTTCAATCGGTTGCAGTCCGTTTGATTGTTGAGCGAGAGAGAGAAATCAGAGCATTTATTCCAGAAGAATATTGGGAAGTGTTTGCGCGATTAGCGAAAAGCGCGAGTGAGAAAGCTCGTTTTCAGGTTGTTAAGCATAAAGGGCAGAGTTTTCGCCCAACGTCTGAAGAGCAAACGAATGGTCATTTAGAAGCTTTGCGTCAAGCGAAGTTTCAAATTACGAAGCGTGAAGACAAGCCTACTAGCTCTAAGCCTAATGCGCCGTTTATTACTTCAACGCTCCAGCAAGCAGCAAGCACTCGCTTGAGCTTTAGTGTTAAGAAAACAATGATGTTGGCACAGAGGCTTTACGAAGCGGGCTATATTACATATATGCGAACTGACTCTACGAACCTGAGTTCAGAGGCAGTTGCAAACTGTCGAGATTTTATTGAAGGAAGTTATGGCTCAGAATATGTGCCTGAGAATCCTCGGGTTTATAGTAGTAAGGACGGCGCTCAAGAAGCTCACGAAGCGATACGCCCTTCTGATGTTTCGGTTACTGCAGGTAAGGTTCAGGGTTTAGAAAAAGATGCTGAGCGCTTGTATGAGCTTATTTGGCGAAACTTTGTAGCGTGCCAAATGAGTGATGCTAAGTTCCTTAGTTCTTCCG
>JAWUYI010000090.1:0-21498 GCA_034110885.1 Oleiphilaceae bacterium
ACGCTCTTCTGGTGCGTTATCGATGTTAGCGAAATCAACTGCCGCCCCACCAAAAACTTCTGCACACACACGAGTCAACGCTGCCGTTAATGTTGTCTTGCCGTGGTCAACGTGCCCAATGGTTCCAACGTTAACGTGCGGTTTATTTCTTTCAAACTTTTCTTTTGCCATCCGAACATCTCCTTAAGAATCGCTCGATTGCTGACTTTGCGCCCACACGAGCGCAGACCACGCAAAACTATACTGGAGCTCATAACCGGAGTTGAACCGGTGACCTCTACCTTACCAAGGTAGCGCTCTACCGACTGAGCTATATGAGCAACGAAAATATAAACTGGAGCGGGTGGAGGGAATCGAACCCTCGTCATCAGCTTGGAAGGCTGAGGTAATAGCCACTATACGACACCCGCCACTTATAAAAATGGTGGAGGGAGGTGGATTCGAACCACCGAAGCTTACGCGTCAGATTTACAGTCTGATCCCTTTGGCCACTCGGGAACCCCTCCTAATGAGAACCGTCAAACGACTCTCTTATTTACCTCAAAAAAGAATGGAGCTGGTGGACGGAATCGAACCCCCGACCTACGCATTACAAGTGCGTTGCTCTACCGACTGAGCTACACCAGCTTTGTCACCCTCGTTTTGAGAGGCCGCTATACTAAGGCAAAGGTTTTCGTGATGCAACCGTTTTACAGAAAATTTCTCTCATTTTGAGATCACCTTCGTAAGAGACAGCTAAGCCACTGTTTTTAATAAACTTTAACTCGCTCTCAGCGTGTTCAACCTGGACCCAATTAACGGTTTTGAATTTAAAAATATTGCGAATAGTAGTCGGGTAACTGCGCTTTGCCATCAACAACTGCATCCTTTGCGCGGAATCGATATTTTCGAACACCCCAAGCGAGATGGCTCCATATAAGTCATCACGGGTAATGATAAAACTATCAATGTTTTTCGCTTGGAATTCACGCAACTGAACTAGAGCGTCAGCATAGGTATCCATGGGGCCAAAATACACCCAATAGCCGGGCGCCTGCTCTAACTCCTGCGCCACTAAATCAACCTTATAACCCTGACCCAACAAATCGTCATGTATTGCTAAACCGTCTTCAACTACATCAAAAGGCCCCAATAGAATACAAGACCTATTTGACGCACTAGATGCAGGCGAAAGAAGCTGGACGTCTTTGGCTCTCGACTCAAACACAAATACTTCGGGATGCGCAACCTGACGCATATTGAACCATAGAACAATCGCCACGCAGACATTAATGGCAAAAAGCGCTACAAACACCTTCACTATGCAATACCCTCAGCAGCATATAACAAGCCTTCGAAAACTAAATCCGGCCTGGAAAGCACCACCCCAGACTCATACCCACCACTTAGACCCAAGCTATCGCCACCCGTAAGGATAACCAAAGCGCCATCCTCTAACGCCTCATCCACGAGACGGCGCACAGTTGCGCGAAACATAAAAGTAATACCTTCAGAAACGCAGGATTCGGTTGAATTCCCGACACGACCAACAACAGCCACATCCGACGACAGCCTAATTCTTGACGTCTGGCTTCCCAGCGCAACTTTCATCATTTCGAGACCGCACATAATATAGCCACCCCGATGCCGACCATCACATGCCAAATAGTCAGCGGTAAGTGCACTCCCCGCATCGACAACCAATACATCTTTTTTTACCGCCAATTCCTCAAGCAATCGCTGAGCTGCTATCAGAGCCAAACATCTGTCCACCCCCATCCGACTGACATCCTTATAAGCGAACATCACAGACGACGACAATAACTGACTTTTAGCCACAAACACATTTGCGCCTGGCGCATAGACCGAACATTGAGATTTGATTTCGGACACAACATCGTTGCCGCCAACACTTGAAAGATGCAGAGCCGTCACACTGTCCCAAAATTTTGGCTCCTGCAAAAATTTCTGCCGCCCCCCGCACACACTATGCCCCCGAGCCACTATCTCCGAGCCCCCTTTAAGCTTGCGCCATTTTAAGCGTGTATTGCCTATATCAAACTGCAATGTAATCAAGGAAGCACCCTCATTTAGACTAACCTGACACTAACTTCACCAGAACTAAAGCTTTCTCTACCGCCACTGCGCTCCAACACTAAAGCACCAGTAGCATCAACTCCCCTCGCAAGCCCCTCAACCCCAACACCTAGCAATTTAACCTGCCGTCCACTCAGCGCATCGTACTCGTCATACTCAGAAACAAATGGCGCAAAGCCTTTTTCTTTAAACAAATCCAAACTCTCGCATATCGACTCAATAACCTTTGCTGCGAGCTTGCTACGCCCACAATTAACATGATTGCTAACATTATCCCAAGGCTGATCAATAGC
The DNA here is from genome assembly GCA_034110885.1 of Oleiphilaceae bacterium. Taxonomy (GTDB): domain Bacteria; phylum Pseudomonadota; class Gammaproteobacteria; order Pseudomonadales; family Oleiphilaceae; genus PZPK01. The sequence goes on from JAWUYI010000090.1 coordinate 2,370, forward strand.
GATGGACTCTTCAACCGTCATGGAGACATTAATGCCAACACCAACCGTTACCCGCCAGGAAGTTGTCATCTCACCCTCAAGCTCAACCAGAATTCCGGCAACCTTACGCTCACCAATCCATACATCATTTGGCCATTTTAGACCAACGCTCGGGACACCGATCTCGGAAAGGACTCTCGCTATCGCGATGCCGACAACGATACTTAAACCCTGCAAAGCCTCAGCGCCACCATCCAGCACAAACCCCAAACTCAAATATATGTTTTTTGCTAACGGGCTCTGCCAAACACGGCCACGCCGACCACGACCCGCGGTTTGGCGCTCAACGAGCAACAATGAATAAGGCTTGGAAAACAACGGGTAGATTTTTGACAATTCGGAATTACTAGAACCGACACTAAAACGTGTCGCGAGATCAATGCGTGAAGACAGAGTGCCATCAATGCTGCTTTTTATCAGAGCTCCATCAAGCATGTCGAGCCGTTCAAGCAAACGATAGCCCTTACCGCGACAACTTTCATAAGCGACGCCGTACTCAGCTAAACCTTCAAGCGCTTTCCAGACAGCAGTGCGACTTACTCCTGCTTGAAGCCCAAGCTCAGAACCAGAATGAAACTCGCCATCAGACAAGGCAGTAATTAATGCTTGTAGATCCATAGGGCACTTCTTTTAAATAAAGAAGTGATTATAGCGACTAAATTTTCTTAGCCGCAATCACGCACACCAAGATTAGCCTTATTTTAATCTAAGGGGGTCATGGTGATGTCACTCGTGACATCAAAGTTTTGCGCTTTCAAGCCGAATAGCAAGGTAGACTCCCCCCCTGTAGGGTGCACCAAATTTACTGACTCAAAGTCCAACTCTTTGAAATGCGTTCTTGTGCGAACAGCCATACCTGCAGGCAAGTTATCCCAGTCACTCGCGGTCATATCAGCACGGTTAACATACCGATATGTGCCATCTCCGTTCACGACCTTTATATCTCCCTTGTTACCGACCACACCTTTAGAGTCAGCGCCATCAGACCTCTTCAGCACATAAGCTCCAGCAAGATCAATGGACTGATCCGTTCGAAAGCCATAAGTGTCTGTCAAGCCATCACCATCATTCGTAGTGAAGTTATCAAAAACCAACTGGCGACCAGTATCGTTTGCAACGGCGGCGGTGCCTTCACCACTGCGCCCTATCTCCCAGGTGAAACGATTACGCTTCGACTCAGCCTCAACGCTTTGAGCAAAATGCCGAACAGAACTTACCGTCATACCTTCGCTGCCTCGATCACTCCAACGTCCACCATTTGTGGAGCACGTTCCAGAATCTATCCCACTTGCACCAACACATACCGCACCTGCGCCGCCTGCTGCAAAAACACGCTCAGAGCCAAGCTCATAAGTCTCCATTACAACTCTACCGAAGCTTGCACCGGAAACCTTATCCCCAATTCTGAGGTCAGTCACATCCAAGCGAGACCAACTTTCTGACTCGTAAATCTTTAGCCCTTGCGCAGTAACATCAACAAACATATCTCTTAGATGCTTATCGTAATTCAAGCCAGCGAGCCAAACCCCGTCCCCATCGGTCTCGCGATAAACAGTCATTAAACCATCAGCCACGTTAATGTCGGCATTGACAGTTAGTCCATCAACACCTTCTCGACCACCTGCACCAATCGTGATCTGGCCATTTAATCGACCCTCGTAACCGGGATAAAATCCCAACCCCAAAACACCACCTGACACGCCAGGAATAGCGTACGATGTTTGTAAATCTTCATTGGCCAAACTTGCGCCATTACCGCTAGTCTGGGCCATTCTAAAACCTTCAGACTTATAGCCGAATTCGACATCCTCAAAACCTATACGCAAACCATCGTAAAACTGCGTAGACCCCAAAACACCCTGACGAGTAACATCCAAAGTAATATCACCATCAACGAACGCCTCAAAACCACTAAGCATTAGACCGCGACCATCATCTATATAGATGAAATTAGACTCGTTATTTGGACTGACAATGCTTAACTGGGTATCAATACGCAGACCTTGATAGCCTGCATCGGCATTCCCTCCAGCCTGCAGCAATAAACGATTATCTCGACTCACTCCATCATACACGCCGCTTGCCAACAACAGATTCACCCCAAGCCCACCCAACGACTTAATGGGCAAGGCATTATCCGCTCGATAAGCATCAATATTTGTTTTAGTTTCACCAAGCACGACCGCATTAAAAAACATAGACGCTCGTAACTCGTCAAAGCCAAGCGCGAGCCCAACGCCATAATCGTTTAAAGGATCAATGCCCGCGTCAGAATCCGCGACCACATCGATCGTTAAGTTGCTCAAGGCAATACTTCCTTGCCCCTGCAAGGCTCCAAACCAGTAGCCAGCGCCCGCCCAATCTGTATCATCACCCCAAGCCAAGTCCCAGCTCGTAATAGTGGCCTGCGCGTCAAGCGACATACCTGCAACCCCATACCTGCCACCTGCAACCAATTGAAATGCCTGACTCATGGAAAGCTTACTCCACAAGCTTCCATAGCTTGGCAAGAGAGCTCCTGAATCAAAGTCATTGGAAACACCGTGATTCGCTGAATTGGTGCTTAGGCGCACTGCATCCGCCTTCAATTCCAAATCAACATTCGCTGCCGTATATTCGATAGCCCCTGTGTTGATATTGAAATCTAAGGTTGCGCCTGGGGCGCTATAGTCGATCGACAAGCCATCGAGAAAAAGCTCATTACCGTTAGTGCGATAGCCTAATCGGCCATTACTCAAACTAAATACCGTATCGATAATATACTTGCTTGTATCGGCTCGCACCTCTGTAGACCCATCAATTTCGAAGTCTAAATACAAACCACCAATACTTAGATCCGTAGCTCCCGGCGTGCTGCCGATCGTATCCACAAAGCGAATATCTTCAATTTCAAGACGCGCTTGATTATTAGACTTATATGCAATTGCCAAAGCGCCATCCGCCAAGATGTCTGCTTCAAGGCGAAACTCTGCATAGTCATCAACGCCCGCTGCGCCACCCAAGCGAATACCTTGAAACGCAATAGCATTACCGTCATCAAAATACGCCAATTCAGCAACGGTCGTTTTAGTCTCTAGATCTAGAGTAATACCCGACTGACCACTTACGCCCGACAAGTAGTCGTCCTCTAGGACCTGCATTTCCGCCCACACAAAGGACGACACAGAGGCAATCGAAGCGGCGAGCATAAAGCGCATTAGATTATACAATTCAAATCACCCGACTCAGTCTGTAGGGAAGACTAAAAGCTTCCCTTCCAATTGAACTTCACCACTCATTTCTACACCAAATAACTCTACTTGCTTAAAGCCCGCTTCATCAGGCCTTTCAGTAGAGCTTGTAGCAAACGTATATTGAAATTGATCTAATTTTAAAGTTTCCGGCATCCCAATTTCAATGACGTCGCGATTGAATAGAGCGCCATCACCACCAAAGCCAGAACTGATATTTTTTACTTGAAACGTCAGCCCCTCAAACGCAATCGAGCCCCTAATGTCATCGAGCACAAACCAACCGCCATTTTGCTGCGTTTGCACGGACAAGCGACCACCACACACTTTACCCACTTCGCCGCACGCCCCAAAATAACCGTTTGAAATCGTACCACCAGCCTCATTTATTTTAATATCTCCAGACAAATAAACGCCGCTTTGCCCTGTCACATTTGACAAGGCGTCATCGTCAATACTCGCCATCTCAGCACTCGCAATCGAAGCCAACAAACTCAGCGGAAAAGCTATAAACCACCTCGATACACGCAAGCAAAGTTTATGCATCACAGCTCCAAATCCCTTAGTTTGACATCAAGATACTGTATCAGCATTCCCTCTACCTTAGCCGAACCAAGGCTCGTTCCACCAATTTCCATATCGCCAACATAAATATTACTGCGGTATTCAGGGTTAGAATAAAAGTCGTCATAAAACGCGTAAGCTGCGTTACCCTCTGAAGTACCATCCGACTGTCCTGAGGCTACGTCAATATTGCCCAAGTACTCATGAGCAATTTGTTCTATTTGAATGGTCATGCCGCCCGTCACATTATCAACGCCTAAATAGAGCGGCTGAAAGGTATTCCCAAGCGCCAACTCCATTTGAAAATCCCGCATTTTGATGCTTGATCCGCACCCCTCATTCAACTGAGCGCAGGTAGACACTTCCAGCTCTGGGGTATAAAAATTCAATCTGAACTCTGCAGCCATTCGGTCATCATCACCCCAAAGTCGCAAATAAGACCCATCAAAGACAGCGCTGGTCATATGCACATTTAGATTTGTCGTTGTTTGGCCCACCACACTGACTTCCAATTCCATACCAAAATCTGGACGCTCGCCATTCTCAAAGGCGACAGAAGAAGGACGACTGGAACAGGTACCACTACCAGCAACGGCCGATGGATCTAAACAATCAAAGCCAACGCTTGCATCAACCATTTTCGGTGCAGCGATCTCTAGGACAGTTTCACCCGCCAAACCAATCGTATTACCATCCAGCAAGTCAATTTCGTATGGGTTGTTTAAACGCCCTAGGTTAACTGGATCTAAAGTGCTGCCATAATTGCTGCCTGAACGCGCAATGTACATCTGGTCAACATTTATCGTCACATCGTTGCCTGAACTGTCTTTTACTCCAGTAATACGAAACACCTTGTTATCGGCCAGATTATTCCCATGACTGAACACGAAATCTTCCATTACGAAACCAACGCCTGCACCATCGACTTCGGATAAATCATTATCAGACAGAGCCGAGAGCTCGGCAAACACGCATGCAGGCGCCATCGCAAAGAGCAAGGCTGTCGCTTTGAGGGAGAAACCATCATCCAATAATGGCCATTTAATATTCTGCTTTAAAAGCTGCATAGATATAAATCAGCGTCCTGATTTAGTGGAGTTAGCCCTAGTATAAGGGGAAGGAGATTAAAACACGGAGACTCCGTCTAAACTTCACAGTCGTTCACAAATTGAACGCAAAACGCGGAATCAGGTCACAATATAGCTAGCACGAATACACGCTAGCCTTGCTGGAGAAGGTTTCGTAAATCGATCACTGCAGCGCTCGCGCGTGAGATGTATGAAGACAAGGTAAGCGAGTGGTTCGCTAACACACCAAAGCCACTACCATTCAAAATCATCGGACTCCAAATCTGAGCTTGAGTCGCTTCGAGCTCCAAACGTATCTGACGCAGGCTAACCAAGGCATTTTTATCCGTAAGCACTTTTTCGAAATCATGCTCAATTGCACGAAAAATATGCACAAGAGCCCAAGAAGCACCTCGCGCCTCATAAAACACATTATCAATCTGCGACCATGCAGTCTTACTCTGCTTAAAACCCTCTCCCGAGGTGCTCTGCTCTGCATTCGCATCACCAGCCAAACCCAAATCAAGCTGCGGCCGCCCCACACTTTCACTCAAACGCCGAGACAAACCACCCAGACGATTTTCCACCTCAGACAACCAAGCCCTCAAACTGTCTGTTCGCGCATAAAACTGAGCGTCAGGTTTTGTCGTATCGGACAAGCGAGCCAAATATTCGCGCATTGCGTTCGCACCGCGCTCATACTCAGATTCGGTAGCAGGCAAAGCCCAACTACGATTATCGAAATGGAATTGTGGCTCAGCAACTTTTAGACTAATGTCTTCCTGCGACTGGCTTTGCGATCGACTGAAGTCCTTGCGAAAAACTCTCGACAGATCACGCAATTGAACCAGCACTCCATACTCCCAACTAGGCATATTATCTAACCAAACACCCGGCGGAAAAATGTCATTACTTAAGTAGCCTCCGGACTTATTTGTCAAAGTGTCGGCCAGATGGAGCAGAGTAACAGTGCTCGCCACACCGGTTGGAGCTTGACTGAGTTCGAATCCAGACTGAGCCTTAACCAAGGCGTTCAGGTCCGACAAATCGGGCTCTCGACTCCACCAAACTCCGACAAAAAGAGCAAGCAGCAAATATGTCAACAAGACTCCAACCGCAATTTTCACTACATCACCTCAATCTGGTTTTTTATTGCACTCAACGCTCGCACAAACGACGAACACATTTAATTAAAACTTGGCTTCTGACGGATGCTCAAGCGCAAAGCCCATTGCCGCATCCACACCCAGCTCTCTAAGCATAGACAACTCTTGCTCTGACTCCACCCCAATCGCTATAACCTTAATTTTTTGGCTATGTGCAATCTGCACTGTGGCGCGAAGAAAAAACTGATTATCTTGATTAATGTGGATATCCCTAACAAAACTAGAATCGATTTTAATCGCCGAAATACCGATCCTCTGAATATAGGAAAAGGGGACAGAAGACACCCCAAAACGATCAACGCAAACCGCAAAGCCCCACTGACGCCCTAATTCACACAAGCGCCCTAGAATCGACTCACCAAAGCTAAGCGCGTGCTCGGGCACCTCCAGCGTTAACATAGGAAGCAAGTCACGATGCGACATTAAGCGTTCGGACAACCAAACCATAAAATGCTCATCAGCAATCGCAGCTTCCGAAAGTGTCACGTGGTAACGCTGCCCTAGCTGAGCATCCATAGACTCCAGCACTTTTTCGACAACCATCTGATCAAACAGCACCATCAAGCCGAAGCGTTTAGCCATCGGTAAAAATGTCGCTGCGACCACTAACTTCCCGTCGACATCAATTCGCGACAGTATTTGGCTATGGACCTTTTTCCTTGAGACCAATTCAAACACCGACTGCTCATGAAGAATAAGGGTGTTTTCTGCAAGCACACCTTGCAAAATTTGCTTCCAATGATTCGCTTGATGCACGTCAGCTATCGCGCCATCAAGCTCCGATTCAACATATCTTTGCCACGTCGATACTTGTTTCGACTGCGCTTGCCTCAGAGCTAGATCGGCTTTTGATAACAGGTCTTTGAGCGTTTCACCTTGGTCAACCACCGCAAGGCCGATGCTTAACCAGTCATCCTGCAATGACTGGCGTAAAAACGGAAGCGCTAGAACCCTAGATAAAATTTGTGCTGAGATTTGCTCTACCGCATCAAAACTAACCGCAGGCAGAAACAAGCTAAATTGCGCGCCACTTCGTCGCGCAGCATACGCCCCATGAATACCTTCAATTGCCTCGTTCGCGATCCTAGCAACGTCTAAAAGCAATGAATCACCAGCCTGCCTACCCTGACTAGAATTCACATCATCAAAATCGCGCAGCATGATGAGCACAAGCACACCTTGCCCCAGCACAGAGTTCGAGGTTAAATCTGCCTTCAAACGCGCATCGAAACCTTCTCTATTAAATAACTGTGTCAATGGATCCTTACGACTCTGGTCGCGCATACGTTCAATAACAGACAACTGCTCATGAAAAACACGCTCTAAGCTCGCAGACATTTCATTAATAGACTGCGCCACCTCAGCCAATTCTCGAGACGCAGGGATACTCATTCGACCTTCAAAGTGATTATGTGCGAGTTCGCGAGCCTGAACCTCCATGTCAGCTAGAGGCTTAAGCAGCTTCCGCATCAGCACATATAGCCCTAACAAGCCAAAGACCGAAACAAACACCAGCCAAACCACTTGCGATTTAAAAATCTGCCACAGCTTTTGATAGGCATCAGAGGCATTCGACTGCACAAACAACACGCCTTTTTGACGCCAACCCGTCATCCCCTTTGCATCGCCAGACACAGCATTTAGATTTAGCAGACCAACAAACCAAGCAGGCACATCAGAGCGCAGAGACATCAATTGTTTTTCTAAAAACACCTTTCCACGTGTATTTTGATAGCGAATCAGTTGGTAGTCTCCGCTATCAAAAAGCGCATCAATCATTCTTGCTTCAGCCACTAAGTCTTCATTTTCAGCTATCGTAGACAGTGACAAGCCTAAAAACGTGGCAGCCTCTTGAGAGTGCTGAGCAAGCCGCTCCTGAACATAATCTTTAGATAAAGATATATTCAAAATAAAGCTTCCTGATAACAAAAGTAACAAAAGAATACTTACAGAGAGCAGGATCATCTGCTTAAGTGTGCGTTTATTGTTTGTTGTTCGCATAAAAACCTAGGCCTCTATAGCGAGGCAACGTTCTCATTTCCGCAAGGGGAAAATAGACAGATAAAGAATGTGCGCAATAATGATGTAATAGAGACTAACAAATTTTAGCCTCCTAGCAACACAAATTGTCGATAGTTGACCAGGTACACCCTAATATGTCCGAAATAGCACAGCGCGACCTTCTCAAGCAGCATTTTGCTCGGCGCGTGACGAATCAAGCTAGGATGGTAATCGACAGCTATCAAAAGTGCACTCTCAGCCAATGGAAAGATGCTGATGCGACAGGAAGCCTAATAGAGCAAAGTGAGCGGTTAGCACAGTATGCGAAACGCTTTGATATGACGGAGCTCGAGACCGCTGGCTATCAAATCATGTCTCTACTTAAACTATGCAGCGGATCTCCTAACACAAGCAAAGACGTGAAAAAAAGCGTCGCAAAAACGATCGCAAAGCTCAGCCAAAGCATAAAGCGCAAGTCAGACACTCAAAGCCAGCCGAGCAACGCCTCTAAAAACCGTACTTTCGTACAACCCCCTGTCATCATAGCTCTTAACGATACTGATTTAGCTGAAAAAATAGTAGAGCAGCTAGATTTCTTCGGTTTTCGTTCAAAACTTGCAAGCGATATTGACTCCGCGGAGAGCGCTACAAACAACACTCAAGTAGAGACCATGATTATCGATGTTGATTTTCAAGGTAAGCACCAAGGCATTGAGCTTGCGCAGCGCATTAAAGCAACAACCGATACTGCACCACCGATCATATTTATCAGCACAGAGCTTGACGATATAAGCACTCGACTTGCCGCTTCACGCGCTGGAGGAGAAGAGTTCTTTTTCGGCAATGCAACAATCAGCGACATCGTTGAGAAAGTAGGGAAATACCACAGTCAGAATAAAGCCGCCCCGTATCGCGTCCTAATCGTTGATGACTCGAGATCTCAAGCTAAGTACATTGAGAATATTCTTAAGAGTCATGAGATGGACGTCGCGGTCATCCATAATCCGTTAGACGCCTTAAACGCCTTACATATGTATAAGCCAGAAATAATTCTTATGGATATGTATATGCCAGAATGTACCGGCATGGAACTTGCGCGAGTGATTCGACAGCAAGACAATTATCACTCCACCCCCATCATCTATTTATCTGCTGAGGATGACGTTAACAAGCAATTAGATGCGATGAGCCAAGGAGGAGATGACTTTCTTACGAAACCAGTCAACCCCAAGCAACTAATCAACACCATACAGAATCGAGGACGGCGGGCCCGCGCAATGCACGCAATGCTCGTAAGAGACAGCCTTACAGGACTGTACAACCACTCTCACATTATGCAACTGCTAAGTGATGAGCTCGAACTAGCGACCCAGGAAGAGCTCAACCTCAGTTTCGTCATGATTGACCTCGACCACTTTAAATCCGTTAACGACTCTCATGGGCATTTGGTTGGCGACCAAGTACTGAAAAACTTGTCATTATTCTTAAAGCAACGTTTAAGACAGCACGACCATATTGGCCGCTATGGCGGGGAAGAGTTCGCATTAATTCTGCCAAACACCAGCGAGTCAGAAGCGCGCAACATTGTTAATGATATTCGTGAGCGCTTTTCGAAGATTCCACATAACTCTTCATCCTCTAGCTTTTTTTGCACATTTAGCTCTGGCATATACTCACATTCAAAAAACGCCCAAGGAAATACTGTCAGCAGCATCTGCGAAAGCGCCGACCAAGCCTTGTATGATGCAAAGAATGGACAGCGAAATTGCGTGCGCGTATTTCGCAACAAGAAGAGCAAACCTAATAACAGCACTCAAACCTACAATTAAGGAAACAGGCTTAGCCCCCTCCCAAACAAAGTAAATCACACAACAAAATCAAACGTCAGCTCATAAAATCCCCGAAATCACTCAATATAGCGATTAAGTTCAGCTAATTTGCTGACAACAGATCAAACAATGATTGCGTCTAAGAGTTCTGACAACTAAACTTGTGACAATTTCGCGACACCGACAATGAATCAGAGTACCCAATGAGCAAGATATTAGTGTTAAACGGGCCAAATCTAAACTTACTGGGAACGAGAGAGCCGCATATATATGGTTCAGAGACTTTACTCGATATCGTGACACGGCTTGAGAACGAAGCCCTTGGACATAGCTTTTCGGTGCAGCATTTTCAAAGCAATGCCGAACACGAACTAATTGAACGTGCACACAGCGCGCGAAACGAAGACATACACAGCATTATTATCAACCCAGGTGCGTTCACACATACAAGCATCGCTTTGCGCGACGCTCTGCTGGCAACCGACATTCCTTTCTACGAAGTCCATCTTTCTAACGTTCACGCAAGAGAAGAGTTCCGACACAACTCCTATTTCTCAGACAAAGCCGTTGCCGTTATTTGTGGCCTAGGAAGTTTTGGTTATGTCGCTGCGCTTCAAGCAGCCATTCAGCGCACTTAAATAGATATTGAGTCGAGAGAAAAGACTATGGACATTCGAAAAATCAAAAAACTGATTGAGCTGATTGAAGAGTCAGACGTTGAAGAGTTAGAGATCCGCGAAGGTGACGATGCGATCAAGATATCTCGTCGACGGGCAGCACCTGCTGCACAAATGGTCGCACCGATGGCAGCGCCTGTTGCAAGCGCTCCAGTCCAGCCATCGAACACCGATGCGGCACAACAAGCCAATGCCGACTTCCCCGCTCAAGGATCGATTAACTCTCCTATGGTAGGTACGTTTTATCGCTCACCAAGTCCAGACACCGCGCCATTTGTAGAGATAGGACAAACAATAAAAGCCGGCGATGTTCTCTGCATTGTTGAGGCCATGAAAATGATGAATCAGATCGAGGCAGACAAATCTGGCGTTATTACAGACGTTCTGATAGAGAACGGTGCGCCCGTTGAATTTGATCAACCTCTCTTTACAATCGCTTAAGCGAGCTAGGACTAGAACATGCTAAGAAAAGTTCTAATCGCGAATCGAGGCGAGATTGCGCTGCGCATCTTGCGCGCATGCAAAGAAATGGGCATACCGAGCGTCGCAGTTCATTCGAAAGTTGATCGAGACCTAATGCACGTAAAGCTGGCTGACGAATCTGTCTGTATAGGCGGAAACTCACCAACAGAAAGCTACCTCAACATACCTGCAATTATAGCCGCTGCAGAAGTAACAAATGCCGAAGCGATTCACCCTGGTTATGGGTTTCTTGCCGAGAATGCTGATTTCGCTGAGCAGGTAGAAAAAAGCGGCTTCATCTTCATTGGCCCCAGCCCAGATGTCATTCGCCTAATGGGAAATAAAGTCTCAGCAATCAAAGCAATGAGCGAAGCTGGAGTACCTACGGTTCCGGGCTCAAACGGCCCAATCACAAACAACAACGACAGAACCAAAGCCATTGCACAAAAAATTGGCTACCCGGTAATTATAAAGGCGGCTTCTGGAGGCGGTGGCCGCGGGATGCGCGTTGTTCGTGCAGAAGACGAGCTATTATCATCCATCGACCTCACCCAACGAGAATCGCAAAATGCATTCGGAGACGACACGGTATATCTTGAAAAATTTCTCGAACGCCCTCGTCATGTCGAAGTACAAATTCTTGCAGACGGCCAAGGAAATGCGATCCATTTAGGCGACAGAGATTGCTCATTGCAGCGACGGCACCAAAAGGTGATCGAAGAAGCTCCAGCCCCGAACATTGACGAAACAGCACGCCAGAAAGTCTTTCAATCCTGCGTACAAGCATGTGTTGATATCAACTATCGCGGCGCCGGCACCTTCGAATTCTTGTATCAAGACGGCCAGTTCTACTTCATAGAAATGAACACTCGAATTCAGGTCGAACACCCGGTGACAGAGATGATCACCGGAGTTAACATCGTCAGAGAACAAATGAAAATCGCAAGCGGTAAAAAGCTCTCGTATAAGCAAAGCGATATTGTATTTAAAGGCCATGCATTTGAATGCCGCATCAATGCTGAAGACCCGAAAACATTTATGCCTAGCCCAGGTAAAGTTGACACATTTCATGCCCCTGGCGGCATGGGCGTTAGAGTAGACTCACACCTGTATAGTGGCTACACGGTTCCACCCTACTATGATTCCTTAATTGCAAAAATCATATGCCATAGCGAAGACAGAAGCTCTGCGCTTAATCGCGTCAAAAATGCACTCGATGAACTGGTTGTTTCAGGCATCAAATCAAACATCGCTCTCCATCAAATGCTTGCTAGAGATAAAAACTTTAGAGATGTTAACTTCAACATCCATTACCTCGAAGCACTTCTTCAGAAATAAGCCCATATAAATAAGCCCAAATAGAAAGGTAGGCCATACTCAGCATGAACTGGATACAAATACGCGTCGAACTTAGCGGCGACATTGTTGAAGCAATAGAAGAAAGCTTATTGGCTGCTGGAGCTGTTGCTGTGACGATGCAAGACGGCGCTGACCAGCCCTTGCTAGAGCCAGAGCTTGGCACAACTCCGATATGGGACGATACCATTGTTACCGGGCTCTTCGATTCAGACATTAACATCGACCAAGTAAAATCAATTGCTCAAGCCGTTTTTGAAGGTTTATCTGGACGCCCGTTCCCGAAACTTAAAATCGACATTCTCGAGAATGAAGACTGGACACGTAAGTGGATAGAAAACTTTAAGCCTATTTCTTTTGGCGAGCGACTTTGGATCTGCCCAAGCTGGACCACTGCGCCAAACCCAGACGCGGTAAACCTTATGCTCGATCCTGGCCTCGCATTCGGCACAGGCACTCACCCAACCACCGCGTTATGCCTTCAATGGTTAGATCGCGCCGACCTACAAGACAAAGTAGTCGTTGATTACGGCTGCGGCTCAGGCATTTTGGGCATTGCCGCGTTGCTTCTCGGCGCACGTAAAGTCATTGCGGTCGACAATGACCCACAGGCATTAGCTGCAACATTGGATAACGCAGGTCGCAATAATATACCGTCAAATGCCATTCAGTGCTTTTTACCTGAGGACTGTCCAGACCTTGAAGCAGACCTAGTGCTAGCAAATATATTAGCCAAACCCCTTTACGAACTTAGAGACCGGCTTGCCTCGCTCTGTAAAGCTGACGGGCAAATTGTTTTGTCTGGACTTTTAAAAGAGCAGGCCGAAGACCTTTCTGCGCACTATGCCAACACGTTCACTATGCAGCAACCCAGCTTCTCTGGCGATTGGTCAAGATTATCGGGACAAAAATAAGCCACCGACAAAATCTCGCACTTATCACGAGAGACAACACTCTTACTACTCAGTGTTAGAAAAACACGCTACACTTCAGATATAAAAGGTTTTTTATCCAGCAAGAATACGCGCGAATCGAAGGATATTGCTAAACAATGACAACAGAACAATATACCCGCTGCCCTCATTGTAAAGCCACATTCAAGGTGACTGACGAGCAACTAGTCGCGGCAAGCGGTCGGGTCCGTTGCGGCGCATGCATGAATGTATTTGATGCACTTGCTTACGCCCTTAATACCGAACCGCAAACACCCCAAGATAACGATACCCAAAAACATAGCGAAGAAAAAAGAAACCAATTCGCTGAACCGAACCCTGAAGCCAAAAGCAACAAGACACCAATAGACGACCCATCTGAAGACATCTCAGACACTTCTTCCGAGAAAGACGATAGCGACATGCTCTTTCAAGACAATCCAGAAGAGGACGCAGACGGACACAGTAAAAGCACACAACTAAATGCAGATCTAAGCGATTCATTCCTTTCTCTTGATAAAAGCGAAAGCACTGCGACACCATACAATGACTCATACCAAGAAGATGAGGCTCCTGATGAGAGCTGGACTGAAAAGGTTCTAGAAGAAGCATCTAGTATCAGCTCGACAATAGATGGCCGCAAAGAGCCTAGCTTTAGTAATGGAGATCTCAACCTCCAGCACACTAAGCCCTCGCCGACCATTTCGGAAAACATAAACCAAGCAACGAAAGATGCAGAAGCAATCGACTTTCTGTATCAAGAAGAGGAAACCGTGCGCGCAAGGAGCATTTGGCCGAGGGTAGCGATTGGTTTCGCATCTTTCGCGCTTGTCGTACTTTTAATCGCTCAAGCCGCTTGGTTCCACTATGAAAAACTAGCAAAATACCCTCTTGCAAAACAGGCATTCACAACAGTCTGTGAACATATCGGCTGCTCTCTGCCCGAACTCGCCGACCTCAGCAAAATACGGAGTCATAACTTAATCGTTAGAAGCCACCCAAGCGCAGCAAATGCCCTAATTATTGACGCCGTAGTAACAAATGAAGCATCTTTCGCTCAGGACTTCCCTAAACTTGCCTTATATTTTTCTGACATAAACGATCAGGTTGTTGCACAACAAGTTATTTTACCTAACCAGTACTTATCAAAAGACATCCTTGATTGGGGGCAGATGCCTAGCGACACCCCAATTCATATTTCATTAGAGATTGAAGATCCCGGCAAGGAAGCCGTAAACTACAAAATTCGTTTTTTCCCCAATAAGAACTCCAACAAGCAATAGCGCTGGAACAAATACTCGCTCAATTGTCAACCAGATAGCGCAAAATATAACCAAAAAAATCATCATTTCGCGCTTTATCCCGCCTTTACAGAAGAGTATCATTTGCGTCCTTTTTTAAGACCGCTTGGCACTCTATTTTGATACAGATCGGCAACCATACTCTTCACAGCCCCCTCGTGCTCGCGCCGATGGCTGGCGTTACGGACAGACCGTTTCGACAGCTATGCCGTCAGCAAGGTGCTGGCCTCGCGGTTTCAGAGATGGTGATTGCAGATCCAAGCTTCTGGTCGACACGCAAGTCTAAACTTCGTCTAGATCATGAAGGTGAAGACGCCCCTATTTCGGTACAGATAGCGGGCGGAGATGCCGACATGCTCTCTCTTGCAGCTAAGCTGAACCAAGATCGTGGCGCACAAATCATAGACATCAACATGGGCTGCCCTGCCAAAAAAGTTTGCAACAAAGCTGCGGGCTCTGCACTAATGAAAGATGAAGCGCTCGTCGCAGAAATATTGACCGCCGTAGTAAAAGCCGTCGACATACCTGTGACCCTAAAAATCAGAACAGGCTGGGCCCCCGAAGCAAAAAATGCCCTTATCATTGCCCGTATGGCTCAAGATGCTGGAATTCAAGCCTTAGCGATACATGGAAGAACTCGAGCCTGCGGCTATAAGGGTGAGGCCGAATACGACACCATAAAGGCAGTCAAGTCAGCACTTTCAATACCTGTCTTTGCAAATGGCGACATTACGACGCCAGAAAAAGCGAAAGCCGTTTTAGATTACACCAATGCAGACGGTTTACTCATAGGTAGAGCAGCCCAAGGGCGCCCGTGGATTTTTGACCAAATCAACCACTTTTTAGCTACGGGCACACACAAACCTGAACTTGCCCTTCAACAGCAAGAAAACATCATGCTGCAGCATGTCGCAGAGCTACATGAGTTTTATGGTGAAGTTATGGGGGTACGAATAGCGCGCAAACATGTCGCTTGGTACCTTCAAGAGCGCAGGGATGGCAAAGCATTCAGAAAAACTTTTAACTCTATTGATTCCACTAAACTACAGCTCCAAGCAATCGAAGCATTCTTTGAGCAATTATTAACCCGAGGAGAACAAGCAGCATGAGTTCAGAAATGCTAGCCGAAAACCAAGAAATAGAACAACCACGCATTGGCACAGTAAACGAAGGCGGCAACACCCTTCGAGACGATGTTGAAAAAGCACTAAGCAATTACTTTTCCCAGCTAGACGGCGCGCCTGTTACTGATGTTTATCAGCTGGTTCTATCAGAAGTAGAAGCACCCTTGCTAGAACAAGTGCTTAAGTACACGCGAAACAATCAAACTAAAGCGTCTGTGCTCCTTGGCCTAAACCGCGGCACTCTGCGCAAAAAGCTAAAACAGTACGGCCTGCTATAAGCGGATCGAATCTAAAAAAGGGCGGGATTATCTCGCCCTTTTCTGTTCTATTGCATACCAAAGAAGTTGGAACACGTTATGACAGACACTTCGAATTTTGTAAAAGTAAAGCGCGCACTAATAAGCGTATCTGACAAGAATGGCATTATTGATTTCGCCAAAGGACTAGAGTCCCTAGGTGTAGAAATCCTTTCAACAGGCGGTACCTACCGCCTGTTGAAAGATAACAACATCAAAGCAACGGAAGTGTCGGACTATACGGGCTTCCCTGAGATGATGGATGGCCGGGTCAAAACACTTCACCCTAAAATACATGGTGGTATTCTTGGTCGCAGAGGTCAAGATCAGTCTGTTATGCAGGAACATGGCATTTCAGAGATCGACATGGTCGTCGTGAATCTATACCCCTTCTCTGAAACTGTCGCGCGACCTGACTGCTCCTTAGAGGACGCTGTTGAAAATATAGACATTGGCGGCCCTACAATGGTGAGAGCAGCTGCGAAAAACCATGCACACGTCAACATTGTGGTGAATGCCTCAGATTACACAAGCCTGCTTAATGAGCTAAATGCCAACAATGGAAGCACATCCATAGAAACGCGTTTCGATTTGGCAATCAAGGCTTACGAACACACTGCAGCATACGACGGAGCAATTGCTAATTACTTTGGCCAACTAGTGCCTGGTGGCAGCGATAAATTTCCTCGCACATTCAACACCCAGTTTGTGAAAGCCCAAGACATGCGATATGGCGAAAACCCGCATCAAGCAAGCGCCTTCTATGTTGAAGATAAGCTTGAGGGGGCGTGCATCGCCAACTCTAAGCAACTACAAGGGAAAGCACTGTCTTTCAATAATATCGCAGATACCGATGCTGCTTTAGAGACCGTTCGAAGCTTCAGCTCTACAGCTTGCGTTATTGTAAAGCATGCTAACCCTTGCGGCGTCGCAGAGGCATCATCACTGTTAGAGGCCTATGAAAAAGCGTATGCAACCGATCCGGAATCTGCATTTGGCGGAATCATTGCGTTCAATCGCGAGCTAGACAGCGAGACGGCGCAAGCAATTGTCGATCGTCAATTTGTTGAAGTGATTATAGCGCCAAGAATTTCTGATGCAGCCAAAGACATTATTAGCGCGAAACAGAACCTGCGCTTGCTTGAATGCGGAGAACTCGATCATGCTCACGCAGCCTTTGACTACAAGCGCGTAAATGGCGGCCTATTGGTTCAAGAACGAGATCTCGGCATGATCGATTTGAGCCAAATTCGCGTTGTTAGCCGCAGGCAGCCTACCGAAACAGAGCTAAACGACATGCTGTTCACATGGAAAGTAGCCAAAATGGTCAAATCGAACGCCATAGTATATGGCAAAGATGGACAAACCATTGGTATTGGCGCGGGGCAAATGAGCCGAATCAACTCCGCCCGCATAGCCGCAATCAAAGCAGAACATGCCAAG
The DNA here is from genome assembly GCA_034110885.1 of Oleiphilaceae bacterium. Lineage (GTDB taxonomy): Bacteria > Pseudomonadota > Gammaproteobacteria > Pseudomonadales > Oleiphilaceae > PZPK01. The sequence continues at coordinate 19,857 of JAWUYI010000090.1, forward strand.
CTAAAAGTAGCCGGTTCGGTCATGGCCTCCGATGCATTTTTCCCATTTAGAGATGGCATCGACAATGCAGCAGATGTTGGCATCAGTTGCGTTATTCAGCCAGGTGGATCAATGCGAGACGAAGAAGTGATCCAGGCAGCAGATGCGCACGATATGGCAATGGTGTTCACAGGAATGAGACACTTCCGTCACTAATGACGATCACTAAGCTTTGTACTTTCTTAGGAAGATTAAAATGAGCTAGACTTACAGTCTTGTTATAATCTTTTAGGAAAGTACAAAGTGTCTGACTACACTCGCGCTAAAGTTCGTGGCTACCATCTTGATCAATATGGTCACATGAACATCTCTGGCTACTCCACTTTTTTGGAAGAAGCTCGATGGGTATTGTTCGAGAATTACAATGCTGTCGAATTTTTCTCAGAATATGAACTCGCACTGACCCTCGTTAATTCAAGCATTGACTACCGTCGCCCCTGCTTTTTAGGCGATTCTCTAGAGATCCACACCAAAGTCATGAAGATCGGCACGTCCAGTTGCGCGGTCCAGCAAACGATCTACCTTGACGGTGGAAGCACTCTCATTCTAGAGGCTCGTCATACCTTTGTTCTCATGGACAAAAACACTCTCAAATCCGTTCCTATTGAAGGCAAGGCGCGCGACAAACTCGAGCAGTTCGCAAACGTGTTCTAAACGCCACAGCACCGTCAAAGCTTTGAACTAGAGGTGCAACTCGGTTATGCTTGCGCACTTTTATGATCCTTCGTGCAGGCCAGATAGTATGAACGTTTTAGTGATAGGTAGCGGCGGCAGAGAACACGCGCTAGCTTGGAAGTTAGCTCAAGATACATCCGTCGAAAAAGTGTTTGTTGCACCGGGGAATGCCGGCACATCTAGAGAAAACAAACTTGAAAACATCGCCATTGACCCCTCAGATTTCAAGGCGCTCGCCGATTTTGCCATAGCAAATGATGTAACACTGACCGTAGTGGGCCCTGAAGCACCTCTCGTTTACGGAGTCGTCGACTTCTTCGAAGAAAAAGGCTTAGCCTGCTTTGGTCCACGAAAGGGCGCAGCACAGCTTGAAGGCTCGAAAGCGTTCACAAAAGATTTTTTGGCGCGACATGATATTCCAACCGCCGACTATGAGAACTTCACTGAAGTTGAGCCTGCGCTAGCCTACTTAAATGAGAAAGGCGCACCCATTGTAATTAAAGCAGATGGCCTCGCAGCGGGCAAAGGCGTTATCGTCGCCGAAACTCTTGAGCAAGCCGAGGATGCTGTCCGTGACATGCTCTCAGGCAATGCTTTCGGGGAAGCCGGCTGCCGCGTTGTTATTGAAGAATTTCTAAGCGGAGAAGAGGCAAGCTTTATTGTCATTGCTGACGGAAAAAATTGTTTAGCTATGGCGACCAGCCAAGACCACAAGCGCGTAGGCGATGGCGATACCGGCCCAAATACTGGCGGCATGGGAGCATATTCTCCGGCCCCCGTTGTCACGCCAGAAATTCACCAGCGGGTTATGGACGAAGTAATAATGCCCACAATTCAGGGCATGGCAGACGAAGGCAACAGCTATACAGGCTTTCTTTACGCAGGGCTAATGATCAACGCTGAGGGTGAGCCCAAGGTCATCGAATAC
>JAWUYI010000091.1:0-28018 GCA_034110885.1 Oleiphilaceae bacterium
GCGGAGATCATGACTATCTCGGACGACGCAATCTCGAATAAAGAGCAAGATGAAAACCTAGGGCTCGTCTACAGCACGCGCGTCAAACTGCACAGCGACGCACTGCAAATTGAAGCCCGAATGGTGAAACTCTCGCCGGGCATGTCGGTGACGGTAGAAGTGAAGACAGGGAAGCGACGGTTGATAGAGTTCTTTCTATCGCCCTTGTTGAGATATAAACAAGAAAGTTTGGGGGAGAGGTGATGTGTGTTGCTACAAAAAATAAAAACGTCCTGCTTTTTTGCGCTTAAGTCACATTTCAAAACATCCATTGGTGCCAATTATTTACATGCTTAGAAGCCTTGAGGTAACTTTCTTGGCCTCTCGTGATTTCAGTGAAGATTATCGCTATTTAACACGTAAATAATAAAACCGACTCTTGAACTTTTATCTAATATTGGACTCGAGTGGTAGATAACAGGATAGCTGTCGTTATTATGAATATGTCACTTATGTTTTTTTCCGTCTTTACATTATTTTTATTAACTGGGTGCGGTAGCGGGGGCTCTGGTGAAGGTGCCAATACTGTAGCGGCAGACAGCGAACTGAAAGGCAGTGATGAGACGGAAAAAAATGATGCTTCTCCTACAGCATCGAAAATTGGAACCAAAAACTTCTCAGACTTTTCTGGCGACGCCGCGTTTGCTTTTATCGACTTAGAAGCCGCAAGACTTACTATGAACGATACATCTATAACAGTAAGCATGACTCTGTTGAGCCTGGCCGGCCCATTTACAGTTAACAATCCCAATGTACTAGAAGACTATTTGGAGTACGAGTGGGCGGTTTTATTTGGTGAAAGCCAACGAGTGAAGCTCTCCTTAAGTCAATTCAATGGCTCGTATTTCCCAGATGAAACGGCGGATAATATTTTAGATTTTGTACAGTACGATCTATGGATCCCGAACGGTGATTTTAATGAAGCCGCAGCAAAACCTGACGTAACAGTGGACGGTAATGTAATTAGCATCAGCGTTGAACGATCTGCTCATAGCGTATTGGAAGACATCACGATGGATACAAAGGTGACATTTCGTGCTCGGCATCGGGTAGGTGGTGTTTTTGATATATATGAAGATGAGATGAACTAGCCATCCAGGCAAAGGCATTAAGTCTCCGGATCGAATTCTGGCTTTTTCTCTCTCAACGCAGTTAGTTTTGTCCAACGTATTGCGAATGAATTTTTCAGAGTGTTGCGATCGTGCGCTTTTCGCCCCCGAGGCCGAAAAATAAATGCGTCCCCTTTTTACGCTTCAATTACGGCGCAAAAAAAGAGCTCAATTGAGCTCTTTAGTAAAGCGTCTAACTTTAGACGTAAGGCATGCTGACGCGTGTTAAGCCGAAACTTTCTTACGACGGACAGCACCAAGCCCTATTATACCTAAGCTCAATAGTGCCAAGGTTCCTGGCTCGGATACTTCTTGGTTAATTTCACGAAATAGCTTTTGCGACAGGGCTGCTTCAAAAGCAGTAAAGTTCGCAGCTGTTTCATAAAACCCACCTCCAGCTGTAGTCAGGTCATTAAGGAAACTTACACCGACCCCCGCACCAACACCGATCGCATTGACCACGGTACCCTGATTCAGAGCAGCCGTCGCGGCATTAATCGCACTCTGCATATATGTATTTCCCGTACAATTTGGAGTACAGCGCGTTGGCTCACCGTCGGTTGAAATGTCGATAATCTGTTTATCGCTAGCGATTCCGTTGCCTATAATACTCGCGTTAGCATCGACAATAGCCGAAGCAATGTTTGTTCCTCCTCCATCTTGATTTATAGACGCAAACAACGCGCCAAAGGCGTCTGCTGAGGCATTATCAGTAATTGAGTACCATAAAGTCTCTTGCGTTACGTTGGTTGAGAACTGCCAAGCGCTAACATACAGCGTGTCGTTACCAACAACATAGGTATCGTAAAAGTTGTTGGTAAAAATATCTTCGTAAGCATCTAACTGCAAAGCAAAGTCGGACCCTGAAATACTTCCGGACCCATCTAGCACTAGCGCCAATTCTATTACTGCGGCGTGTGCTGGTACCGCTGCACCAAGCGATATCGCGCCAGCGATAACTACGTTCTTAATTTTATTGTTCAGGCAATTTTTCATTTTTAACATCCTGTTAATTTCGTTTGCTTCGAACCCTAGACGGGCCCACCTATCCCCTTGCGCACATAGCCCAGACTACTGGGACTGCGAAACCTGCAAAATAAATGCCGCAAACAAAAAAGCCGCACACCATCAATAGCTTCTATTTTTCTACCAATTTCCAAAAAAGAAAAAGTGTAAAAATTACCAACACTTAATAAACCAAAGCCGCCCGCTCACTAAATTAAACGCGCTTCGCCCATGTAGGTGTAGCCCGCAAACTTAGGTGTTTTCGGCACAAAGAATTGCTCTTGCTCAAGCACATCAAAACCCGCAGCGCTAATCAAGGTATCAAATTAAAGGGGACGCATTGAACTTCCCCTAGTTTAACGGATAAGGAGGTACGCGATGCCACGGAAGGCTAGAGTATTAGTTCCAAACTGCCCAAACTGCCTTGTTCAACGTGGCCATAGCAAAATAACTCGTGCGACATTCTTACATATCTAATATGGCTGGTGTAATATTGCACCAACATAAGATTAAGCAAGAGTTTAAAACCCATGCCAAGACAAAGTATTACTCTTACCGAGCCTAATGATGCCTGGCTTCGTGAGCATGTTGAGGGTACACAAGATTACGCGAGTAAAAGTGAGCTGATTAATGATTTGATTCGTCGAGCGCGTCGCTCTGAAGTCATTAATCAAAAGCTTGAGGCTGCCGAGCAGAGCGGATTTGTTGAGCAGTCAGCTAAAGAGATGCTTGAGGAATTTAAAAAGGACGTGCGCTAAAGGAATGTTTAATTACAAAATTTCGTCGAATGCCAAGGATGACTTGAGACGAATTTATGCTTATGGCTGCGTGAATTTTGGTGACGCGCAGGCGGATCGTTACTTTTATGGGTTTTTCGAAACCTTTGAGCGTATCGCGAAAAACCCGGTTCATTATCAAGCGGTTGATCATGTTCGTGAGGGGTACTTTCGCTGCCACTATTACTCCGACAGCATTTACTATCGTATAAACGATCAGGCCGTGGAGATTATGGCGATATTAGGCGGGCAGGATGCAGATGAGTGGGTCTAAAAGGAAAGGGCCCTAGATCCATGTAATGAATTATTTGATGACGAACCAAGCCCATTTGATAAACAACAACGCCCCCTTTTTCTTATTCACATCGCATTTTCGAGAATGTCGTGATTACGCCACTCTCTTGATTCAGATTAACTTGCGCTTCGGGTTAATCTTGGTAAATTTAAGGGGACGCATTTACTTAATTGAGGCACACGGAGGTGTGCTATGCCAAGGAAGGCAAGAGTATTAGTTCCAAACTGCCAAACTAAGTTATTGCAGCTATAATCTATTTAAATGACCTGGCGCCCTGACGGGCATCACTAATTATTACTTCGGCTAAATTCATGCAACGAAGCACAACACTCTTATTCTTAGTTCTTACGCTTATGGTCAGTTTAAGTCATGCTGACGTGCCTAAACTTGATGATAGCCCTGAAGTGCTCAGGGGGAACTGGTACTACCACTGGGGCGATTTGCCAAGAGACCCTGCATCAGGTCAATGGCAATATCAGGGTTCAGATTGGATAAAAACAGACTTTCCTGCGGGTATGCCGGGCCGAAACGGCAACAATATTGTTTGGGTGAAAATTGATCTGCCCAAAGGGTCTTGGAGAGACCCTTCTTTATTTATTAGTTCAGTCGACCTAACCTTTGAAGTCTTTCATAACAATCTAAAAATTTATGGCTTCGGAGAGATTGACGCGCAAGGTAATAGTGCTTTTGAGGGTTGGCCTTGGCATGTTTTTGAATTGCCGAGTGATTATGCGCAGCACACTTTATATTTTCGGATCTTTTCAGATTATCCATGGGTCGGTTTATCTGGTGAAGCCTCTATCGGAAATACCCTCACTCTATTAGGTAGCATATATCGGAGCGGCAGTACTGGGCTGTTTTTTGTTTTATTCATTCTCTTTGTAGGCTTCATCAGCACCATAATGGGCGTAATTAAAAAAGATAGGGCTGTTGCACTTTCAACGGGTCTATTGTCGTTCAATCTTGCGATTATGATGTTTGCCGAAAACGAACTGAGCCAAGTTGTATTGTTCGAACCATTACTTTGGCGATATATTGCAGCATTCTGTTACTTTTTGGTTCCCGGTTTTCTAGCCATTATCGTGCTTGCGTGGCTGAAAGAAAAACCACCCCTGATAGCACGTATCGTTCTTGTTATTTCGCTAGCCTTCGCTGTTGGGGTAGCCGCCTTATCTATTTTTACTGATTTTAACTTTGTTAACGCGTATCCCTATTTTGATGGTTTATTCATTATTCTCGCGCTTACTCTGCTCTCAGGGTGTGTCCGACAATTTAATAAAAAGGGTGTCACGGGTAAATTAATGACCCTTGGTATTTTGGCGTTATTTGTTTCCTTGACCATAGACATGTTGCATGCGCATGGGCTGATTGCTTGGATAGGCCGCACGGGGCAATGGGGGTTAGTATTTTTTACTTTGGCATCGTTAGCAATTTATCTAGTACGAGACGGGCAGCAGCAAATTGCATTAGGTTTGCTCACTCAGGAACTTGAATCTCAGGTTCGGGCTCGTACTTCCGAGTTAGAGGCTAGCCAAGATAAGCTTCTTAAGATGGCACGCGAAGACTTCCTGACCGGGCTACTTAATCGACGTGCTTTTGCCGAGTCTGCCGCAAACGAGGTTGCCAATGCAATGCGCCATAACAGGCCCATTTCACTGTTGCTGTTTGATCTTGACGAATTCAAAGATATTAACGATGCGCATGGTCATGCCGTCGGCGACTTGATATTGAAAGGCGTTGCGGATGCTAGTAAAGCGACTTGTCGGCACGGAGAGTTGGTCTGTCGCTATGGCGGGGAAGAGTTCGTCATATTGCTGCATGCGACGGACAAAGAATTTGCAGCGGTATTTGCCAACCGGCTTAGGGGTGCAATAAGTGAAATTGAAATACCCGTAAATGATCAGATTATTAGAGTTTCAGCCAGTTTCGGTTTGGTCACGATCAACTGCGACGTTTCAAATGTAGAAACACCTGAAAAGTTAGTAGAGCGTTTACTCGCCGAAGCGGACAGAGTGATGTACCAAGTAAAAATTGCAGGCAAAGACGGTGTAAAATCGGTAGAACTGAAGCTAAGTCAAATTTAGGGTTTCATTTGAAGATTAATGCAGGGTCTAAAAAGGGGATGCGAAATTGAATGCGTCCTTTTTTTTCCCGTTTTTTCGACAGTTTCCCCGTTCATCATTGATACCGAATCTTCAAAAATTTCGTTCTTAGGCCCCTCTCTTGATTCAGATTAACTTGCGCTTCGGTGTGTCGGGTTAATCTTTGAATTCTCCATGTTTTACTTCAACATTTGATTGAAGAGGGAGCCTGTCCGTTTGTCAGAAGAGAGGATTCCATTGAATGAAAGCTCCAGCATCCATATGCCGACGCGCTCTTGCCTGCGTTCTGATTTTTGTCAGTAGCGGGCTTCATGCAGATCAGGTAACGCGACTGACGATGTGTGTTTTCGATTTTGTCGGTGTTGGTGGCCCCGTTCACGAAGAGATGAAGTCCTACCAGATTGATGCCGTACGCTGGGGGGTAGATCTCTCACTGAAAGTCTATACCGATGATCGTGTTGCCTCAGAAGAGTTCAAAAATGGCGTCTGCGACATGTTAAATCTGCCTGATATTCGTGCGCGAGAATACAATGATTTTACCGGCTCGATCAGTGCTGTCGGCGCGCTGCCAACCTATGAGCACCTTGGTATTGTAATCAAAACCTTAAGCCATCCAAGTGCCGCGGATTTTATGCGTCAGGGAGACTATGAGATCGTCGGCATTGCGCCAATTGGCGCCGTATTTTTGTTCGTGAATGATTCGAATATTCATGCTCCAAGAGACCTTGCCGCGAAGCGCATTACGGTGCTCGAAAACGCACCGGCTACCGTCTATATCGCCAAACATATTGGCATGACGCCGGTGTCATCTGGTATCAGAAACGCGCTGCAGAAGTTTAATAATCGAGTGGTCGATGTAACGGGTGCACCGGCTTTGGCCTACGAACCCATGGAGATGTATAAGGGGCTCGAACCCAATGGCGGCATTATCAATTGGCCTACCTTACAAATCACAATGCAGTTAATTGTGCGTTGGCAAAAAGTACCTGAAGGTTTTGGGCAAAATTCACGGGATTTGATGGCAAGTAAATATCATCAGGAGATTCGTGAGATCGAGCAGAGCGAGATTGCGATACCTGAGAAGTACTGGATAAATATCTCCGATGAGGCGAAAAATGAATGGAATGATTTCTTTCGGGAGGCGCGTATCACGTTAAGGGAGGAAGGAGTTTATCACCCGAAAGCCTTGAAACTGTTTGCAAGAGTTCGCTGTAAACTTGATCCTCTACTCGCTGAATGCACGGCTATGGATCAGGAATAGGCTTAAATAGAAAAGAAAAGGTGTTATTCAGATCAGACACTTTTTTTCAAACTCGTTATACTGCTCCTGAAAATAACGTTCATTCACTCTTCTCTCAAAGGTATTCACCATGCAACTATGTCCTGTTTCTTATGCGGTAGGATGCGCTAAGTGTCCCGTATTCAAAGTCTGCCCAGGTAAAAATATAATTGGCGACGCAAAGCCAAAAGAAGAAAAGAAAGAACCTAAGAAGTAAGGCAAGGTATGCGTGTTCGGTTCGTACCAGCGTGCCTTCTATTGTGCTTTTCGTTCCTAGTTGAGGCGGTTCAAGCAAGCTGTTTTGCGCTAGCTGAAACCTATTACGAACAGTTGTATTGTGAAGTAAAAGAGAAGTCACCGAGCACAGTGCTTCCGGCATTTGTCGACTTTAAAAAAAATAACGAGCAGATGCAGGCGCTGCTGCTCAAACGTAAAGCCCAGGCCTTGGGTATTTTTGTAAAAATGCCTGCAACGGCGCCAAGAGCAAGCCGTCAAGAAAGCCATCAAGAAAGCCGTCTCGAAAACGCAGATAATCTAGCGCGACAGCGCCCTCAAACAACAGCGGCATGTCAGTTTAGCGGGCAAGGCATCGACTGCTCCGGCACTCAGTTTCTCCTTACGGGCAATAAACCAAACAGCAAGATTCCCACAACGGCTCTGCAAGATAAAAATCGACTCACGCTTAATAATTACGGCGGCGATCTAAACGATCATCAAGCGCTTACTGTGTTTCTGACAAATGAATATACGCACTACCTTGAGAAGATGCTCGAAATTGGCTTAGGGGGCGCAACGATGTCGTTCACCAAGTTTTATACCTTGTTCTTGGATATACGTAGCAAGGGAGGCGACTTTGCATCGCGCTTTGAAACCATGTACCAGTTTTTGAAAAAAGATAAATCAACGATTAGTGTTAGTGAAAAAACCGAAATGATAGCGGGCATAAGCATGGCGGATTGTGCTCGTCTCACGGACGATATGTTTACCTGCGATAACCAGCGTCGAAATAGTATTTATTTGAAGCAATAGCGGCCGAAAAAATACTATTTTAAGATTAAAGGGGATGCATTGAGGTTCACATTTAAAGTAGCCGCAACAAATAATAATAAGGACACACTAAAACCATGGAAACAGTGCAGCCATTTGCGAATAAAACAATCATCATCACGGGTGCATCTAGCGGGATTGGTAAAGCGGCCGCGCTTGCTCTTGCAAAGCAAGGTGCTTCGATCATTCTCGTAGCAAGGCGAGAGGAGTTGCTGCAACACGTTGCGGAAGACATTACATCATTTGGCGGGAAGGCTAGTTGGTACGCTGCCGATTTATCGAGTATTGAAGGCATCGACGCCCTCAGCGCTACGATTTTGGCTGAGAATCCACGCATTGATGTGTTAGTGAATAATGCGGGGCGGTCAATTAGACGCCCTATGGCCGATTCGTTAGAGCGCTTTCATGATTTCGAGCGTTGCATGGATATAAATTACTTCGCCCCCATGCGTCTGATTCGAAATTTACTTCCTGCGTTAGTGCAGTCGCAAGGCCACATTATCAACTCCTCAACGTGGGGTACCTTGCTACCTGCTACTGGTTTTGGTGCCTATAACGCGAGTAAGGTTGCGCTAGACACCTTCGCGAATACTCTAAGAATGGAGATGGTGGAGCAGGGGGTGGTGGTGACTCAGATTCATTTTCCGCTGGTACACACAGATATGAGCGGCGCGACGGAGAGCTTTAAAAAGCTGCCCGGCATGACGGTAGAGCATGCCGCAGAGTGGGTTGCTAAGGCCGTCAAAAACAAACCAAGAGCCGTCATGGATACAAAAACACGAATTGCACGCTGCTTGTATTTTTTCTTTCCAAGGTTTGTCGAGAAAATGTCGCGTTCATCCCCTTTCTCGGTGTAGCTATTTAAGTAGGAAAGCAGCTGTCAGGTTTATTTGATTAACTTACAACACAGAAACTGTGAGTACTTCGGAATAATTGCTTTCCATGCCGTCGATATCCACGACGGTTACCGCGAAATGATATTCGCCGTCATCTAAGCCTTCAATATCATGTTCGGTTTCAAGGCCGTCAATAACATGCATATTACCAACGTCTCCGTTCTCATCTAATTGGTATACTCTAAAGCTATCAATTTCATACACTTCTAGATCTGAGCCGTCTACGCGCTCTAGCGGATAGTCCCACGACAAGTGAATTGTCGCACCATTGTCGGCATTAATTGGATTTCCAAGGGGCAGAATGTCGCCAGAGCTTTCTGAGGTCTCAGTGGGTTGCGTGCTTCCCAATGTTTCGAAACCGCTAGCAGTTTCTGTGGGTTCAGCGCTGTCAGGGATATTATTGCCTAGTTTGTTTTGGTTGGGGGAGATGGCTTGCTGTGATATTGCGGCTTCATCGCTATTTACCTGACTCGCACCACCGCCACCGCACCCTACGAGAACTAAAGGTGAAAAACTTAGTATTGAGGTGAGTATCGCATTTCTTAGCTTGCTTTGGACGCGCAGCGTCTTGCGAATTTGGCGATTGGAGATCCAGCCATTTTTAACCAGTATTTCTCCAATCTGCAGTTGATTGGTTTTCTGTTCTTGGATCGCTAGAAGGAGTTGATCCTGCGTTATTAAACCGCGTTCGACAAGCAGATCACCAAGCCGAGTTTTCAACTTTTGATTCGAACTCATGACTGACATCCCAATGATATATCTGATTAAATATTGTTCACTTTTGGTGAATTATCAAGTTCAAACCAAAAATAACGCTCTCCTTTTTTCTAGATTTATCTTCTTTAGTTCATTCAGCGCCTAACTGCTGTCTGTACTGCCCGGGGGATAACTGAAACCAGCGCTTGAAGGCGCGGCGAAAATTTGCGCTGTCGTGGTAATTGAGCAAAGCTGCGATGGCTTCTACCGACATATGGCTGTCTCGCAAATAGCTGCTCGCTTGCTGCGATAGAATATCATCTCTGATTTGGCGAAAGCTTGTACCTTCCTTTTCCAATCTGCGAGCCAATGTTCGTTTGCAGATAAATAATTCAGCGGCAGCAGCATCTTCATTTAATACACCCGGCGGGTGGGACAGCATCATCTTCTGTATCTGATATTTACAGGTATTGGTGTTTGAGTTTAGTTGCGTGAGCATCATTTCACACTGGTACAGCGCCAATAAATAATTCTCATGATTCGCGGATACATTGGGTATTTGGCACAAATGTATGGGTATTTTTACGCAGGTATATGGCGCTGAGAATTCGACCTGCCCTGGCAGGCTTTCAGCGTACCGGTGCGTATAGCTGGGCTCTGGGTGCATGAAGCTGATGACCGCTTCATCAAGGGGTCTGCCTAAAATATGTTCGGCAAATTTGAAGAGTGTGATGACTGAGGCTTCGGACAAACAACGGTGAATCTCACTACTCACGTCTAGGTCAATATAGTGGTGGCACTCTAACCATTCCTGCTGAGTATGCAGTTCCATGTGTGCGAAGTTTATCCGCGTCGGCATATAGGTCTGAAACGCTTTTAAGGCCATGAATAAGTTAGGGCTACTATTGGCCAAAAAACCCATTGCACCGTGTGAGCTCGGTGTGAGCTGATTGCCTAACTGCAGCCCAAACGCTTCCTCATTCGATAAGCGCAGAGCGTTGTGTAGTATTTGGATTTGTTGTTGAGGTGTGAGCAGGAAATCTTCCTGCATAAACTGGTTGGTCGTAAGCTGAGTCATAGCGAGCAGGGAGGGCAAATCGCGCACTTGTAATTCAAGAACACGTGCGATGAGGCGTGAATAATTTGAAGGGATACACGCGCTATTAGGCACCGTCTTACGTGCCTGTTCGTTCGTCTTTAGCATAAGCTTAGCCTTGCTCTACCGGTCGTTTTATTAGGCTCTGATGCCGCATGCATTGTGTGCACACGTGGCATTTTATGGTGAGAGTGTCTTGTAATAACCCCCTTATGTCAATAAATGACCTCCCTTAAGAGCGTTCATCACACTAATCTAGCCTGAGTTCATTCTAGGTAGGCTTCTGCTTTAGTAGCAGGAGTGTAGGTCGGAAAAAATAAAACAAAATAGAGTAGAGGGCATTATGGGTAGTATTACGTTTATCGAACACAGCGGCGACACACATTCAGTCGATATTGAAGAAGGGAAATCCCTGATGCAGTTAGCAATGGACCATGGCGTGCCTGGTATCGATGCAGACTGTGGTGGTGAATGTGCGTGCGGTACGTGCCACGTGTTGGTAGATGAAAAGTGGCTTTCGGCAGCGGGCGCCGCTAGTGATGACGAGGCACTGATGCTCGATATGACGCCGGAAAAAACCGATTGCTCGCGCTTGTCCTGTCAAATAGCAAGTACTGAAGCAATGGACGGCATGGAAGTGCGATTGCCTGAATTTCAAATGTAAGTATGGGTGCCTTGGATTTTTATAGGTTGAAACAAAAATAACGAATCGATGAAGAAACTAATATGAATATCTTGTCTCCGGTTATTAAGAAAAGTGCTGCGCTCGTTCCCATTCATCTGCAAATTAAAGGCGCGCATGCTTACCAGAAAGTGAAGCAGAGCCTTGTTAAGAGTAACTTGCCACCTGTGTTCAATGAGAGGCCGATTCCAGATGTTCACTCTGTTGCGATTGAAGATATTGATGTAAGCAACCCATTTCTGTTTAGACAAAATCGTTGGCAGAGTTATTTTAAGCGCCTGCGGGATGAGTGCCCTGTGCACTATCAGCAAAACAGCTCGTTTGGGCCATTTTGGTCGGTGACGCGTTACGAAGACATCATGTTTGTCGATAAGCATCATGACCTGTTTTCTGCCGAACCAATTATTTCGATTGGGGGGCAGCCGAAAGGTTTAGAAATTGAAACCTTTATCGCCATGGATCCCCCAAAACATGATTTACAGCGTCAAGCAGTGCAGGGTGTCGTCGCGCCCAAAAACCTAAAAGAAATGGAAGCGCTGATACGTTCTCGAGCGCAAGAGGTATTGGATGACTTGCCTATCGATGAGCCCTTTGATTGGGTGAAACATGTCTCGATAGAACTTACGTCTAGAATGCTTGCGACGCTCTTTGACTTTCCGTATGAAGAGCGGCATAAGTTGGCGTATTGGTCAGACGTGGCGTCAAGCAGTCCTGATGCAACTGGCGGACAAGGGTCTATGGATGAATCCTTCACGGTTGCTGCCGAGGTGGCAAAACGTTTTTCAGAACTCTGGCGCGATAAAGCAGCTAGAAAAGCCGCTGGCGAAGAGTCAGGCTTTGATCTGATCAGTTTGCTTCAGGGCAATGACAATACCAAAGACCTGATAGACCGTCCCATGGAGTTTTTAGGCAATATTGTTCTGTTATTAGTGGGCGGAAACGACACGACGCGCAATTCGATGACGGCAGGCGTGATTGCTTTAAATGAATTTCCGGAAGAGTTTATAAAACTCAAAAAAGATCCGAGCATTATTCCCAATATGGTGTCTGAGATTATTCGTTGGCAGACGCCTTTGGCTTATATGCGCAGAGTAGCCAAACAGGATGTTGAGCTAAAAGGACAAACAATCAAAAAAGGCGATAAGGTTGTAATGTGGTACGTCTCGGGTAATCGGGATGAACGAGCCATAGAGCAGCCAGACCAATTTATGGTGGATCGCAAGAATGCGCGCAAACATCTGTCTTTCGGCTTTGGCGTGCATCGTTGCATGGGCAATCGCTTGGCAGAAATGCAACTGCGTATTCTCTGGGAAGAGCTACTGCAGCGCTTTGATGATATCGAAGTGCTAAGCGAACCCAAGTATGTGCAGTCCAATTTTGTGAAAGGCTATACCGAGTTAATGGTGAAGCTTAAGGCGAAAACTGCATGAAGCCGCGTTGTATTATTGTCGGCGCAAGTCATGCCGCGGCTCAGCTTGCACCTAGTTTGCGTCAAGAGGGCTGGGAAGGTGAGATCCAAATAATTGGCGATGAACCCTATCTTCCTTATCACCGTCCACCGCTTTCTAAGGCTTTCCTCGCCAATGAGAAAACGCTTGAAGAGTTAGCGATTCGTCCGTCTGCATTTTATGAGAAGAACGACATACAGCTGCGCCAAGGCTATGTCACGGCGATTGATCGAGACTCAAAGATACTCACCTTAAGCGATGGGCAAACGCAGGCCTACGACAAACTTGCTCTGTGCACCGGCTCTCGCGTCCGAAAAATATCCTTGCCTGGGAGCGAGCTTTCGGGCGTACACTACTTGCGTAATATTGCCGATGTCGAGGGTATTAAACGCTCATTAGCACATGGTAGTCATGCGGTCATTATTGGTGGTGGCTATATAGGTTTAGAGACGGCCTCTGCTTTAAGAAAGTTGGGCATGACGGTAACGGTGCTTGAGATGGCAGACCGGATTCTACAGCGCGTGACGGCACCAGAGCTGTCTGAGTTTTATATGCGTGTTCACCAAGAAGAAGGAGTGGTTATTCATGCCAATACCTCAGTGAAGAACATTTTGGGAAAGACGCGGGTCGAAAAAGTCATCTGTGCAGACGGAAGCGAGTATTTAGCAGATGCTGTCATTGTGGGTATCGGCATTTTACCGAATGCGGAGTTAGCTGAAGAAAGCGGGATACCGGTTGATAATGGTATTTTAGTTGACGAATTCTGTCGAACGAATGACCCAGACATCGTTGCCGTTGGCGACTGCACTAACCATTTCAATGAACGGTATCAGCGACGCATGCGTTTGGAATCGGTGCCTAATGCCAATGAACAAGCAAAAGTGGCCGCAGCGACAATTGTTGGCGTTAAAATCGTTGGCACTAACAAGAAATACAACAGTTTGCCTTGGTTTTGGTCTGATCAGTACGATCTCAAGCTGCAAATTGCTGGCTTGAGCGAAGGCTATGATCAAGTGCTTATTCGTGGCGACAAAAGCAACAGTCGGAGCTTTGCTGCCTTCTACTTTAAAGGCGGCGCCTTAATTTCTGCCGATTGCGTGAATCGCCCGCAAGAGTTTATGTTGAGTAAGAAACTGATAAATGAGCACGTGAGCATTGATCAAGAGCAGCTTGTTGATGAAAGTATCTCAGTAAAAGAACTCTTAAAACATTGCATGGCTTGATCCCGTTCTTCGTCCAAAAGCTAGCCCAGGTGGGCTGAAAAAATTATGAAAGGAAATTGTTAATGAGTGTTGGAATAAATGTATTTTTTATCGCCTTGTTTTCGGTGGTGGTCTTCGCAGAGAGTGACGCTTTGGTGAGCCTCTTGCTGGTGAACGCCATTGGGCAGGCAGTCTTATTTTTGCTTGTCGCCGTCATTCCTTTTTTGAAAACGAAGCGTGTTTCTTATGTGGATATCGCTTGGCCTTTTGGCGTTGCACTAATTGGTGCTCAGATACTGCTAATGGGCGACGCAGACTTAATGCGCCGTGGACTTGTTGGCGGCATTTATTTATTTATCGGTTTAAGAATGGGTATTGGTGCGGTCGTTATGGGTAAAGCGACAGGCGTGATCTTTAAGACAGAGTTTCCGCGCTATAAATACCGTCGGATGCTTTTGGAAACGTCCAAAAGTAAGCACATTAACACGCACTTGCTTGCTGAAATTATGGCACAAGGTTTCGCCAATATGACGGTGCTAGCCTTGCCTGGCTTTTTGATGGCGATTAATCCTGAAGTGGGCATTTCGGGCATAGAGCTTGTGGGTGCTGTTATCTTAGTTATTGCGTATTGCTTAGAGTCATTGGCCGACGGGCAGAAGCTCTTGTTTATCTCTCGCAATAGCAGCGGGGTTTGCAATATTGGCTTATGGAAATATAGCAGGCACCCAAATTACTTTTCAGAATGGCTGGTGTGGACTGGGCTTGTGGTTGCTGCAATTCCATCATGGTTGCAGCTTGGGTCGTCAGAAAATACTTTGGTGTGGATTTGTTTAGGCGTGGGCATCGTGAATGCATCAATAATGATGTACACAACATTGGTGTATTTAACCGGCGCTAAGCCTGCAGAATATTATTCTGTGAGAAAACGAAAAGACTATAGAGCCTATCAGGAAAAAACCAATATGTTCTTTCCTTGGTTTCCTAAATCTTAGGGGAAAAAAGCTAAAAAATTAAAGAGGGCTAAGACTTAGGGCTTTGACGCAAGGAACATTTTGCACAGACTTTTTGCAGGTAAGCGGTGCGTTATTGCTCTAATGCAGTCGCTATATTGATTTGGGTCTAGTTAAGACCGAAAAAATAGGTCGGACACCTTTTTCTCTTAGTGTTTTAAGCATATATTGACGATAGACTTATTCAAAGTTGGAGGTCTTATGCAATCCCCTAAAGTTTTGGTTCGAGATTACATGCACCCGGTTACACATTTCTTCAAGCAAGATACTAGTATTGAAGAAATCGTTAAAACGCTTACTAAGAATCGCATAGCAGGCGGCCCCGTTGTTGATGCAGATCGTAAGCTTGTCGGCTTTGTTACTGAGCAGGACTGTATCAAGCAAATGCTGAATGACACCTATTATTGTGACAGTCACGATGTGGCGAGAGACATCATGCGGAAAAACCCTTTATCGGTTAAGCCTAACGACGATGTGCTGCATATTGCGGAAGATATGTTGAAAAAGCTGCCTAAAATTTATCCGGTTGTAGAGGATGAGAAAATCGTAGGCATGATTACGCGAGCAGATATATTGAAAGCGCTGAGTGTGGCGCAAAAAGAGATATGTTCAATTAAACACTAGTTTTTAGTTATATCGGTAAGCCTTCGACGGGGCAGGTCTAGCGAATAGACCTGCCCCGTTTTGCATTAAGCACCAAGTGCGCTGAGCGTTTGTTTGCACAGCATCATTTTCCTAGCTAGATTTGCTCGCCTTGGCGCGCGGAGTTGCTTTGCTTGCCGGCTTTTTCCTGACTCGCTTTTTCGGCGCTGGTTTGGCTAATAGGCCTTCCAGTTCCTCTAAGGCTGCGCCTGAGAAAACCGCCAAATTCTGCATGCTTGGCAATGAATCTCGACATCCTGTGTAGCCGAAATTCAGTGAACCGTCGTAACTTAAGCAGGTAATGTTTAGAGCGCCGCCGTGTGCGATTAGCGACACAGGGTACATGGCCTCCAGTTTACAACCGTTGTAATAAAGAGTGTTCTTAGGGCCCGGGACATTCGAAATGGTGATGTTGAAGGCAGGTCGCATGCGTCCACCTAATCCGGTCAACAATTGCAGCGAATAGGGCGCCATCATCAGCATGGTGTATTGCGTTAATGATGCCTTAGGCAGGCTTTGCAAATGCTCTTTGGCGATTTTGGTCGACTCTCTAATCGTTGCCAGACGCTTCAAGGGGTCGGCTTCATTGGTGGCCAAGCTTGCGATCATAAAGCTAATCGCTGTTCCTGTGCCATCGTCGTCGGCAGGCCGAATATTTACGGGTATACCAGCGGTTAGTGGTTGCTCTGGAAGCGCATTCTTTTCAAGCAAAAACTGTCGTAAAGCGGTTCCGCAAAGATACAGTACGATGTCGTTAAGAGACGCGTCAGCGGCGGCGGCCAAGGCTTTAATTCTGTCTAAACCGTACTGCTGTGTCGCAAAGCGACGTGCAGGTTGGACGCGTTTATTGATGATGGAGTTAGGGCCCACGAAGGGCGCGGCTAATTCTTGTCGGTCCAGTACGGATGAGCTAATGAGCTTGGTGAGAGCGCCAACAAGCTGGGGCGTATTGGATGCTTGCTCTTTAACGGCGTCAATGGCGTCGTCGAGCGCCCCTTGCCAAGTTGGCACGCTATCATCACCGGCGCGCTTCGCCCGTTTTTGTGGTGCGACGGACCAAGGTGGAGCCATATTTAAGTCATCCGGTGACTCAGACAAGGTTCGTTGTAACAGGCGCACGCCGCTCACACCATCGATTAATGAGTGGTGCATCTTCGTGTAAATAGCGAAGCGATTATTCTCTAGCCCTTCAATGACATGGCATTCCCATAGCGGGCGCTTAAAGTCCATTCTGTTTGAGTGCAGGCGTGAAACGAGCACACCAAGCTCACGTTCTCCACCAGGCTTTGGCAGTGCGGAGTGTCGAACATGATAGTCTAGGTCGATATCTTTATCGATCATCCATGACGGCGCAAGCATACGGCCAAGCAGGCCTGGTTTTGCTAATTTTTTATTCCAAGGGGAGACAAGCTTGCCTGCCTGCTTCATTCGTTCAACGTCGTCGCGCAAAAAAGTTTCAGGCGCGTCATCTGGAAGAGACAGTATTTGTAAGTTTCCGACATGCATGGGTGTGTCATCAGAATCTAAGGCTAACCAAGAGGCATCCAGTACGTTAATTTTAGTGTTTTCACCCATGTATTAGCTTCCCTTATTAAAGTCTTGATGTAGGGAGGAACCATAGCACAATAAATAATTAACCCAATGGCTACCCTTAGAATTATTGGAGATTTATTAAAGAATTAAATGGGAATTAAGGCCTTGCAGTTATTGAATTGACGAACTGGCTGAGAATGCTTACTTCTCTGATGGCGTTGCGATGGGATTGGTATGACATGGCAGGCACATGGCAATGAGGCAACAAACAAGATTGGTTTTCGACTTCAAGGCAAATATCAGAAGAGAGCAAGACAAAAACTGCGTCTCGTTTTATCTAAAAACACTTAAAAAAATAACCTTGCAGCTCACTATGAGTTGCGTTGGTCTCTGTGGGGAGTGAGTCGAACGCGTTACTTGATTACGATACGTCTTCATATTTTGGTGCGTTTTTGTTTTGAGGTTGGAGATGAATAAAAATAATTTACTACTTAAGCAAGTCGCATGTGGCTTGCTCCTTAGTGGCGCTATTGCAAGTGCTGCGATGGCTGCAGGTAAAGAGGTGTATGGTCGCTGGGATGCTTCTGCAGGCAAGACTTCTGCGGCTGAAGGCAACCGAACGTTTATGCTAGACGTGCCCGTTACAGGCGAGGTGACGGTTGATCTTGATATACTCGAGACGATAACGATCAATGAGCCATTACATAACTTTGCCTACGGTCATTCGACGGCTCAATCTTCAACATCGGGTGGTGCTGGCTCTAGCCGAGCGGTAGACGGAAATACGAATGGTTTGTGGAGTTCTAATACGATCACGCACACAAACTTTGATGCCAATGCGTGGTGGCAAGTTGATCTTGGAGCGGATACCGATATATCGACTATCCGTTTGAACAATCGCACCAATTGTTGTGAAGATAGA
Source organism: Oleiphilaceae bacterium (assembly GCA_034110885.1). GTDB lineage: Bacteria > Pseudomonadota > Gammaproteobacteria > Pseudomonadales > Oleiphilaceae > PZPK01. The sequence goes on from JAWUYI010000091.1 coordinate 17,780, forward strand.
TTAAGCGATTTTTATATCCTTGTTTCCGAGGAACCTTTCGGTAGCCGCTCACTTACGGAAATATTGGCCGATTCAAGCGTTGCCCGTGTTTACCAACTGGAACAAAACGGCAGCGCGAAAGATTATGACCTACCGAGCACGGGTCGTTATGTCCGTATTCAGCTGAATAAAACGGGTTACCTTTCTTTAGCTGAAGTTGAAGTGTTTGGCGCAGTCACGAATTTAGCGCGCAATAAATCTGCGGCTCAATCTTCAACGATTAGCAATTGGAGCGCTAGCCGAGCGGTTGATGGAAACGTTAACGGAGTTTTTGGTAATAACTCTGTGACACATACCAATAATAATACACATGCTTGGTGGCAGGTTGATTTGGGCGTTTCAGCAGGGATTGAACAAGTGGTTTTGTACAACCGTACCGATTGTTGTTCTAACCGTTTGTCGAATTTCTATATTTTTAGTTCCGACCAGCCTTTTGGCAACCGCAGCTTGTCAGACCTTCTTGCAGATACGTCCATAGACAACATCTATCATGCAGGTTATTTCTCCGGTGCAAAAGCATTTGATTTTCCAACGACGGGTCGTTATGTGCGCGTGCAACTTAGCGGAACAGGATATTTATCTTTAGCCGAAGTGCAGGTCTTAGCGCCGGAATACACTGAGTATGTTTACATCAAAAATGACTTGGGTGAAGTGATTGCAGAGGCTGGTGTGGATGCAGAGTCTGGTAAGGCGAGCATTACGCAATACATGGACGCAGGCACTTATGAAGTCGTTGCTGCAACGAATGCGGTGGGCGCATCGAGCCACTTTGTTATGACAACCGACACAGCCTCTCTGCGTTTTGCGCGAAATATTACCTTGAAGGCCTTGAGCGCTTCAGAAGTGCATTGGAGATATTCGGATAGCGGCACAGGTGGTGATCACGACCTATCGATTTGGCGGCCAAATGCGGTTGAGGGCTATCATTCTCTAGGTGATATGGCGGTTGCTGGCTACACAAGTCCTGGCGGCTATTTGGTTAAAGACGACGGCGATCTATTGTCTGCTCCTACAGATTATGTATGGAAGTGGAATGACAGCGGGTCAGGCGGTAACTACGACGTGTCTCTATGGCACCCAGTAGCGCCTGCGGGCTATAAATGTTTGGGCACAATTACAGGCAATGGCTACGCTAAGCCTTCAACTGACCAAATGCGCTGCATTAAAAGTGAGTATGTGCTTCATGGCAAAGGAACGTGGACTTGGAATGATGGCGGAACCGGCTCTAATAACGACGCGACTATTTGGCGCATTGAAGCCAGCGACTACCGCGGACAGTCAGTTGGTGCCTTTATCGCCACTCCTAATTATGTATTAGGAGGGGAATATTGGGCGATTAATATGAGTGCTTTGAATGGTGTTCAAATCGGAGATGTGACTGAATGGCATGCAGCTGAGTATGCCCCTCGTGTACATATGAGTGCGTTGGAGACATATTTCCCCGATGCGGTTGAGCCGTTCTTGGAGAATACCCATGAAGAGACGCACAGCGGAAGGGTTCATCTAGTCACTAATCAGGCTTTAGGTTGTGATTCGTGTACCGATCCAGCTTTCTTAGATGGACAAAACCCAGCGCTAGCCTCAGTGCCGGTGTACGCGATAATTGTTCCTAAGCCTGTCGTTGGCGATAAGGTGACGGATATTGTCTACTTCTTCTGGTCTCCGTATAACAATGGTAAGCGTATCTGTATTGGTGCGTACATTGATGGAATTGGTTGTATCGGTGGCTACTCAACCTTTGGTAATCACGTGGGTGACTGGGAACATATTACGGTGCGCTTTGTGAATGGTTTGCCGAACGAGGTCTACATGGCACAGCATGGTTGGGGAGAGCAGTTTGTATGGGGCAATAGTGAAATACAAATGACGGGCAACCATCCTATCGTTTATTCCGCATTGGGCTCTCACGCCACATACCCTGCTGCGGGGCGATATAATTACCGTGACCTTCCCAATGGGGATGCCTTAATTGATTATGCCGATGCTGGCCCAGCATGGGATACATGGAATAATTTAGTGGTCATTCCTTGGCAACCAGCAGGCACCTTTGCGGGTGAACTTGAGTGGTTGAACTTCTCTGGCGCATGGGGTAATCCGAAGTCGGGTTGCGGCTTGGTCGAAGACGTTTCTGGAGAGTGCGTGTTAAATGGCGGCCCTGGTGGGCCAATGTTTAAAAACTCGACACGACCGGATTTTGCGGCCCTCGATTAACAGGGTAGTAAAGTAAGGTGTGAAAAAAAGGCGTCCTTTCAGGGCGCCTTTTTTATGGGGTGCGTTTTGTTCTGAAATACCTAAAGGACTCTAGCCTTACTCCGGCTCGTCTGATTTATTGTCATTTCTATATTTTAGTGGCGTGACGCCGGTCCAACGTTTAAAAGAACGATGGAATGCTGCGCTATTACTAAACCCTAAGATTGATGAAATATCAGATATAGGCAGGATTTTTCTGCTTAAAAGTGACAGCGATTTGTTCATTAGTACAGTGTTTAATAGTTCGGTGAACGTGCACTCTTCTTTACCGAGTCGGCGTTTGAATGTGCTGGGCGGGAGGTCAAAGTATGCTGCGGTTTCGTCTTGTGATGGTCTTAGACCTTTTGAAACTTTATCTTCTAAGTAACTAGATACTTTTTCTGTAAGTGTTTGTTCGCCAAGTTCATCGTATTTTATTTTCTCAACAATACTTAGCATTGCATCAAGCACCTCCGGTTTTGGAGACACCACCGGAGTATTTAAAACATCGTCCGACAGCAAAATACGATTCGTTTTTTGAGAAAATTTAAGCTCGCAGTTGAAGCATTTTTTGTAGTTTTCATAGCTTGTGTTGGCGGCGTGCTTGAACTCTATAGAGCTGATACGGACTCGTTGCTCATTGCTTTTTCCTGCAGAAAAATACCCCATGTGCAGAATTGACGCAAAATCGTATTCGATTAAATAGCTGTCGTTATTCGACGTACTCTCGAGTATATATTCATAACCGTTTTTGATCGGCTCGAGTCGCGCACTGAATGCTTCGTTTAGAAGTGGTTTGTATCTGCATACAAGTTCCATAATCTCATGGAAATTAGAACAATTCATCCACGCATAGGAAATGACGCCATAGTCTGATGGGTGGGCATTCATGCCAGCTTTTAATGCAAGGTTGTCTATGCGGGTGAAGTCAGCAGCTTGCTTCCATACGCCGGCAATAACGTCTGAGTTTGCCCGTGAACTGTTTGCCGGATGCAGTGCCGTCAAATTTATCCTGTTTGAAAATTCTTTTGTGTTCACTCCATAACTATCTAAAATTCTAAAAAGAATTTTTAAGTATATGAGTGAAGCTGTCGGCTTATTATTGTTCATTAGGCTGCCAATTAAATAGTGACGCTGACCTTTCCCCTTAATTAGCGCCACTCAATCAATGAGAAATCCCATATTATGCAACCTTTGATGCGAAGGCTACAGGTGTCAAAGGATTTAGTGCGCTGTTTGGCGGAAAGTGTCGATGCTATAAACGTATATAGGGCGCGCGGCATCGGGTATTCAAACGCTCTGTGGCGACGGATACGCGCTTCCAGAGTTAAACAGCTTACCCCACTCCCAATTTATACCTGCCTTGAGCTAGGTCATCTTGCTCCTCTCCCTTCTACTTTATGCTTATAAAGATACGCACATGCCGAAGTCGAGCATATGAGTAATGACGTCACGCCATTTATACAATTAGTCCTGCGTCGCCAGCGCAATTCATGATCCGGTGGGCCTAAGGTCAGACATAATTGGCCAAAGAACCCGAATCGTGGATGCGCTTTCATCAGACGTATATGCACGATAGATAAGTAACAATGTGCTGGTGTGATAACTGAAATAACAATGATAATAAAATCACGAGTAATGGTGAGAGTTCGTTTATAGCTGGAGCACCGATTAAGTCGTTAAGTGCTTTGGCTTGCTTCTACGAGATTAAAAATCAGCATTGCTCTGCACTAAAGGCGGTGAACAAAATGATACCCATAAATGTGATTGATGCTTCTTGGCTCGCTATCGATTCTGAAGATACGCCAATGCATGTCGGGTCCTTACAAATATATTCATTACCAGAACATTTTGCCGAAACGTTTTTACGCGATGAAATAGAGCGTATGAAGGCTGGCGAGGTTGTTGCGCCTTGGAATCTCAAGCTTACCAAACCGGGTATTCTTGGCCGTTTACTTTCCCCATCGTGGAGCGAAGATGACGCAATTGATATTAATTACCATGTTCGTCACTCTGCACTGCCAAAACCAGGCGGGGAGCGGGAGCTTGGTATTTTAATCTCTCGTTTACATTCCAATCATATGGATTTTCATCGGCCTCTTTGGGAATGTCACTTTATTGAGGGGCTCGAGAATAACCGATTCGCTATTTATACAAAGATCCACCATTCGCTGGTTGATGGCGTCAATGGTGTGCGCTTGGTTCAACGGATGCTCTCTGACTCGCCAGATGATTTAAGTATGCCGGGGCCGTGGTCGGTAGGACCAAAAGCGAGAGCGGGGAGGTCGGGTGACACCGCCCCCAATCTTTCAGGGCTGATTCGTAAATCCCTCGAAACAGCTTATGAACAAGCCTCCAATACGCCTCAATTAGTAAAGGCTTTGGGCAAGTTAGTGGCTTCTTTAGCATACAAACATGATGATTTGGTGGCGCCGTTCGATTGCCCGAATTCAATATTAAATACTCGCGTGACTCATGCGCGTCGTTTTGCAACACAGCAATATTCTTTAGATCATCTGAAGGCGCTAGCGGCAGCAACAGATTCTTCACTCAATGATATTGTGCTTTTCATCTGTAGTTCTGCATTGCGGGCATTCCTTCTAGAGCGAGACAGTTTGCCTGAGCAGTCATTAACGGCAGGCATCCCTGTCAATGTTCGATTATCGGGCGATGAGACTATTGGAACTGAGGTAAGTTTTATTCTCGCGAACCTCGCGTCGGAAGAGCCCGATGTTATGAAGCGTCTCGAAATTATAAAAAAATCGACGAAGGCCGCTAAACAGCACTTACAGACTCTGCCTCGAAAAGTGCTCGTTCAGTACACGATGCTAATGATGGCGCCTTACACGCTGCAACTATTAACGGGTTTAGCAGGCAGAGTCGACCCTGCATTTAACGTCACTATTTCGAATGTTCCAGGCCCTAAAGATGCTTTGTACTTTTGTGGCTGCAAGCTAGAAGCCATTTATCCCTTATCAATGATTGCAAATGGAGGTGCGCTTAATATCACTTGCTTAAGTTATAACGGCTCTCTCAACTTCGGCTACATTGCCTGTCGAGAAACCCTTCCGAGCATGCAGCATTTAGCTGTGTTTTCAGGTGATGCACTTACAGAGCTTGAGAAAGTAATTAGAGCAAAGAACAAGGGTAAGAGAAGAAAGAGCATGAAATGAAGCACCCAAGAATGAGACTTTAAATCTGCCTCAGGCGTCATAATCAAACTTTAGGTGCTTAGATTTTACTTAGCTGTGCGACGACGTGCGGCGCCTAAGCTGTTTGTTTTATGTTTTTCGAATTGCGCGCGCGGCACTCATATTGAAAGTATGGTTGTTCGCGTCTGCCAAATAAGTAGAGCAGTGATTGTATATGGATCACTCAAGAATTTTTTCAATTAGCGCATTAGACTTCTTTAGCGCCTATCTCATTTTATACCTGCCTTGAGCTAGGTCATCTTGTTCCTCTCCCTTCTACTTTATGATTATAAAGATACTCACATGCGTAGTGTTGGTCGTGTGACGCAACCTTTACTTCAAATAATGAATAGGGAACCTCCATGACAGAGCTTGAAACCGTCATGATGGATGGCAATGAGGCGGCAGCACAGGTCGCTCATATGACCAATGAAGTCATCGCCATTTATCCAATTACCCCTGCGTCGCCCATGGGTGAGCATTCCGATGCGTGGAGTGAACAGGGCCGCCAGAATATTTGGGGCACAGTTCCTTCTGTCATAGAGATGCAAAGCGAGGGCGGGGCGGCCGGCGCGATTCACGGTGCGCTGCAGGCGGGCGCGCTCACAACCACATTTACGGCATCTCAAGGTTTGCTTCTGATGCTTCCTAACATGTACAAAATTGCAGGTGAGCTCTCACCAAACGTTATTCATGTTGCAGCGCGCTCGTTAGCGGCGCAAGCGCTGTCTATTTTCTGTGATCATAGTGATGTGATGGCCGCGCGCGCCACGGGTTTTGCCATGCTTTGCGCAAGCTCGGTTCAGGAAGTCATGGATATGGCCTTGATCTCGCAAGTGGCTAGTTTGCGGGGTCGAGTGCCGGTGCTGCATTTTTTTGACGGCTTTCGAACCTCTCACGAGATCGCAAAGGTGTGTCCGGTTACCAAAGAAATTGCGCGTCAGCTAATAGACGACAAACTGGTACAGGCGCATCGAGAACGCGCCATGACGCCAGAACGGCCAAGTATTCGCGGTACGAGTCAGAACCCAGATGTGTATTTTCAGGCACGAGAAAGCGTTAACCCTTACTACTCTGAATTCCCGAATGTGGTGCAGCAGGTCATGGATGATTTTGCTGAGCTGACAGGCCGATACTATCGTTTGTTTCAGTATGAGGGTTCAGCGCACGCGAAGAAGGTAATTGTTGTAATGGGCTCTGCGGCAGAAACGGTCGAAGAAACCGTCGCGAGCTTAGTGGCTGAAGGTGAGAACGTGGGCGTGTTAAAAGTGCGCTTGTTCCGTCCGTTTAGCAGCGAACAGCTAATAAATGCCCTGCCGGCAAGCGTTGAAGCTATTGCAGTGTTGGATCGAACCAAAGAGCCTGGCAGCGACGGAGAGCCTTTATATAAAGATGTCGTGAATGCCGTCTATCGTAGTATGACAAAGGCAGCTCCGCGCTTCGTACGAAATCCAGTGATTACCGGTGGGCGCTATGGCTTGTCATCTAAAGAGTTTACACCTGTAATGGTGCGCGCAATCTTTGATGAGCTAGGCCAAGCGGAGCCGAAGCCCGAGTTTACGATCGGTATTCAAGATGATCTGAGCCACTTGAGCCTGAACTATGAACAGGGTAGGTCGGGCGGGCCTAACGACAACTTTGAAGCCGTTTTTTACGGCTTGGGTTCCGACGGTACGGTGAGTGCGAATAAAAACGCCATTAAAATTATTGGCGAAGAAACCGACCAATACGCGCAGGGCTACTTTGTATACGACTCTAAGAAGTCGGGTGCGGTGACCGTTTCGCATTTGCGTTTTGGGCCAAACCCCATCAAGTCGGCCTACTTAATTGGGGATCAGCAGGCGAACTTTGTTGCCTGTCATCAGAGTATCTTTCTAAACCGTTTTCCGATGCTGGATAAGGCCGCCGACGGCGCCACCTTTCTGCTCAATACTTCGGTTCCCTTGGATGACGTTTGGCAGAGTTTGCCAGAGTCATTTCAGCAGCAAATTATTGATAAAAAACTACGAATGTTTGTAATTGATGCCTACAAAGTGGCGGAAGAAAATGGTTTGGGTAAGCATATTAATACTGTTATGCAGACCTGCTTCTTCGCTGTTTCGGGTGTATTGCCGCAAGACGAAGCTATTGCCCGAATTAAAGACGCGGTGGTTAAAACCTACGGTCGCAAGAGTCGAAGAATTGTAGAGATCAATCACACCGCCATTGAGGCGACCTTGGAGAACTTGCATGAGTTTCCGGTGCCTAGTGACATTGGTAGTGAAATTGGCAGCGGCGTGGCAATGCGGCAATTCGTACCCAAAGATGCGCCCGAGTTTGTGCAGCAGGTAACCGGAGAAATTATTGCTGGGCGCGGCGACCTTATTCCTGTGCGTTTATTGCCAGCAGATGGTACGTATCCGGTCGGAACAGCCGCCTATGAGAAACGTGACATTGCGCTCGAAATTCCGCAGTGGGAAGAAGACCTCTGCACCCATTGCGGTAAGTGTGTGTTTGTATGCCCGCATAGTGTTATTCGCAGCAAAGCGTTTGACGAAAAGTTAGCGGAGGACGCGCCAGAAAGTTTTAAACACACTCACATTAAAGGCAAAGACTACCCCGAAGGCGTGCATATTACGTATCAGGTTTCGCCTTTGGATTGCACGGGTTGTAGTTTGTGTGTGGATATTTGTCCGATTCGAGATAAAACCAATGCGAGCCGCAAAGCGATTAACATGGTGCCCAAGGCGCAGACGCTTGAGCAAGAAGTCGCGAATTGGAATTTCTTTGAGCACTTACCCGAATATAACCGCCGCGACATCAAAGTGAGCACTATGAAAGGCGCTATGTTGATGCAGCCCTTGTTTGAGTTTTCGGGCGCCTGTGTTGGCTGTGGTGAAACCTCTTACATTCGTCTAGCAAGTCAGTTGTTTGGTGACCGTATGCTGGTGGCCAATGCGACGGGTTGCTCCTCGATATATGGCGGCAACTTACCGACGACTCCTTGGACGGCCAACGCAGAGGGGCGAGGTCCATCTTGGAATAACTCCTTATTCGAAGACAATGCCGAGTTTGGTTTAGGCATGCGCCTAGCGGTCAACAAGCAAGGAGAGTATGCGGCGGAACTGTTGTTAAGTATGAAGGAGCAAGTTGGAGCTGCCCTGGCAGATGCTATTCTGAATCCGAGTGAGAGTGATGAGCAAGGTGTCTTCGAGCAGCGTGAACGAGTAGCGAGTTTGCGCGAGCAACTTAAGAGTATAGATACCCCGCAAGCGCGAGAACTTGAAAGCGTTGCCGAAAACCTATGTCGCAAGAGTGTTTGGATTATTGGTGGTGATGGCTGGGCTTATGACATCGGCTTTGGCGGGCTTGATCATGTGCTGTCTTCTGGTCAGGACGTAAATATTCTGGTGCTCGACACGGAGGTCTATTCCAATACCGGCGGGCAGACCTCGAAAGCGACACCAAAAGGCGCGGTCGCGAAGTTTTCGGCCGGAGGGCGGGCCACGAGCAAGAAAGACTTGGCTTTAATGGCGATGAACTATGGCAATGTCTATGTCGCGCAGGTGGCTTACGGGGCGAAAGACGTTCATACCCTGCATGTGTTTCAGGAAGCGGAAGCTTATCCTGGGCCTTCGCTTATTATTGCCTATTCACCGTGTATCGCTCATGGCGTCGACCTTAAAAACAATCACCGGCAGCAGAACCTAGCCGTCGACAGCGGGCACTGGAATTTAATGCGTTTTGATCCACGAAAGCTAGAGCAGGGGCAAAACCCTTTGCACTTAGATTCAAAGGTGCCAAGCATCGCGTATTCAGATTTTGCCTTGTCGGAAACGCGTTTTAGCATGCTTGCGCACACCAACCCGCAAAGCTCGCAGCAGTTTATCCAGCAGGCACAGAAAGAGGTCATGGAACGCTATCAGCGGTATGCAGATCTGGCGGCAATTAAGACTCATGCGGACGATAGTGACGCGCATGAAGCGAACGCAAAAAATGAACGCACGGCTAACATACAACAGGAACAGACTAATGGATAAGAGATTATCAACCCACTATCTCGGTCTAGATTTAGATAACCCCTTTGTGCCTTCGTCCTCCCCGATGACGCGCGATAAAGATATGCCCAAAAGGCTAGAAGATAGCGGAGCATCGGCCATTGTTATGCACTCTTTGTTTGAAGAGGAGCTGAAGCAGCAGCATGATCATATGCATCGCTTTATGCATCATCAGACGATCGGCCATGCAGAGGCACAGTCTTACTTGCCAATGCACGATGAGTTTATGGATGCCAGAGACCAATATGTTGAGCAGTTAGAATATTTAAAAAAGAGCTTAAATATCCCAATTATTGCCAGTCTAAATGGCATTTCAGATAGCGGTTGGATTGACCACGCGAAAGAGTTGCAAGACGCAGGCGCCGACGCGCTCGAATTGAATATGTACTACATAGCAGCGAATGCCAATACCAGTTCGGCGGAAGTTGAGCGGCGCTATATGAATCTTTTACATGCTGTGAAAGAAAAAATTTCGATACCTATTACCATGAAGCTTTCGGATCAGTTCAGCGCACCTGTGCATTTTGTGCGTCAGTTACAGCAAATAGGGGCGGCAGGGGTATCGCTATTCAATCGCTTTTATGTACCGGATATTAATCTCGACACGCTGCACCTTGAGCCTCGGATACAACTGTCTAGTTCGCAAGAGAGTTTGATGAGAATTCGTTGGATAGGCATTATGCGCGGCCAGCTAGATATAGACATTGCCTGCACGGGCGGCATTCATAACGCCGAAGACGCAG
>JAWUYI010000092.1:0-9533 GCA_034110885.1 Oleiphilaceae bacterium
GAGAAGTTGAACGTTTCCTCTGCAGGTATTTTAGAACCCATTAAAGGGGCGGGCACAAAGTTGGAATCTGTGATCTCGAGCTCTGAACAAAGGCAACCTAGACCCTCAGACATGCTCACTACATTGCATGATCCTCAGGCCTTGTTGAGCGGGTTTGTGCCTACAGGCGAGACTTACGCGCTCGCTGCACGAATCAGTGGCGTGGCTAAGACTGCCTTTCCAGAGGGCTTGGTCATAGAGCAAGCGCCAGAAGTTGCTGTAAGTGAAAATGGTGAAGCTGATGTGGCTGCAGCCCCGGTACAAGAACTTTTAATGCCTAAGCACCAATCAAATGAAAATATACAGGTAATCATTGTTGCGGATACTGACGTTTTAAGTGACCGCTTGTGGGTGCAAGTACAAAATTTCTTTGGGCAACAAATTGTTTCCCCTTGGGCTGACAATGGTAGCTTTTTACTAAACGGCTTAGAGAATTTGTCGGGACAAGCTGAGCTTATTTCCATTAGGAGTCAGGGGCGCTTTAGTCGTCCTTTTGAACGTGTAGATGCGCTCCGCCGTGATGCTGAAGAGCGCTTACTAGCTCAGCAAGAGTTGCTGGAGGAAGAGCTTAATAATACAGAGGAGACTCTCATAGCGCTCGAGAGCGCGCGGGACGAAACGGATGGAGCGATGTTCACACAGGAGCAAGAAGATGAATTGCTTAAGTTTCAGCAACAGAAACTCAAGATTCGTAAGCAATTGCGTGACGTTCAGCATCAACTCGATCAAGACATAGAGCAGTTAGGGACCAAGTTGAAGCTGATCAACATATTGCTGATTCCTGGTTTAATTTGTTTAATTGCCGTGTTTGGGGCTTATAGAAAGCGCTTCCAAGCAAGCGCTTAGTGCGAGACCGCGCAAGCGTGAACATCGCTTCGCGCGTTCTATGTCGTATGTGACGGCATGCTAGGCCCTATGCTGGGTTTGGTTTAAATTAGGTGGTTGATAGGGTTGAAATGGCTAGTATGAATCGTTTTCCCTCCATTCTGGTTGTGGACTCAGGCGTTGGCGGGCTCAGTGTCTGTGAGGCTATCCTAGCTCGGATTCCCTCCGGCTTAAGCATCACTTATATTGCAGACGACGCTGCATTTCCTTATGGTTTGAAAAGTGATGATTTTTTACTTTCTCGGTTAAGTGAGTTGATTCGTGTATCTTTGCAGAGAGAACCCTATGACTTGGTTGTGTTGGCCTGCAACACTATAAGCACCTTGCTACTCCCTGCTTTGAGGCAGGCTTTCTCTGTGCCCTTTGTTGGTGTCGTGCCCGCGATTAAGCCAGCCGCTTTGCAAACGAAAAATGATGTGGTGGGGTTGTTGGCCACGCCAGGAACGATTACCCGCCCTTATATTGATCAACTGATGATGGAATTCGCGCCGAATGTTGCGCTTGTGCGCGTAGGGTCTCGCGTTTTGGTTGAACAGGCTGAGCAATTGCTGCTTCATGGTTCAGTAGATACGCAGAAAATTGCGTATGAGTTAGCATCATTTTTGCCACAGGGTGACAACTCGCCTGATACATTAGTGTTGGGCTGCACGCACTTCCCGTTCTTAAAAGAGTCAATTTCAGAAATTCTTCCTAACGTTGTGCTAGTTGATTCCGGTGAAGCTATTGCCAGAAGAGTTAAGGATTTGCTTGTGCTCCCAAACTTGGATGCACCAGTCGATGCTCAGCATAAAATATTCTTTACTGGCGAAATAAAAGATAGCCCTTTGTTTAGATCGACACTTGAGAAAATGGGTTTTCGTCTGGTGGAAGTAGGGTTGCTAAGTTCAGGATGGCTTGCTTTAGAGGGTGTTCGTAGAAAAGATTTGGGTTAAAGAGGCATTTCATTTTCTTTTTGAAAATAAAACACCTCTTTATGGCGCGCTAGATCGCGATTTTCTGCGAGTTCTGAGACAGTCGTGCTACAACTTCTTCGCCTGGCACAGCGCGTCCAAAATAGAAACCTTGAATCTCATGGCATCCAAGCTGCTTGAGATATTCCAATTGTGCTTCGGTCTCAACGCCTTCGGCGACAATATTCAGTTTCAGTCCATGCGCCATATTAACGATCGCGTTTACAATGCACGCTTCGTCGATAGTGTTCTGAATATCTTTAACAAAGCTTTGATCAACCTTAAGGGTATGGATCGGTAGCTGGCTCAGATAATTCAGTGACGAGTAACCGGTTCCAAAATCGTCGATGGCAATTGTAACGCCATGTTCCGAAAGTGTGTTGAGTTTACGAGTCATTTGTTGAAGATCATTCATGATCGCATTTTCTGTGATTTCTACCTCTAGGTTAGACGGTGGGAAATCATGTACGCGCAGTGTGTGAAGAAGTCTTTCTACAAAGCGAGGGTGCTCAACTTGAACGGGCGAAAAGTTTACAGAAAGGCGTACTTTAGGTAGCCCTCGATCCATCCAAGATTTTACTTCTGCACAGGCTGTATTTAATACCCACTCGCTAATGTCTGACATTAAGCGTGTTTCTTCCGCTAGAGGAATAAACTCGCCGGGAAAAACTAAGCCGCGAGTAGGGTGTTCCCAGCGAACAAGGGCCTCAACGCCAATTATTTCATGGGTCTGGGCATTCATTTGCGCCTGGTAATATACTTTAAATTGATCATGCTCTAAGGCGTGGCGGATCTCACGCTCAAGGTTGATGCGGTTTGTGTCGGCAACTTCCATAGATTCGCTAAAGAACTTGTAGCCGTCTTTACCTCGAGACTTTACGTGATACATCGCAACGTCAGCGCTCTTAATCAACTGGTCGACCGTTGCGCCGCCTTCTGGGTACATGGCAATGCCAATACTCACGCCAACAAAGACTTCGTGGTCTCCAAGGTTAAAAGGCTCTTTTAGGGTGTTGATCACCTTTTTAGCAATAGTCCGTGCGTCTTCGGAGCTTGTGATATTGGGCAGCAGTAGGGTGAACTCATCTCCGCCGAAGCGTGAAAGCGTATCGCACTTTCGAACCACTTTCTCTAGGCGAAGCGCAACGGCCTGAAGGAGTCGGTCGCCCATGGCATGGCCGAGCGAGTCATTAACAACTTTGAATCGGTCTAGGTCCAAAAACATAACGGCGACGCTTGCATCGTTGCGCTTCGCTTGTGCGATCGCTAGGTTCAGTCGATCCTTAAAGAGAGACCGGTTCGGAAGTCGTGTAAGTAAATCGTGGTAAGCCTGGAAGTTAATAAACTCTTCGGCCTCTTTGCGCTCAGTTACGTCACGCGCAGTACCATAAGTTCCAACAACGGTTAGCTTTTCTTCGCCGTTGGCTTTTAGTTTGCGTTCGATCGGGAAGAAGGTGATTTCAAAATGTCGAGAAGCGTGATCTTCTTTCTTAACGCGCAGGCGCAGTTCCGAGCTCCAAGCGCCATTGCGCTTATTGCCCTGTTCGTTAAAAATATAATTTGCCCGTTCAATGTCTTCTGGCTCGATAATTGTTTCGTAGCTTTGACCAAGAAGTTCCTGCTTAGAATAGCCGAGCAATGACTCGACTTTTCGGTTTAGAAAGGTAAATCGACCTTGTCGGTCAAGCATAAATACAACGTCTGGCGAGCTGTTGACTATATAGCGGTGCAGCTCTTCCGATTTTTGTAGTCGAGCCTGCATTGAGTGGTGCGCCTGCTCTAACATAACTTTGTGTAGGCAGTTGCGTGTTGTGTTGATTAGCTCTTCGGTGTCGTAAGGCTTTCTAAGGTAATCATATGCGCCGCGGCGAAGCGCTTTGCTAACTGCGGAAAATGAAGATTCACCACTGACGACAATAACCGCAACGTCTAGTTCTCGAGACGCGATAAAGTCCATGACCTGATGCCCGTCTATATCGGGCATATTGAGGTCTAGGAGTACTAGATCGTAATTGTCTCGCTCTAAAGCTTCGCAAGCATTTAATCCACCCAATGCGGTAGCGACGCGAAAACCTTCTGCGGAGAGAAGTGCTTCTAAGCTGGTAAGTAGGCGATATTCGTCATCTACTACTAATATTTTTGCTTTATCAATATCCAGGTCAGTTACCTGCTTTGTTTTGATAATCTTCATTCTAGTTGTCAACCGTTCTCGCACTAGTTTAGTTCGCAGTTTGAGTATGTCGAGGTGATCTTCTCTAACGGAAAACCTAACCTTAGATTTTTTGCCCTTTATTTTGTAGGCAATAAAATCTGAAACTGCGTGCCTTTATCGCTGCTTCTGCAACTTATTGTTCCCTTAGCTTCCTTGACTAGGTTTTTCGTTATGCTTAACCCTAAGCCTGAATGTCCAATACCCTTGGTAGAAGGTACTGGATTAAACATACTTTTTAGTATGTGGCTGGGTACTCCTGGGCCAGTGTCTTCGATTAATACTTCAGAGAAGTCACTGCCATTTACATTGATGCGTCCAGACGTCGAAATGATAATCTTACCACCTTCTGGCATCGCTTCGACGGCGTTCTTTATAAGGTTCGTTAATATTTGGCGTAAGCAATTTCGGTTCGCTTGGTTGCGTTTAAGTTCTTCGTCCAATTTTAATGAGCAGGTAATGTCGCTCGTTAAAAATAGGGAACTTTTATAGAGCGTAACTAAGCTTTTGATTTCATGGTTTATTTCGACGCCGGGCTCTTGGTCGACATTGCTGTGCTGTACATCTTTGAGCCGCAATAGTATGTGGCTCGCCCGCTCTACCTCTTCTCGCAGAACGATCAGTTCTTCTTGAACGTCCTTCTGGTCGGTGAGTTTGGCCGATAGGGTGGCCAGATAATTGTTAATTATATTTAACGGGTTGTTTGCCTCGTGGGCAATCTCACTAACTCTATGCGTAAGCTCATTTATCTTCGCCGTGTTGTCTTGGTTACTAATGTGCTTGAGGGTTTTCTCGCAGGTTAAGGAGATTTCTGCAGCAAAATATTCGAGAAGAGCTGTTTGGGTTTTAGGTTCAACCTTGTGATTATGCTCACCTACAACCAGAACGCAGAACAATTGTTTGTTCTTGTGAATTGGTATGCAGCGCATGTTGTCTGCATTAAGCATCCGAACAACTTGTTGATCAATAACCGGAAGCTGCTCCAAGTGCTCATGAGTCTCTGAGGTGCTTAAAATTTCTAAAGCTATTCCAGAGCGAGCTATAACGCTGCGCTTGCTGTCCAACTTGAATTTGAGAGGGACGTTGTCAGAATGGTCCGGAGTTATATAGCTCAACTCTTTGCTTGATTCATCATGCCAGAATACAGCGCTTTTATTGTATCCAAATAGTAGTTCGAGAGAACTCTGAAATGCTCGGCCCAGCTCTTGGGTAGAATTGGCCGTGTTAAGTTCACCTGCAGCGGTTTGTAATAGACCAATATTTCTTACTTCTACAGCGAGGGAGATTTGTTTGTCTTGGTCGGCGGCGTCGTTGACTAGGTCAATATTGATGCCTAGGGACTGCGCAATATCTTGGACCTCTATGTCTATCTTCGAAACGATTTCGTTTACTAGAGATGCATTGAGTTCAAATAGCGATGTTGCCGCTTCTAGTGCATCTAACTTATCTAATGCACCAGTCTCACTGAGGCGGCTTGCTAGATAGATAACTTTAACTAAGTGGTGCGCATCTAATACTGAGCTAAGTGGAGCATGATGGAAGCGAATAGCATCCACAGAAAATTCGCTCAGCCCCCAATCGGCGATAAGGGCCGAACCTAGGGTTGCGTGGTCTATTTTGAACACTTTTGCTTCTGCCTTGCAACGTTCGGGTTCTTCTATAAAGTCGGTTCTAATTTGGTGTGCTTTTTCAGGAAAGTTAGTAGCAAGCACGAGTTCGCCAATATTGTGCAATAGGGCTGTTAGGTACGCTTCTTCTGGGTTTGGGTAGCTCGTTAAAATAGCGATCGACTTAGCGATTAATGCACACGACAGTGATCGACGCCAAAAATGCTTTAAATAGTGCCCCTGGCTTGGATGAAAACCAGAAAAAAACTGTTGTATCGAAGCCGTGATTACGATCGTCTTAATCGTATCGGTTCCCAGAACAAGCAAAGCACGCTCTAACGACCGAATAGGTATGCCTCGATTAAAGAAGGTCGAGTTAGCAAGGGTTACGGCGCGCGCAGAAATCGCTACGTCACGACTTATTATTGCTGCCAGTTCTTGAAATGACACTTTGTTCGCTTGACAGGCTTGCAACATGTCTACGAGGACATGCGGCAGAGAAGGTAAGCGCTGAACATTAAGCTCATCGAGTATATTTTGTGAGTTATCTTGCATGTTTAAAAAAATATCGTTTTTTTCATCATTTATTCAGCTTAGACAATAGTCTTTAAAAATTAAATGTTTGCTGATGTTTATTTAAGTGTTTAGTTAATAATTTGCATGAAATATGACCAAATCTTCAGCTGCAGATGGGTAGGGGTCGCTTTTTTAAAAAGGCTAAAGGCTTTAAAATCACTGAATATAAAAATGATATCTACTTTTCGACACCAAAGAACGGTTTTTTGGGTGGAGGTAAAGTACAAGTTGAAGAAAATTCTGCCAATTTAGGGCGCTCGTTTGATTGCCCAATATAGAAGAAAAGTGCCGCGAGTATGCCCGAATTTTAGGGCTTGTTGTATCGATGCCCATTCGTGGGCCCAAACTATAAGAATGTGCATGAAGGTTACCAATATCAATACCAACACTAAAGGTCAGGTTAATCGTTCTTCGAGAGTTCTAGCTATTACCGGTGGTAAGGGTGGCGTCGGGAAAACGAGCTTGTCTATTAACCTTGCGATTGCGCTAGCCAAAACTGGGTCGAAAGTCTGCTTGTTTGATGCCGACACAGGCTTGGCCAATGTCAATGTGATGCTTGGCTTACACCCTGCTTATACGCTTGAACATTTGTTTACGGGTGAAAAAAGCATTCAAGATGTGGTTCTAGAAGGGCCTGAGGGAATCCATATTGTTCCGGGTGCTTCAGGCTTCGCACAGTGTGTTGAGCTAGAAGTACCTCAGCAAAAAAAGTTGGTTGAATCGATATCGGCTCTCGAACCAAATTATGACTATATGCTGGTTGATACGGCGGCGGGTATTTCTCCAACTGTTCTGCATTTTGTTGCGGCATGTCAAGTAGCTGCGGTCGTCATTACACCTGAACCTACATCGTTAACCGACGCATTTTCCCTGCTAAAAGTTTTACGCAGAAGAGGCTATCGTCGTCGCGTTGAGATCATTGTAAATATGGCGGCAAATGCAACGCAGGCAGATAAGGTTTATCGTCGCTTTCAGGCAGCTGTTAAGAAATACCTAGATTTGAATACGGATTATCTTGGCGCTGTCTGGATGGATGAAAGTATGCGCAGTGCAGTAAGTCTGCAACGCCCCGTCGCCTTATTTTCTAAGGACGACCCCTCTGCCAAGAGCTTTTATCGCTTAGCTGAGAAAATTGATGACGTATTTTCTCGCCCGGCGACTCCTAAGCTCAGCTTTAGCGCATATTGGAGAAAGTTGGTAGAGCGTTCGATAGCGACCACAGAGAAACGCGAAGAAGAGCAGAGGCAAGCCAATTTAGTTGAGATTGAAAGACAAATCGCTGAGCGCTTAAAAGAACATGCGGCCTCAGTATCTAGCCGCTCTGATTCGCTTATCTCTAGCCCTGACGTATCGCGTCCAGATGTCCCAGGGCGGAAAAGCGTCAAGCCAGCCACCGTTGTTGACTTGAATGGTAAGAGTTATCAAGAGTCTCTGTCACAAGTTCAGCGTCAAGTGAAGGAACAGAAAGAACGAGATGCTCAAGAGCCACAGCCTGAGGTCTTAGAGCCTGAAGCGACACCATTGAGTGCAGACTCTGAGAACTCTTGGGTTGATCTGCGAATTCGGATGAATAAGTTTTTCACTAGCCGTGATACGACTCCAGAGCAAGTTACTACCTTAATTTCGAGCTGTATTTATGCTTATGGCGATCGGCTTGGTGAAGCAGCAATTGATTTACTTCACGGTTTATTGAGCACCTTGAATCCTGAAGATGTAAATGCAGAGCACAAACTTTTACTTCTTGCTGAATATGAGCGACTAGGGATAGTGCCAGCACAGACGATGGAAAGTCGCCTGCCCATAACGCAAACAGATATAGATGACGAAGTGATTGAAGTTCAATCTAAGCAGGTGAATGTTACTGACGAGCACTCTATAAAAGCGCGCTACGATGAGGGTGGTTTTGGTTCGCAAAGTAATTTAGTTGAACAAATTCGCAGTGCTCCTCCTGCCGTGCCTCTCGAAAGTTTGCTTGAATCTATCAAGTATGCCGCTTTAGTTGACTCAAATCGGGACTAAGCGTACTTTTAGTGCGTGAGGCTTTAACGCTCGCGCACTTTGTCAAAGCCTCCTCCAGAAAAGAATAATAAAGAATGTTCAAGCCCTGCACAGGGCTCGTTTGATGCATTGCCTTGTCAAAAATAAATAATTAGATAATGAGAGAGGATCTATGAGTGAACGTCATGTTTATCCGGTTTCTGACGCTGAGTCGCAATTAGCGACGATTAACGATGAGCGTTATCAGGAAATGTACGCGAGGTCTTTAGATGACCCAGATGGTTTTTGGTCTGAGCAGGGCAAACGACTCGATTGGATAAAGCCGTTTACGAAGGTCAAAAACGTCTCGTTTGCTTCAGATGATCTGCACATTCGTTGGTATGAAGATGGTGTGCTCAACGCTTCAGTAAATTGCTTGGATCGCCACCTTGCTGAGCGAGGCGATCAAACCGCAATTATCTATGAGGGAGATGATCCTTCTGTTTCTGAGCACATAACGTATCGCGACCTGCATGAACGAGTGTGCAAGTTAGCCAATGCAATGCGCCGAATCGGCGTAATGAAAGGCGATATCGTGACGATTTACATGCCGATGGTACCGGAAACGGGTATAGCAATGCTGGCTTGTGCGCGAATTGGCGCAGTGCACTCAGTTGTATTTGGTGGCTTTTCGCCAGAAGCTCTTTCGGCTCGCATTGACGACGGCCATTCCAAGTGGGTCTTTACTGCAGACCAAGGTGTTCGAGGTGGAAAGACAGTCGATCTTAAGGCCAATGTCGACAAAGCGTTAAGCATAGGTCAGCTAGATTTTGTTGAGAACGTGTTTGTATTGCAGCGCACGGGTTCCGATATAACCTGGGACGCGGATCGTGACCTTTGGTTGCATGAAATTATGTCTACGGAGTCGTCGGAATGTGAACCTGAGCCAATGAATGCAGAAGATCCTCTGTTTATGTTGTATACCTCCGGCTCTACAGGAAAGCCAAAAGGCGTGCTGCATACAACGGGAGGTTATCTTACATATGCTTCGTTAACCCATGAAACCGTATTCGATTACAAAGCGGGAGAGGTGTATTGGTGTACTGCCGATTTTGGTTGGATTACAGGGCACAGCTACATCCTTTACGGACCTTTGTGCAATGGTGCGATTACCGTGCTATTTGAAGGGGTTCCAAATTACCCGGATGTTTCTAGGTTTTGGCAAGTCGTTGAAAAGCATAAAGTAAATATTTTCTATACGGCGCCAACAGCAATACGTGCGCTGATGGC
>JAWUYI010000093.1:0-70666 GCA_034110885.1 Oleiphilaceae bacterium
TTTCCTGAGTTCTCATCTGAGACAGGCTTCAAACCGCCTCAATCTGAGTTTATTGATGGGCAGGTTTACGATGGAACACAGCCTAATGCCTATCTCGACGGCTTTACTATCGGCCTGAAAGCAAAAGACGCGATTTAATGATGAGTGCAGATGTTGACGATTAGTCGACAACATCTGCCAGGAGAACGGACGTATGTTTAAACAAGAGCTTATGCCTACAACGGGCTTAGTTGGCCCCATGGCTGAAAAATTAAAGCAGTGGTCAAGCACTCTAGTATTACCCCTACTAGGTTTGACTTTGTTTTTGGGTTTCTGGAATGTTGCCGCACAAAATATCGACACCTCGCTTGGCCAGTTTCCAGGGCCGGCCCAGGTTTGGGAGCAGTCAAAAAACTTGCTTGCTGAGCACAACGCGGAGATTGCTAAGGCTGACGCATTCTATGAGCGACAAGAGAACAGAAACGAAGCTCGAATGGCAGCCGACCCGAGCTATGTTGCTAAAGTTAGGCCGTTTACAGGTGCTCCGACATTCTTTCAACAAATACTGACTAGCTTAATAACCGTTGCAACGGGATTCTTGATGGCTTCCATTATTGCTGTTCCCTTAGGGATTCTGTGCGGTCTTAGTAAGTCAGCATATTCTGCAATAAACCCGTTGATTCAATTATTTAAACCGGTCTCTCCATTGGCTTGGCTGCCGCTAGTCACGATGGTTGTTAGTGCAGTGTACGTTTCAGACGATCCGTTTTTTTCGAAGTCGTTTATTACGTCGGCCGTAACGGTTTCCCTATGTTGTTTATGGCCGACGCTTATTAATACTGCAGTGGGTGTTTCTAGCATCGACCAAGATTTGCTGAATGTGAGCAAGGTGCTTCGTTTGAGTTCGATCAACCACATCATCAAGATTGTTATGCCCTCCTCTATTCCGATGATTTTTACCGGATTGAGATTATCGCTTGGTATTGGTTGGATGGTGTTAATTGCGGCAGAAATGTTGGCGCAGAACCCCGGTCTAGGAAAGTTTGTGTGGGACGAGTTTCAAAATGGAAGTTCGGCATCTCTCGCTCGCATTATGGTTGCGGTGCTGTCTATTGGCTTGATTGGGTTTTTTCTCGACCGTTTAATGCTCGCTGTTCAAAAACATGTGAGCTGGGATAAAAGCGCTATATTGCGTTAATAGGAGTAAAGGGAATGGCAAAGCAACATCTAGAACTCTCGCAAGTCGGTATCGACTTTCCAACACCTAAGGGCCCATTCACAGCCTTACAGAACGTAAACTTGCGCGTGAACGAGGGCGAGTTTATTTCACTTATTGGGCATTCGGGGTGCGGGAAATCAACAGTGCTCAATATTGTCGCGGGTTTGCATCAAGCCACAACAGGAGGCGTTATTCTTGACAATAAAGAGGTTACTGAACCTGGGCCGGAACGAGCAGTGGTGTTTCAAAACCATTCTTTGCTTCCGTGGTTAAGCGTGTACAAAAATGTTGAGCTTGCGGTAAAACAAACCCGCAATGGACGCAGTAAACGTGAAATTAAAGAGTGGGTAGAGCACAATCTAGAGTTGGTCCATATGACGCATGCTGCAGATAAACTACCTTCAGAGATCTCTGGTGGTATGAAGCAGCGTGTCGGCATTGCACGGGCCTTGTCGATGGAGCCAAAAGTGCTGCTCATGGACGAACCGTTTGGAGCGCTTGATGCATTGACCCGAGCCCACTTGCAAGACTCGGTTATGGAGATTCATGCTGAGTTAGGAAATACTGTGATTATGATTACGCATGATGTTGATGAGGCCGTACTGCTCTCTGATCGCATTGTGATGATGACGAACGGACCTTCAGCGACCATAGGAGAAATCTTGGATGTTGAACTTGAGCGACCTCGTGATCGACTTGCTTTGGCGGACAATGCGAAATATAACCACTATCGACATGAGGTCTTGAAGTTCCTTTATGAGAAACAGCGTAAAGTGGAATCAGTCGAAAAACATAAGCAGAGCAAGGCGGAAGAGCCTATTAGCGCTGGGCAAGAAAGCGATTCAAACGCCGCTTAGTAAAAACTATGGATAAAGCCTGAAAGTAAGGTTTGAGTGAAGAAAATAAAAAAGAGCGCTGAGGCGCTCTTTTTTTGGGTTTTGTTTAGAAACCAGGGCCGCTGCTGCCATCGTCTTGAATCGACAAGCGCGTAGTGTTGTCGTTTAGCTCATCTGGCGTCGATGCGTCGCTTCCAAGTTTGATGAGTAGACGGAGATCGTTCGCGGAGTCGGCATGCGCTAGTGCATCCTCGTAAGTGATTTCGCCGCGCGCGTATAAATCGTAAAGCGCTTGGTCAAAGGTCTGCATGCCCATATCTCGTGACTTGGTCATGAGTTCTTTTAGTTTGTGGACTTCTTTTTTGCGGATTAAGTCAGCGCATAGCGGCGAATTGAGCAACACCTCTATAACTGCCCTGCGGCTTTTCCCATCTGGCGTCGGTATAAGTTGCTGAGCGACAATGGCTTTCATGTTCAAGGATAAATCCATCCAGATTTGGTTATGCTGCTCGGGAGGGAAAAAGTTAATGATGCGGTCTAGCGCTTGGTTTGCGTTGTTTGCGTGCAAGGTGGCTAAACAAAGGTGGCCTGTTTCTGCAAAGGTAACCGCATATTCCATGGTCTCTTTGCTTCGAATTTCACCAATCATGATGACATCGGGTGCTTGTCGCAGAGTGTTTTTGAGCGCAACTTCGAAGGACTCGGTGTCGATACCAACTTCTCGTTGGGTCACAATGCAGCTTTGATGCTGATGAATATACTCGATCGGGTCTTCGATAGAGATAATGTGACCTTTACTGTTTCTGTTTCTGTGGCCGATCATGGACGCGAGGGAGGTTGATTTACCGGTTCCGGTCGCGCCCACAAAGATGATCAAGCCTCTTTTGGTCATGGCCAGCGTATTGACTATCTCAGGCAGTCCTAGGTCTTCTACACGCGGGATATCGGTTTCGATGCGCCGCAGCACCATGCCGCATAAATTACGTTGCGAAAAGGCACTTACCCGAAAACGCCCAATGCCGCGAGCACTCAGCGCATAGTTACATTCTAGCTTTTCAGTGAATTCGTTTTGCTGCTTCTCGGTCATGGTATCGAAAACAATTTCGCGACACATCTCTGGGGTCAGCGGCTGTTTTGTGACCGGTACGATTTTACCGTTAATCTTAATACTTGGTGGTACACCCGCAGTGATAAAGAGATCCGAGCCTCCTTTTTCAACCATAATTTTTAAAAGCTTGTCAAAATCCACGTGTTCGTCCTCGTCTCACTTAATATGTCGTTACGCTATCGGCTGCAGGTTAAAAGTTTTCAGGAATTTTTGCTTTTTCACGTGCGGTGTCGCGAGTGATGTAACCTTTACTAAGAAGGTTCTGCAGGCACTGGTCAAGCGTCTGCATGCCAATGTTCGCACCGGTTTGAATCGCACTGTACATTTGCGCGACTTTATCTTCTCGGATAAGGTTTCGAATAGCAGGCGTACCCATCATAATTTCATGCGCGGCGACACGTCCTCCGTTAGACTTTTTAAGCAGCGTTTGCGAGATAACGGCTTGCAGTGATTCGGATAGCATTGAGCGCACCATCGATTTTTCTTCTGCCGGGAAAACGTCGACCACACGGTCAATGGTTTTGGCGGCAGAGGTGGTGTGCAGTGTCCCAAATACTAAGTGGCCGGTTTCTGCAGCGGTTAACGCAAGGCGGATGGTCTCCAAATCTCGAAGCTCACCAACTAAGATAATGTCAGGGTCTTCACGAAGTGCTGAGCGGAGAGCTTCGTTAAAGCCTAGAGTATCTCGATGCACTTCCCGCTGGTTTACTAGGCACTTCTTACTTTCGTGTACAAATTCTATCGGGTCTTCGATGGTCAATATGTGGTCATATCGATTGTCGTTAATGTAATCGATCATGGCCGCGAGCGTTGTTGACTTACCCGAACCGGTAGGCCCCGTCACTAATACTAGGCCGCGAGGAACTTCCGATATATCTCTGAAGACTTGGCCCATGCCAAGATCATCCATGGTAAGAACTTTTGAGGGAATCGTACGAAATACTGCACCGGCGCCGCGATTTTGGTTGAAGGCGTTTACCCGAAAGCGCGCTACGCCAGGCACCTCAAACGAGAAATCGGTTTCCAAGAACTCTTCGAAGTCTTTGCGTTGCTTATCATTCATGATCTCATAGATCAAAGAATGGACTTCTTTATGTTCCATCGCTGGCAGGTTGATTCGACGAACATCGCCATCGACACGAATCATAGGTGGGAGTCCAGAAGACAAGTGCAAATCTGATGCACCTTGCTTCGCGGAGAATGCGAGTAATTCGGTAATATCCATTTGGGTCCTCTATCGGAAAACGCTTTCTTGTCTTTATGCTTGTTTCAATAACGTGTTTTTGCTCAAATGGCTAAGTGCTTCGGAAGCAGACCTAGCGCGCAGGGCGTCGTAAAGACGCATTTATTCATTCACGTTATCTTATTGATTGGCATAATGTTTAGCATAGCAGACAAGCTTGAGAACGTAAGAAAGAGAATACAAAAATCAACAAAAGATGCAGGACGCTCCGATTCGACCGTTTTATTGCTTCCAGTGAGCAAGAAACAAAGCGCGGAAGCCTTGCTTGAAGCCGTTGCGGAAGGTGCTGATAGCTTTGGTGAGAACTATGTAAACGAAGCCTTAGATAAGCAAAAGCGTCTGTTCGAATTAGACGCGGATGCCGCAGCGAGTATTACATGGCATTTTATCGGGCCAATACAGTCTAACAAAACGCGGTTAATTGCTGAGAATTTCACTTGGGTTGAAAGCGTAGATCGGAAGAAAATCGCTCAGCGCTTGAACGATCAAAGGCCGGAGCACTTAGCGCCACTTAATGTGTGCATTCAGGTCAATATTGATGAAGAAGACACAAAGTCGGGAATTTCCCTAGAGGAAATCGACGCCTTAGCCGAGTTTGTTGAGACTTTGCCTCGTTTGACATTGAGAGGGTTGATGACGATACCAAGCGCTGCCGCCAGTGACGCCGATCTAAATAAAAGCATGCAACAGGTGCGGCGTTGTTTTGAGAGCTTGGCTAGTAGAATAGCGAGTGTCGATACGCTTTCAATGGGCATGTCCGGCGACATGGACGTGGCGATACATAACGGTTCGACCATGGTTCGTGTTGGCACTGCCATTTTTGGCGCCCGCACTTAATAACTCAAATAATCCATTTAAGATATTCATCGCTAAGCGATTACACCCGAGTATGTGTGAGCGGGCTTAGCGTCTAAACGTAGAGGCAAAAATGCAGTTAAACAATACAAAAGTAAGCTTTATCGGTGCGGGAAACATGGCCTCCGCGATCGTTGGCGGGCTATTAGAGAAAGGCTTGCCAGCGCAGAATATTTTTGCGAGCGACCCCTCAGAAGAGAAGCTTGCCGAGATGCAGTCTCGACTTGGTATTCAAGTGAGCCAATCTAATGAAGCGGCCATTCAACATGCTGATGTGCTGGTGCTTTGTGTTAAACCTCAAGTGCTTGAGCGTGTATGCTGCGCGCTGTCGAGCGCGATAGAGGCACAAGGCTGTTTGGTTGTTTCGATTGCTGCAGGCATTGAAGTCAAGAGCTTGGAAGGCTGGTTAGGTGCAAATACCGCTCTGGTTCGCTGCATGCCCAATACGCCTGCACAAGTCATGTCGGGGGCAAGCGGTTTGTATGCGAATACCAATGTGACGGAACAGCAGCGCGATATAGCGCTCGAGCTTTTCAAAGCGGTAGGCGTTGCGCAATGGGTTGAGTCAGAAGACTTGATTCATGCGGTGACGGCTCTATCTGGAAGTGGCCCCGCCTATATATTTTTGATGATTTCTGCCATGGCAGAGGCGGGCGTTAAGTTAGGTCTAGAGCCTGAAACGGCCAAGCAACTTGCAGCACAGACTGTTCAGGGTGCGGCAAAAATGGTCTTGGCAAGCGATGTGTCGCCAGATCAATTGAAGCGTAATGTCATGTCTCCGGGTGGGACAACCGAGCGAGCAATCTCTGTATTTGAAGGCGATGGCTTAGTCGCCTTGGTTGAAAAAGCCATGACCGCGGCCGCTGATCGTTCAGTTGAAATGGCGGCAGAACTCGGTGATAAAGCGAAAGCGTAGCGCTTTTATTTCGATAGCTGTGGCTAAAACGCTGAGATCCCCTAATTGATATGGATAATGGTATGAGTTTCGAAAATAACAATAAAGCGGCGGTCAAAGTGTCGCTACTATTGACCGGCAATGAACTAATGAGTGGCGACATTGTGGACAGTAACTCGGCAATGCTTGCAGAGCGGCTCGGACGTTTAGGTAGTTCGGTGTTCTATAAGGCGACCATTGGCGATGATATGGATCTTCTTGTGAGTGAAATTAAACGTATCGCTGAATTTTCTGATGTTCTCATCGTAAATGGTGGATTGGGTCCGACGGTTGATGATTTAACTGCAGAGGCCTTAGCGCAAGCGATGGACGTGCCTCTAGCCGAACATGAGCAGGCAGTAGAGCACTTGGTGCAGTGGTGCGGTGAAAAGAACATTGCGTTGAATGAAGCGAATCGCAAACAAGCCATGCTGCCAAGCGGTATCGATCTTATCGCCAATAAGACAGGCTCTGCCGTTGGTTTTAAAACCGTTTTGAGTGGCTGCGAGGTTTACTGTACTCCGGGTGTTCCCTATGAGCTAAAAACCATGTTTATAGAGGAAATTCTGCCGGTGCTGCCGCTGGATCATGGAACACAAATCAAACGGCATCGTTTGCGTGTGTTTGGCATGGGTGAGTCAGGTATTCAGCAGCGCATAAAACGCAGTGACATCATTTGGCCTGCGACGGTAGAGTTGGGGTTTAGAGCGTCAATGCCCTTGCTTGAGGTGAAGTTGCAAGCGGGTAAAGCAGATGATTACGCAGATTTGGAGCATTGCTATGCTTCATTAAAAGAACTGTTTGGTCACCATGTTGTAACTGAAGATAGCCGCTCAATCGCGCATGTTGTTTTGGATCTCTTGCTAGAGCAGGGTAAAAAAGTGTGTTTTGCAGAGTCATGCACGGGAGGTTTGATTGCCGCATCCTTAACAGAACTGAGTGGCGCATCGCAGGTATTTGATGCGGGCTTTGTTACCTACTCGAATGCCATGAAAGAAAGCCTACTTGGAGTAAATGCAGATATTTTGGAAGACAGCGGTGCAGTTAGCGAAGACGTTGTACGTGCCATGTTGAGCGGTGCCTTGCAGCGTTCTGGCGCCGATTTAGGTGTCTCTGTGTCCGGTGTCGCTGGGCCAAATGGTGGTAGCGAAGAAAAGCCGGTTGGGACGGTTTGGTTGGCATGGGGGTCATTAGATGACATGCATGCTCATCCTTTCTTTTTTCCGGTAGATCGCAAGCGCTTTCAGGTTTTAGTGTCGGCGTTGGCGTTTGATTTGTTGCGGCGTCAATTGATGGGCTCAACAGAAACAGCGGTTTATTTCAAAGAACGACAGAGCAAATCGGCGTAGACTAGTGCCGGTTTTTTGAATACAGAATGTATCGATAACGAACAGAACGTAAGTGAGAAGAGAATGCCTAAGGCAAGCGAAGTAAAAAAAGGCGAAGTTGTTTTATATAACCAATTAATGCTCCAAGTGAAGCATATCGAAGTGCAAAGCCCGAGTGCTCGGGGAGCCGCGACGCTTTATAAAATGCGGTTTGCAAATGTTCAAACGGGTGGCAAGGTCGAAGAGCGCTTTAAAGGCGACGACATGCTTGAAAAAATCGAATTGTTAAAGCGTGCCGTGAGTTATTCATACGATGAAGGTGAAGCAATCGTATTTATGGATGACGAAGACTTTTCTCAATACACCGTGGATAAAGCGGATATGGAGGAAGAGTTGCTGTTTCTGAGTGAGGCGATCAAGGGTGTCAGTGTAATGATCGTTGATGACAAAGTTATCGGGATAGAGCTTCCGCAGTCTGTCGAAATGGAGATAAAAGAAACGTCTCCTGCAATCAAAGGTGCGTCTGCAAGCGCTCGAACCAAGCCGGCTATCTTTGAAACAGGGCTTTCAGTGCAAGTCCCAGAATATTTGGCTGAGGGTGAGCGAATTAGAATCAATACGTCAGAGAAGAAGTTTATGGGACGAGCCGATTAGCGTCGCCCCATTATTGCTTGCCGATTTGGCGAGCAACTAAATCATTCGTATTTGCAAAGGTAAGCCGTGGCTACTGGAACTTGAAGGTCAAATGATTCGTTTGCTTCAACCGTGAAGGTAGTGCCTTCTTTAAACGACTTGAATTCTTCGCTTCCTGGTAGCTTCACGATGAGTTCACCGCTAACAACCGTCATGTACTCTCGTTGGCTAGTGCCGAAGGTGTATTCCCCTGGGGCCATCACGCCAACGGTTGCAGGTAGGCCTTCGCCTTGAAACGCGATAGATTTTACTTTGCCGTCAAAATATTCGTTTACGTCAAACATGGGTATCTCCAATGAAAAAGTATGTTGATAGAGTACGGCATTAAGTCCGTACGCGTAAAAATTGGCGCATAGTATAAGCGCTTTAGATGCATGCGGCGTATAACTTCTTTAAAGTTTCCAAGTATCAATTGACCACTAGCCACTAGCCACTAACGAGAAGAGCTCCAAACGTGAAAGAAACGATTATTGATTTGATAAGACATGGCGAACCAGTAGGCGGTGCGCGTTTGCGTGGCACGCAGGACGATCCGCTGTCTGAGTTAGGCTGGGAGCAAATGCGCGCGTCGGTTGGCGACTATTCGCCATGGTCGAGCATTATTTCGTCGCCACTTAAGCGTTGTCATGGTTTCGCAGAAGAGCTTTCTGCTCGTCATGGTTTGGGGCTAAGTTTAGATGAACGTTTCAGAGAAATTGGCTTTGGCGCATGGGAGGGAAAAACCACGGCTGAGCTTATGGAAGAGGATCCTCAAGCACTTCAGCGTTATTGGCAAGACCCTGATCAATGCACGCCTCCTGGTGGAGAGAGGTTAAGCGACTTCGTTCAGCGAATTCAGGGTGCCTGGGAAGAAACGATTCAGCGCAATACCGCGTCGCACCAATTGCTAGTATGTCATGGCGGCGTAATAAGGGCCGTGTTGGTGAAAGTTCTAGGTATGCCGGTGGACAAGCTTTGGAATTTCGATGTGCCTTATGCGAACGTGACACGAGTGGTTTATCATCACTTCAAAGACGGCAGTCAGGCGGCACAGTTGCGCTTTCATCAGGCCCGATTTGCCCTTTAGTTCACTGAGGTTGATGCAGATCAATCCCAGTTCTCATCTGCAGGCGTAGACTTAGCGCACTATTGTTAGATCTATGGATTTTATCGTGATCAATGCGAAAAATTTAGACCGCTTGTTGCGAAAGCATGAAGGGCATGGCCCGCGTTATACCTCTTACCCAACGGCCTTGCACTTTGACGAAACCGTTGGGGTGGAGCCATATCTTGAGCAAGTACAGTTAAGTAATCAGCTTCCCTTACCAAGACCATTGTCGCTGTATCTCCATGTGCCGTTTTGTCAGTCGCTTTGCTACTACTGTGGCTGCAACAAAATCGTCACGCGTAAAACTTCGCGCGCAGACGAATATGTAGAGCTTTTGAGTCAAGAAATCAGCATGAGAGCGAAGGCGTTTGCCGACGATCGTTTAGTTCAACAGATTCATTTTGGCGGAGGAACGCCTACTTACCTTCGCCTTGGTCAAATCCGAGAGTTATTGGAAGTGATTGCGCAATCCTTTCATCTTGGCTTGCCACATAGTTTAGAGATGGGCATTGAGTTAGACCCGCGTACTGTGTCGCCAGAAGACCTTGAGGCGCTTGTCGCAATGGGGTTTAATCGTTTTAGTTTAGGAATCCAAGACTTTGACTTGGGTGTCCAAAAGGCGATTAACCGTGAGCAAAGCTTAGAGCAAGTCCAAGCCCTAGTAGATAAAGCAAGAGAGCTGAATATTGATTCACTTTCTTTTGATGTTATTTATGGATTGCCTAAACAAACCCGAGACAGTTTTGCTCATTCTTTGGATCAAGTCGTCGCCCTAAAGCCTGATCGTTTAGCCTTATATAATTACGCGCACATGCCGCAGCGTATTCCATCGCAACGCCTTATTAAAACTGAAGAGCTGCCGAGCGGCGCTGAAAAGTTAGCGATCTTTAGTGACAGCGTCATTAGTCTCGCGAAGGCCGGATATGAATATATCGGTATGGACCATTTTGCGTTGCCGGAAGACGGTTTGAGCAAGGCGCTTAAAGACGGCTCCTTGCAAAGGAATTTTCAGGGCTACTCGACCAATGGCGACTGCGATCTAGTCGGTATTGGTGTGAGTGCGATATCGAAGGTTAATCATGGCTATAGTCAAAATGTCGCAGAGATTTCAGCGTATCGCGATCAAATAACATGTAAAAATCTGCCCGTTGCTAAGGGGCTAGTGCTCGGCCGTGACGACCTACTCAGAGCGGATCTAATTCAGCGGGTTATGTGCAGCGGTGAGTTGGACTACGACGAAATATCTCAGGAGCATGACGTTCGTTTTGAAGATTACTTTTCAAATGAACTGGATGCGGTGGCATGTTTAGCAAGCGACGGCTTGGTTGAGCTATATCCTAGAGGTTTTAAGGTCACCGAACTTGGTCGGGTTTTCCTGCGTAATATTGCTATGATATTTGACGCACATTTACGTGCTGCACCGAATGACATCGGTGTTGAAGTGCGATACAGTAAAACGATATAAGCATATAACAATCGTCTCAATCTAACTTTAAGCCCGAATAGACTATGAATCAGCAAATTCCCTTGGCGTCAGCCGAATATTTAAAGTGCGGCCGATGCTCGCTCGGCAAACTATGTCTTCCTCTAGGATTAAGTTCAAACGACATGGTGTCTCTTGAGGATATCGTTGAGGCTGGCAGTGTTTACAGTGAAAGCGAGTTTGTGTATCGAGCAGGCAAGCCATTCGAATATATTTATGCTGTGAAGTCGGGAATGTTTAAAACCGTTTTGGTCGACTCTCAGGGTGCCGAGCATATTGTTGGCTTTCACTTGCCTGGAGAGTTGTTTGGGCTTGATGCGATTTATAGTCAACAGTATGGCTCCAATGCGGTTTCGCTAGGAACGTCCAGTTTATGTGCGATTCGTTACTCTGATCTTGAGGTGCTTGCTCAAAAACTTCCTTCGCTACAGCACCAATTACTTAGCTTGATGAGTAAGGAAGTACATACTTCTTTTGTTAAAACTCATGATCAAACTGTCGACCAAAAACTAGCGGGATTTCTTGTGGCATTGGCTGCACGTTATAAACAACGAGGTTATTCTGAAACCCGATTTCATTTGGTGATGGCGCGTCGTGATATTGCGAACCACCTCAATATGGCTCCCGAAACGATTAGTCGACTTTTTAAGCGCTTTCAAGCTGACGGCCTGATCGAAGTAAAACGAACAGATCTGCACATCCTAAATATGGATGCGCTCAAAACCCTGAGTGGTTGTTTGGAGTTATGTTCTTCGCCCTTCGTGCGGAACTAATCATTAGGATAATGTTCTAAGCTTCATCAAGCCGCCACTAAAAAGTGGTGTGTAAGTGGCGTTTTAGTAACGCGATTAACCGGCGGCGATAAGCGGATAGGGTATGTTTAGAGCGATAATCACGTTTCTATTGATTGTTTTTTGGGGGAGCTCCTCGGCTCAGAGTATCGCTCCAGATTTTTCATTGAAAGAATTAAGCTCTGACGCTGTCCATCAGCTCAAAGACTATCGCGGTCGAGTTGTTTATCTGGATTTCTGGGCGTCATGGTGTGGGCCATGCCGGCAGTCATTACCAGCCCTTGATAAACTTCAGCAAGAATATTCTCCCCAAGACTTTGTCGTGTTAGCGATTAATCTTGATGAGCAAAATGAAGATGCGCTCGCATTTCTCGAGCAATACCCCGTGTCATACACCGTGCTCACAGAGAAAACCGGAAAAACTCAACGAGCCTATGAGTTGGTTGGTTTGCCCTCGTCGGTACTAATCGATCAGCGTGGTGAAATTATTGGTATGTTTCAAGGTTTCCATCCCGACCATATTCGCCGCATAAAAAAAGCGCTGAGTTATTTACTGGAATGAGTTTTGCGATAAGCAGAGGGGCTTGTTTCACTCCAGCGCTTGAAGGCATGGTTGAAAGCCGCGGCTTCCTGGTAACCTAGCTTTAAGGCAATCAGTTCGATACCCAGTGCGGACTCGCTGAGCCAGCGCTGCGCTTTTTCATAGCGAACGGCGTCGAGCACCTTCTGAAAACTACTGTCTTCATCATTAAGCCGCCTGCGTAAGGTGCGCTCAGACATGCCAAAGGTCTGAGCGGCTTCGTTCGCCTTAGGAATTTCATAGCTGAACATCATAAGATAGTTACGCAGTGCTTCACGCAAGGAGTTGTCTAATTTGCTTGCTTCAAAAAGTATGTGTTCGCACTGTTCACGATACATGTTGCAAGCACTTTGATTTGCTTGAGGGAACGGGCGCTTTAGGTCTTTGGTCGCTATAAAAATTCGATTCTCGGCCTGTCCAAACTCAACAGGGCAAGGGAATGCTGTTTTGAATTTAGAGATGTCTTTTGGCGCCTCAAGCTTAAGGTGCACTTTGGGTATCGCTAATTCCATTCCGTTTATCATGTAAATATCGCGCATAAGCTTGGCAGTGCCTGAGAGGTCGCGGTATAAAATGAATTCTCGTAAATTTTCAGGGATCATTGCGGCATCAAGTCGCAGAGCACATTGGTCGCTATTAAGTTCTAGACTTACCTCGCCAAACACGTATCCCATTGCTTGGTATCGTATACCTAGCTGGCAAGACTCATAACCGTCTTTGCAGCTCGTGAGTAACATGGCAAATGGTCCATATCCGGCAGGACCGAGCAAAGGCCCAACTTCTAGCCCCAAAAGTGGGTCTGGGCATAGTTCAAATAAAGTCTGATAAATTTCGAGCTCTTTGCTGCGACTGATGCGTGCATTGGCATCTATACGTTCACTATTAAGGCCATATTGTTTGAGCACAGAATCGCTATCGAAGCCTTTCGATTTAAAAAGATTTGCGGTGTAACTGAGCCCCAAAACCGATCGTGTTGCCATATTATTATTGCTTTAGTTGAAAAATGAATTGAAGAGCAGGTCTTCTTAGAAAGTTTGACCGTTATTATCAATTGAAATCTGAGCTTACCATAGTCCTAAGTGAAAGTGTCCCCTAGGATGCGCGTTTGCTTTATATTGAATCGTCTGATTTTAGACAAAACAACAAAGAGGAAGTGCAAGTGAAGAAGCTTTTGGTGTCTCTGGCCGTGCTAGGTGTATTGTTAGTTGGGTTTAATGTGGGAAGTGACCACTATCGGATTGAGTTTCATAGTTGGGCAATTAGCCATGAAATGGGTAAGGGCAACCTTTCTTTAAATACGGTACAAGTGGGTGACATTCTGGCAAATTACTATAGTTCGCCGCAGAAAGACGACACGGTAGTGATGCTACATGGCTTTGGCGGAAATAAAAATAATTGGCTACGACTAGCGCAGCAGCTCAATCAGAACTATCAGGTGATCGCGCCAGATCTGAAGGGGCATGGCGCAAATGTGAGAGACGTGAATGACTCTTACCATATTTCAGATCAAGTTGATTTCGTGCATAGCTTTCTTGGTAAGCTCGGAGTTACTAAGTTTCATTTAGCCGGTAATTCGATGGGCGGGGCCATTGCCTCACTGTATGCCGCGCGTTATCCCGGGCAAGTAAAAAGTTTAATTTTGATTAGCCCCGCAGGTGTTCATGACGTTCCTTCGGACCTCGACCTTATGCTTGAAGAAGGTAAAAACCCATTGATCGCAACGAACGAAGAAGAGTTCGCTAAGCTAATGGATTTTGTCATGGTCGAAAAGCCCTTCATTCCAGCCGCAATTGCCAAAGTAGAGGCAGAGACAGCGGTTAGTCGAGTCGATATTAATCGTAAGATTTTCACTGATATTCGCGCCGACCTGGAATTAGATTTGAACAAGGAGTTCAATAGTATCAGTGCGCCGACTTTAATTATTTGGGGTGACCAAGACCAAGCGATTAATGTGGCGAATATTGATAAGTATGCAGATTTGATTCCGAATGCTGAAAAGGCAGTGATTAAGGGTATTGGCCACGTGTCTATGATCGAGGTGCCAGAATATACCGCAGAGTTGATGCGACCTTACTTGAAAAGGTAAGTGCGAGTATAGAATGAAAAAAGGCGCTCAAGAGAGCGCCTTTTTAGTTTTTGCTAAGCTTCTAGTTATGAGCAAGCTAGCGGGTATTGCGTGCTACTTAGTCCTTAGTAAATTCAGGATAAGCTTCCATACCACATTCAGAGATATCAACACCTTCGTACTCTTCTTCTTCTGATACTCGTAGACCCATCACTGCTTTGATGATGCCCCAAACGATCAAGCTTGTTACGAATACCCAAACGAAGATAGTAAGTGCGCCAACTAGCTGGCCAGAGAACGTTGCGTCAGCGTCTGAAAGAAGAACCGCGAATACACCCCAAAGACCAACAACACCGTGTACCGAGATTGCGCCTACTGGATCGTCAAGTTTCATCTTATCCAGCGTCACGATTGAGAACACAACGATTACACCACCGATTGCGCCGATAACAGTCGCTAGAAGAGGTGAAGGATCAGCAGGTTCTGCAGTAATTGCCACCAGACCAGCTAGTGCGCCGTTAAGTGCCATCGTTAAGTCAGCCTTACCGAACAGTAGACGAGCCACTATCAAGGCTGCAATTAAACCACCGGCTGCTGCTGCGTTAGTATTCAAGAATACGCTTGCAACTTCGTTAGCTACGCCGATACCACCCAGTTTAAGAGTCGAACCACCGTTGAAACCGAACCAGCCCATCCAAAGGATGAATGTACCTAATGTGGCCAATGGTAGGTTTGCGCCAGGGATTGCGTTAACTTCGCCGTTAGGGCCATATTTGCCTTTACGTGCGCCAAGTAAAATAACACCCGCTAATGCTGCTGCAGCGCCTGCCATGTGAACGATGCCAGAACCTGCATAGTCGCTGTAGTTCAGCTCATACAAGCCAAATACAGAATCGCCATTCCAAGTCCAAGCACCTTCCATTGGATAGATGAAACCTGTCATGACGACTGCGAATACTAGGAAAGCCCAAAGCTTCATACGCTCAGCAACGGCACCAGAAACGATAGACATTGCTGTTGCTACGAATACTACTTGGAAGAAGAAGTCTGCAGCGCCTGAGTATTCACCCATTTCGCCAAAGCCTGCCTCGGTTGCTGATGCTAGAACGCCTGCAATTGCAGCTTCATCCATAGACGCAACGCTGTCGGTAGCGCTTAAGAAGAAACCGCCGCCGTACATGATTTCGTATCCGCAGACCAAGTACATGGTACAAGCGATCGCAAATAGCGCGACGTTTTTGGTTAAGATTTCAGTGGTGTTTTTAGCGCGAACTAAGCCGGCCTCAAGCATGGCAAAACCTGCTGCCATCCACATTACAAGTGCACCACATACTAAGAAGTAAAAGGTGTCCATTGCATATTGCAATTCAAATATATTATTAGCTAACTGTTCCATTGGAAGCCCTCCGTAATAGGCTTTATGAAAATTATAATTTAAGGGTTTATACAGCGTCAGTGCCGGTCTCGCCGGTACGGATTCGAATCACTTGTTCTAATGCAGAAACAAAGATTTTCCCGTCACCGATTTTTCCTGTGTTTGCTGCTTTTGCTACAGCTTCGATTACTTGATCTAGAAGATCTGAACCGATAGCGACTTCAATTTTTACTTTAGGTAAGAAGTCCACAACGTATTCAGCGCCGCGGTAAAGCTCTGTATGGCCTTTTTGGCGACCAAAGCCTTTTACTTCTGTTACTGTAATTCCTTGCACCCCTATTTCAGATAGAGCTTCACGCACATCGTCTAGCTTAAAGGGCTTGATTATGGCAGTTACGAGTTTCATAGATTTCTCCTTAGTATGCCGCCTGAGTTTTAATTGTTGGTGTTCGTTCGACATTACAGCAAGGTTGGTGCTGCATCGCTGATAGGCATTAAGCATTTGGTGTGCCACTTAAAAAATAACTATACGAAACAATTGTTTAAGTAAAATTTAAACGTTTTGGCTCAATATTGGTGCACAAAACAAATGCGCAAAGCGTCTAGGCGCACCATGATGGTGCTCTCTCCGCTGTTGCAGTGCGACATTAGGCCCAGAGGTGCTGTTTCATAGCGTATATGCGTGATAAAATTATCCTTAAATACCTTACGGAGAAACGATAGATGCTAAATCCGCAGCAGTTGTTAGGCGCGATACAAGAACAGGTGAATCAGGTTTTTCCTGAGTTTGGTAAGGCTGCACAGGAAGAGTTGTCGTCCAATATCAAGTTGGCGGTTAATGGCGTGTTTAATAAATTAGACTTGGTTAGTCGTGATGAATTTGACGCTCAGCAAGCAGTCTTGGCCCGCACGCGCGAGCTATTAGAAAAGCTAGAAAAGACTGTCGCTGAACTTGAATCTAGGATTGATGACAACGAAAAGTAAGGTGTTTGAAGTACAGATCGAGTAGAAGATTTTTTTGAACGCCAGTGTTTGCACTAGGAAGGTGCGGTTGGCTTTTTACTGGTGATGTATTGGTGATGTAGTAGTGATTTATTAGTAAGGTGCAAGCATCGGCTTGTGCAATTCAACTTTATGATATGAACCACAAGCAAGGAAGCTTATGTCGTTATCTATTGTGTTCGCTCGAGCCCTAGTTGGAATCGAGGCCCCCTCCGTGCGTGTCGAAACGCACCTCTCAAATGGCTTACCTGCCTTTACTATTGTTGGGTTACCCGAAGCGGCCGTTAAGGAAAGTCGTGAGCGAGTGCGCAGCGCTATCTTAAACTCCGGTCTAGAATTTCCCATGCGCAGGGTTACCGTGAACCTAGCGCCTGCTGACCTGCCAAAAGAGGGCGGCCGTTTTGACCTAGCTATTGCGATAGGCATTTTAATTGCGAGTGGCCAACTTGAAGCTAGAGCAGTGGAAAATGCAGAGTTCGTATCTGAGCTGTCTTTGGGCGGACAATGCATTGGTGTTAAAGGAATTCTCACAGCATTGCTTGCTTTGCCTTGTAACAGGAACGCTTATATTTCGAATGAGAATGAAAGCGAAGCGGCGATGGCCGCATGCGAACGTGTATATTCCTGTCGCACATTGGCCGAGCTTGTTGCCCATTTGCGCGATCCTGAGCTTAGCGAGTGGACGCACGTACGAGCAGCTCAGGCAGTGTCGCCTGCCGATTTTTCGTTAGAGCATGACATGAGCCATGTGCAAGGGCAGTTTAATGCTAAGCATGCTTTAAAAGTCGCTGCGTGCGGCGGGCACAACTTATTGTTTTATGGGCCTCCGGGCACCGGTAAAAGTATGTTGGCCAGCCGCATGCCTTCGATTATGCCGGGATTGACGAGGGAACAAGCGATTGAGGTCGCTTCTATTTATGCCTTAGGTAGCCACAAAAGGAGCGAGAAAGATTGGTTTTTAAGGCCGTTTCGAAGTCCTCATCATTCCTCATCCGCCGCAGCTTTAGTTGGCGGCGGTTCGAAGCCAAAGCCGGGGGAAGTGTCGCTTGCGCACCAAGGGGTCTTGTTCTTAGATGAGTTGCCCGAGTTTGCAAGGCATGTTCTTGAGGTCTTACGAGAGCCGATTGAAGCAAAGAAAGTGGCTATTTCGCGCGCTCAAGTGCAGACCTCTTTCCCTGCATCGTTTCAGCTAATCGCAGCAATGAACCCTTGCCCATGCGGCTATGCGGGTCACCCTAAAGTCGCGTGCACTGACACACCGCAGAGAATAAATCAGTACTTAGCAAAGCTATCGGGGCCATTGCTTGACCGCTTTGATATGCATGTCGAAGTACCCTTTCAACCAGCGAGCATTACCTTGACCAGTAAGCGCAGCAACGAAAGCAGTGCGCAAATTCGTGAAAAAGTGCTTGTTGTTCACGACTTGCAAGTTGCTCGACAGGGAGCTCTCAATAACGATTTGAAAGGGGATGCTCTAGTTGACGTCTGTAACCTGACTGAAGAGCAAACGCTTTGGCTGTCGGATGTTATTGATCGCTTAGCTATGTCTGGCAGAGCCGCGCATAGGATTATGCGTGTGGCGAGGACGCTTGCCGATATTGATGGAGAGCAAGCGATTGGAGAGGCGCATCTATCGCAAGCCATTCAGTATCGCGGACTAACGCGTCGATAATGGCCAGTAATAGTTGTCAGCACCCGTTGCGAGTAACCGTTTTAATCGCTTGAAGGCAGTAATAGGGGATTATGATGAATCGAACAGTGAAATGTATGCGGGCGAATCTAAAAAAGCTGAAAACTAAGCGAAAAAAAAGGAGCCAAAACTTGGCTCCTAAAGGGGTTTCTTCAAGGAAGACAGAAACACGATCGCTTCATCATGATTCTGTCTTAAGAGTATAGGCTTAACGAGGCAGAAAATCGGTT
This sequence comes from Oleiphilaceae bacterium, assembly GCA_034110885.1. Classification (GTDB taxonomy): domain Bacteria; phylum Pseudomonadota; class Gammaproteobacteria; order Pseudomonadales; family Oleiphilaceae; genus PZPK01. The sequence goes on from JAWUYI010000093.1 coordinate 18,499, forward strand.
AAATAATAATCAAAACTGTAACAGTTGGTTAAATATTGCGCGGTTTGTGCAAGTCCGCACGTTCAATCTGAGAAATGAGTACGCTTGCTGTGCAGGGCCAGCGCGGACTTTCCTAGCTATGCTGTTTCTGTGTTTAGTGCATAACAGGAATGGCGCAACTTGCTATACCCTATAGGGAGCCCTAAAATGCGCCGATATCTAATGTCTGCTATATATTTATTTGTGATGACCTAGTCGTGATGCAGGAATAAATTAGCCGTGGGCACGTTTCTTAAGTTTGACTTTAAATTATTGCAGAGGGTAAACGTTGAGCGAGCAAAATAACTACCCGCGCCGGGATATTCGTAGCTTTGTTGTACGAAGTGGTCGAATGACCTTAGGTCAAACGCGTGGTTGGGATGAATATTGGGGTGTCATGGGTCTTGAACCTGACGCTGTTCTCGATTTTGAGACGATTTTTGGTAACACCAACCCTGTTGTTTTAGAAATTGGTTTTGGTATGGGTGGGTCGGTAGTGGAAATGGCGAAGGCCGATCCAAATCTAAATTTTCTTGGGGTTGAGGTGCATCGACCCGGTGTGGGCGCGATTTTGGCCGCTGCAGGAGAAGAGGGTGTAAGTAATTTGCGGGTTTTATGCTGCGATGCAGTCGAACTGTTAAAGCAGTGTGTGCCGGATCAAAGCTTGTCTCGTATCCAGTTATATTTTCCTGATCCGTGGCATAAAACGCGGCATCATAAACGCAGGATCGTACAGCTTCCATTTGTGAGCTTGTTGGCCGAAAAATTAATGCCGTCAGGGATTTTTCATATGGCAACGGACTGGGAACCCTATGCTGAACATATGTCTAAAGTAATGGCGCTTGCAGAGCAGTATGAAAACTGTTCTAGCAGTGGCCCATATTCAGATAAGCCAGATTATAGACCCGCTACAAAATTTGAAGCGAGAGGCATCAGGCTTGGCCATGGTGTGTGGGATTTGTTATATCGTAAAATGCCGTAAGGCAAAGAGGATTTAAGTGCCCTCCGGATTGCGTAATCTTCTACCCAAAATATTGTTGCAAGGCGACTTGAGTGAGGCGCCATGTGAGCAAGGACTAAAAGCGTTTGACGCCGTCGACAGCATTCTTAGCTATTTAAATATAGAAGTGGAATATAGACGTGCCGAGCGCGAGTGTATTCCTGTTCTTGGAAAATGTCTGATCATTTCAAATCACCCTCTTGCGAGTATTGCAGGTCTTGCGTTATTGCACTTGGTTGGCCAAGTGCGTTCTGATGTGAAGGTTCTTGCCGATCGTGCTGAATATGCCCATGAGTCTTTGAACGAGTTTGTTCTGCCCTTGGGTCGTGATAAAAAACGAACGCCGGAAGCACTTGCGCACCTAGAGAGAGGCGGGGCACTGGTTGTCTTCCCTGCGCGCTTGGGACGTTCGCGAACCAGAAGCCCGTTGAATGAAGAGCGCTGGTCAAATGAATTTTTACGTATTGCAGAACTGACTCGAAGTCCCATTTTACCCATCCACATTCAAGTCGGAAATGTGCAGTGGTTGAAGCAAGCCTCCTGGTTGTTAGAAGGCACCACTCAATTGCTATTTAAGAGACGAAAGCTATCTGTTGAGCCTGAACACTTAGTGTTAAGAATAGGCCAACTGATCGCGCCTGGGGCATATCATGATCTCCAACTAACGCCTAAATATAAGGCTAAGTTGCTGCGAAAGCAGTTATATCTCACTCCGAAAGACAAACCTTCACTATTTAATACGCTTGCCCCAGTTGCTCACCCAGAGCCAAAGAATGAGCTGCGCTCAGAGATTGCTCAATGTGATCTGTTGGGGCAGACCAGTGATGGCAAGCAAATTTATTTGTTTCAGTGCCTCGGTAGCTCTGTATTAATGCGTGAAATTGGCCGTTTGCGAGAGTATTCCTTTCGTATGGTGGGAGAAGGCTCCGGCAAGAGGCGTGATATTGACGACTTCGACTTTCAGTATAAACATATTGTGCTTTGGGACCAGATCGAAGCAGACGTCGTTGGGTCGTATCGTTTGATGCATTGCGAGAGTTACTCTGAAGTAGGCAGTTTGTACACATCGACCTTAATAGACTACAAAGAGCGTGCAGGTGCAGTATTACTGCGAGGTTTAGAATTAGGCCGCAGCTTTGTACAGCCTAAATACTGGGGCTCTCGAAGCCTTGATTATTTGTGGTCAGGCATTGCTGCTTATTTACGAAATCACCCAGAAATCCGCTACTTACTCGGCGCAGTTAGTATTAGCAATGCGTATAGCTTAGAGGCTCGAGAACTTGTAGTTGGTTATTACGCGCGCTATTACTCGGCGAGTGAAGCGGTCGTTGAATGTAGGCGACCTTTTACGTTGAGTGCTGAAGCAGACGCTCGCGTCAGCGAGCTGTTTCAAGGTCTCGATATGAAGCAAGGGTTTATTGTTTTGAAAGAGCAGCTTGGCCTGCTAGGTCACTCTGTTCCAACGCTGTACAAACAGTACACCGAATTATGTGAGCCGGGTGGCGCGTTGTTTCATGGCTTTAATGTCGACCCTGGATTTCAGGATTGTATTGATGGCTTTGTAGTCGTTGACTTAAATGAGTTACGGCCACTTAAGCGTAAACGTTATGGTTTGTTAGAGCATGACTTTTTAGCGCATGACTTAAAAAACCGTGCTGGTGGAACAGGCCGTGAATGAGTTTGAATTAACGGAAGATGAGATGTTCCGCTTTGGCGGTATCGCACGCTTATATGGCTCAGCGGCGCTGAAAAATTTCAAACATGCGCATGTCGCCGTAGTCGGTATTGGTGGGGTTGGTTCTTGGGCCGCAGAGGCGTTAGCGCGCTCTGGTATTGGGCAAATTACCTTGATCGACCTTGATGACGTCTGTGTTTCCAATATCAACAGGCAAGTGCATGCGATGCAGGGCACGGTTGGCCAGATGAAAACGGAAGTTATGGCTGACCGCTTGAAAGCTATTAATCCAGCCATTTGTGTGAACGTTGTGCATAAGTTTCTGACGCCTAACAATGTGGCAGAGTTACTAAGCCAAAACATCGACTATGTGTTTGACGCGACCGACAGCGTTAAAGCCAAAACGGCAATGGTGGTGCATTGTAAGCGTAACAAGATAGCTATTATTTGTTCTGGAGGCGCGGGCGGGCAGTTAGACCCTAGCAAAATAGGGATAGAGGATTTGAGCAAAACCACGCAAGATCCTCTGCTCGCTAAAATACGCAATAACCTGCGCCGCTTGCATAACTATTCGCGCAATCCTAAACGTAAGTTTGGCGTCGAGTGCGTATATTCAACCGAACAGCTTAAATATGATCAGGGCGATGGAACTGTTTGTGCGGCTAAGCCGCAAGAAACTGGCCCAGTTAAGCTAGATTGCGCCTCAGGATTCGGTGCGGTGACGCATGTGACTTCAAGCTTTGCAATGTTTGGCGTGTCACGAATTCTAAGCAAGTTAGCGCAGAGTAATTAAAACACTGTTACTCTATAAAATAGACGCTATAAAAAAGACTAAGCTCAGTGCTCATAAAGGCTATCCGCTAAAAAGCGCTGTTTTGTTTCCAAGAAAAATAACTTAAGACCTAGTCACTTATGCTCGAACATGATGTTATTTCGTTAGCTGGAATTGGTGTTGTTTCCCTAATTTGTCAATGGGTAGCATGGAGACTGCGGCTTCCTGCCATTCTATTTTTGCTTGTTGCTGGCATTGGGCTTGGGCCGGTTTTGGGTTTTTTGAATCCTGATGCCTTGCTTGGCGATATGCTATTTCCCATCGTTTCGCTAGCCGTCGCTGTCATTTTGTTTGAAGGTAGCTTAACCCTTAAATTCTCTGAATTACGTGAGCACGGCAAGATGGTTCGTAACCTCTTGGTTACCGGTGTGCTGGTGACATGGGTAGTGGGGAGCGTTGCGGCTTATTACGCGTTGGATTTGCCGCTTGCGATCGCGATGTTATTTGGCGCTATTGTTGTGGTAAGTGGTCCGACAGTCATTATGCCCCTTCTGCGTTCGGTCAGGCCGAATGCGAGGATAAATAATATACTTAAATGGGAAGGCATTGTTGTTGACCCGATAGGAGCATTGCTCGCTGTTTTAGTGTTTGAATTTATTATCGCTAGCAGCATGGAAGGCAGTGCATTTCTCTCTACCTTGAGTACGTTTAGCGCGACCTTAGTCCTTGGTATTGCTTTAGGTTGTGCTGGGGGTTACTTGCTGGGAGAGGCGCTCCGAAGTCATTGGTTACCGCACTTTCTTTTAAATACCGGCACCTTAACCTTCATGCTTGGTGTGTATGCATTTTCTAATTATTTAGTACATGAGTCGGGCTTATTAACCGTTACTATTATGGGTGTTTGGCTCGCAAATATGCGAGGGGTGCCTGTTGAAGAAATTCTTGAGTTTAAAGAGTCGCTAAGCGTTCTGTTGATTTCAGCTTTATTTATCTTACTTGCTGCGCGAATGGAATTGACTGCCTTGTATAATCTGGGTTTCGGAGCGGTTTGGGTACTCTTAGCCTTAATCTTTATTGCTCGTCCACTTGCGGTATATCTCTCTGCACTGCGCACGAATCTTTCTTGGCAAGAAAAAGGATTTTTAAGCTGGATTGCACCGCGCGGTATTGTTGCTGCTGCCGTGTCGTCTCTGTTTGCATTTCGTCTGGAACAGAATGGCTTTGAAGAAGCACAAATTCTAGTTCCTTTAGTGTTTATGGTGATTGTTGTTACGGTGATCCTTCAAGGATTGTCCGCGTCCTCGCTGGCGGGCTTTTTGAAAGTTCGTGAGCCGGAAAGTCGAGGCTTCTTAATCTTGGGCGCAAATGCAGTGGCTCGAGATCTAGCCAAAGCGTTTGCCGCACATAAGTTACCGGTAATGCTTTCAGATACAAGTTGGGAGAATGTGCGCGGAGCACGTATGGACAACCTGCCGGTTTATTATGGTAATCCTGCGTCTGAGCATGCCGAAAACAATCTAGAGTTAACAGGGGTTGGGCAGGTTCTAGCACTTTCGCCATACCGCCAAATGAATACACATGTGATTTACCACTATCTCGATATATTTGGTGCTTCGAAGGTATTCTCCTTTACCGAGGGAGAGCAAGATCTTCGTGCCAGTCACCAGGCTTCCGGGAAGTATATGCAAGTAAACAGCTTGTTTGAGGAAGGTCTGAGCTATGCCAAGATGGCTAGCCTCTATAGCAAGGGAGCGCGGATTAAATCGACACAGTTGAGCGAGGAATTCTCTTTCAGCGCCTATCGCAAGCAGTATGGAAGTCGGGTAACCTTACTATTCTGTATTTCACCGCAAGGTGATGTGCAACCACTGGGTGGTGTTGACAGTGTGCTCCCAGCAGAAGGTTGGCATATTATCAGTCTAATCCAGCCTGAGGCGGAAAAAGGCGCCGAGGCGTAAAGCTTTGAGGCGTCTAGTTTGCTCCGTGGTGCGGATGGTCTATCGAATAAATTAGGGCGCGCCCAAAGTCTTGGCGTGTAATAATGCCAACCAGCTTTTCACCTTCAAGAACGGGAACTCGGCGACGACCATTAAGAAATAGGTCTGCTACGGCAAGGATATTGTCGTCGGCCTGCACGGCATCAACTTGTGATGTCATGTGGTCAGCCACTCTATCTCCCCCACTTTGAAAATAGCCATTCATGAGCGCTTCTTTTAGGCAGTCGATTTCGGATAAAACGCCGATCAAGTTGCCTGCATTGTCGATGACGGGCGCTCCAGAACGTCCATGTTTGAGCAGAACTCTTAATGCTTCAACAACGTTCGTTTCTGGTTTGACGCTAGTGACGTTCGGGCTCATATAGTCACGAATTGAAATATTCTTCATTTGATCGTTCTCCCTGTAACTCTAATTTGTATCTTGCTGCCAAGCCATGACGCAGATATCGCGTCCCTGTTTCTGATAGCTTAGCAAAGCAGCTTCAATTGCGCTTGGTGTTTGCGCTACATTTTGCTCACTAAATCCAAGTGCTTTATAGAAAAGAGTCAGGTGAGAGTAGGGAAAGGTCCAGACTGTTTTGAATCGGGCATTGCTGAGCGCGTGTTGGATTAGTTTTCGGCCTAGCCCCATGCCGCGAAAAGACGGTGAGATGAATACGCCTCGGAGCAGGCGTTCGGTGTCACAGGGCGCTAGCCTTAAACAGCCGACTAAGGAACCCTTGTAAAGGCAGGCGAAAATTTTGTCGTTTCGGTTTGTTTTACTGTTATGTCCGTTGGCTTTATAAAACTTTTGAGCGAGAGGGTGGGCCAAGGCCTCAAGCTCTCGCAGAGTGATCGCGAAAGCATTGCCCTCATTATTAGAAACTGTAATCTCTATTTCCAACGTTCGGCCTTTTCATTGTCGCTATGTTTCGCTTCTACCCAACCTTCTGTCTCTCCGAGTTCTTTTTTCCAAATGGTGGCGTTTTTTTTGAGGTAATCCATGATGTATTGGCAGGCTTCAAAGGCTGCATCTCGATGCGCGGAGTTCACGCCAACGGCGACAATCTGATCATTCAATTCGAGCTTTCCTACGCGATGAATGATGTAGCTTTCGTGAATCGGCCAGCGAGCTTTGGCATCATCTACAATTTTTTGAAGTTGCTTCTCAGTCATGCCAGGGTAATGCTCAAGCTCGAGGCCGGAAACACCGTGCTGGTCACCAAACTCTCGAACGATACCTGTGAATAAGCAAATAGCGCCCGTTTTATTAGGCGAGGCTTCTTTCAAATGCGCGTAAATATTAGAGACGTCAAAATCATCCGTTTGTATCTTTATCATCTTTTAGGCACCTAGCCGCCAGTAACGGGAGGGAAGAGCGCAATCTCGTCGTTCGGGGCGATGGGGTCGCCTCGCTTGCCAATTTCCTGATTGATTGCGACCAAAATTTTGTTGTTTTCGAGTGCGCTCTGCCATGGTTCGCCTTTCACTGAAAGGAGGTCCAGTAAGTCGTTAACTGTTCTAAGTTGTTCAGAGTGGTCTATGGTCAGCTCGCCACAGTTAAGTGTCTCTTTGAGGCTAGCGAAAAAAAGTATACGCATGATTACTTGGTATCCTCAGTAGGCAGCTTCATAAGTGTATCGGGGAAGCTATTTAAAGACGTGAAAGGAATAAATTCAACCAATTCGCCTTTTATTGGGCGGGTGTTTTCTTTAATGACGGCAAAACCTTCAGCCCATGAAGCCGAACTAATCATACCCGAGCTTTGATTGGGGTGTTTTTCTAGGGCGCAATCCTTATTGATTTGCACGCGTAAAAACTCTCTACGAATACTCGATTGCTTGAGTTCAAAGTCTAAGGGGTAGTGTTGACTCTGATAACCTGTTCTTTCGCAGCCTTGGCGTTTCATAAGTACGCTGCGCGCTAAAATCAAAAAGGTGACAAACACCGCACTTGGGTTACCCGGCAAACCTAATATAGGTGTTCCGAGCACTTCTCCGAACATGAATGGCTTGCCAGGTTTAATCGCAATTTTCCAAAATCGCAGGGTTCCGAGTTCTTCAATGGCTTGCTTAACAAAGTCGGCTTCGCCCACAGAGGCGCCACCCGACGTTAAAACGATGTCTGCTTGCTCAGCGGCATGCTTTAGTGTGCTGCAACTTTGCTCAAACGTATCAGCAACAAGGTCAAATTCGATACTGGTCATTCGGAATGTGTCGATGAAGGCATTTAGCAAATAGCTGTTTGAGTTATAGATCTGGCCTGGCTCCAAAGCAGTGCCCGGCTCGACTAATTCATCTCCCGTTGAAAGCACGGCAATCTTTAGTGGTCGGTAAACCTCAACCTCTGCAATTCCTGCAGAGGCTAGCAGTGCGATACGTTGCGGGTTTAATACCTGACCACGATCTACTAAGGCTTGGCCGGTTTTGAAGTCTTGACCTGCTGGCCGGATGTTTTGGTGAGCCTCAACAGCGGCTTCAGTAATGAAAAAAACGCGGTTATCTCGGTCTAGCAGGATGGCATTTTCTTGCATAACAACGCAGTCGGCGCCCAAGGGGATGGGGGCTCCAGTAAATATGCGTGCGACAGTCCCCTCAGCAAGTCTCTCTTGTGCGGCGCCTGCTGCGATGCGCTGAGTCAATGGAAGCGCCTCGAGTTGTTGTAGGTCGCGCAGGGCAAAGGCGTAACCATCGACGGCACTATTATCAAAAGGCGGGTTGTTGATTGACGCAACATAGCTTTTCGCGCAGATTCGTAAATGTGCGTGCGCTAGCGGGATATGCTCAGTTTCTTTAATGGGGTGAATATTGTCTAGAAGCTTTTCCAGCGCGACTTCTAAAGGCAAAAGCTTGGCTTGGGACATAAGAAAGTTGTCTCGGTGTGCTATGGCTTGATTACTTTAAGTTAGGGTGTTTAGCGCTTACGTTAACTCGTGATATGCCGCGTTAACAAGTAGCCTTTAGCCCAATTTTGTTTTTTATCTAGAAAAGAGCTAGATATTGAGTATAATCTGGTCTATCTTATGAAAGAATAACTACTTAGTAGTACTACTTAATATTGGCTGCGTATCTCGCGGCACGTTATCCCTTTAAAAAACCCTCAGCCTTAACACTTATGTGTGCCATCGAAACTATTTAAGCTATGAATCTAACCGAATTAAAGAAAAAAACTGTCCCTGAACTTTTAGACATTGCCGCCGAGATTGGTTTAGACAACCTTGCTCGATCAAGAAAACAAGACGTGATCTTCACTATTCTTAAACGCCACGCAAAGGGCGGAGAAGATATATATGGCGATGGCGTATTAGAAATCCTGCAAGATGGTTTTGGATTTTTGCGCTCAGCGGAAGGTTCCTACCTAGCTGGTCCCGACGACATTTATGTCTCTCCAAGCCAAATTCGTCGCTTTAATTTGCGCACCGGCGACACGATTTCAGGCAAGATTCGCCCGCCTAAAGACGGCGAACGTTATTTTGCGCTTCTTAAAGTTAGCGAGATTAACTTTGATAAGCCAGAAAGTTCGAAGAACAAAATTCTATTTGAGAACCTTACGCCTTTATTTCCAGATGACCGCCTTGTACTTGAGGTAGGTAACGGAAGTACTGAGGATCTATCGGGTAGGATTTTAGATTTGGTTGCTCCGATAGGTAAAGGTCAGCGAGGACTGGTTGTGTCTCCGCCTAAAGCGGGTAAGACTTTGATGATGCAGAATATCGCACAGTCTATTGTTCGAAATAACCCTGAATGTCATCTCATGGTGTTGTTGATTGATGAGCGACCTGAAGAAGTAACAGAAATGCAGCGTTCGGTTCGTGGTGAGGTGATTGCTAGTACATTTGATGAGCCACCTGCTCGACACGTACAAGTTGCAGAGATGGTCATCGAAAAGTCGAAACGTCTCGTAGAGCATAAGCAAGACGTCGTTATTATTCTCGATTCGATTACGCGGTTAGCGCGAGCTTACAACACTATTATTCCAAGTTCAGGCAAGGTTCTGACTGGTGGTGTTGATGCGCATGCCTTGGAGCGTCCAAAGCGCTTCTTCGGAGCGGCACGTAATATAGAAGAAGGCGGAAGCTTAACGATTATTGCAACGGCGCTTGTAGATACGGGTTCGAAGATGGACGAGGTAATTTACGAAGAGTTCAAGGGCACGGGTAACATGGAAGTGCATTTGGATCGTAAAATTGCTGAGAAACGCATCTACCCTGCGATTAATATTCGTCGTTCAGGTACTCGTCGCGAAGACTTGTTGATGAGCGAAGATGAGCTGCAAAGAGTTTGGATCTTGCGCAAGTTACTTCATAGCATGGATGACGATGTAGCGGCCACAGAGTTCTTGTTAGATAAGCTAAAAGATACGAAGACGAACGACGAATTCTTCTTATCTATGAAGAAGCGCTAAGCGCCGACGGCGATGCCTTAACGATAGGCATTTTCTTCGTTTCCATAAAAGCCGACTTATTGTGTAGTCGGCTTTTTAGTTTATACGTGTGGTGATATGAAATACCGAGATTTAAGAGATTTTATCGACCAGTTAGAAAAGCTGGGAGAGCTAAAACGAATAAAAGTAGAAGTAGATCCGCATCTCGAAATGACTGAGATTTGTGACCGCACTTTGCGTGCGGGTGGGCCGGCCATTCTTTTTGAAAATCCTAAGGGGCACTCAATTCCTGTGCTCGGTAATTTATTTGGAACGCCTAAACGTGTTGCTTTAGGCATGGGTCAAGAAGATGTCGGTGCCTTGCGCGAAGTTGGCAAGCTGCTAGCGTTTCTCAAAGAGCCTGATCCACCAAAAGGCTTAAAGGACGCATTCCAGAAACTACCTATTTTTAAGCAAGTTATGAATATGGGGCCAAAGGTTTTACGTTATGCGCCCTGCCAGGAATGCGTGATTGAAAAAGATCAGGTAGACCTAAGTAAGCTGCCGATCCAAACGTGCTGGCCTGAAGATGCTGGGCCGTTAATTACGTGGCCTTTGGTCGTGACAAAAGGGCCTGACCCAGAAAAAGAAAGACAAAATCTAGGCATTTATCGTCAGCAGGTCATTGGTAAAAACCGTTTGATCATGCGCTGGTTGTCGCATCGCGGTGGTGCGCTTGACTTACAAGCATGGCAGCAGCAATACCCGGACAAACCATTTCCAGTAGCGGTGGCCTTGGGTGCCGACCCTGCAACGATTCTTGGCGCAGTTACTCCGGTTCCGGATAGTTTGTCAGAATATGCTTTTGCGGGACTACTGAGAGGAAGTAAAACAGAGACAGTCAAGACGATGCATAGCTCGTTGACAGTTCCTGCTAGTGCCGAGTTTGTATTAGAGGGCTTTATCTACCCCAATGACATGGCGCCCGAAGGTCCGTTTGGTGATCACACTGGCTATTATAATGAGATAGATGAATTTCCCGTATTTACTGTAGAGCGGATTACGCATCGACGAGACCCAATTTATCACAGCACGTATACTGGTCGGCCGCCTGATGAGCCTGCAATTTTAGGCTTAGCGCTTAATGAAGTATTTATACCGATACTACAAAAACAATTTCCTGAAATTGTTGATTTTTACCTTCCTCCTGAAGGCTGTTCGTATCGTTTAGCCGTAGTAACCATGAAGAAGCAATATCCGGGTCATGCGAAGCGCGTAATGATGGGTGTCTGGTCTTTTTTGCGTCAGTTCATGTACACCAAGTTTGTGATTGTGACTGACGACGATGTAGATGCTCGCAATTGGGAAGATGTGATTTGGGCTATTACCACACGCATGGATCCAGCACGAGATACGCTCTTGATCGAAAACACGCCTATTGATTATTTAGACTTTGCGTCTCCCGTTTCTGGCCTAGGCTCGAAAATGGGGATGGATGCTACACACAAATGGGCGGGAGAAACGGACAGAGAGTGGGGTCGACCAATTAAAATGGACAGTAAGGTAGTAGCAAAAGTCGATGCCATCTGGGACGAACTAGGTTTGGGTAAAAGCGACGGTGTATAAGGTCGTCATTCAACCCAAGGGTTTAGAATATTTTTGTGAGCAGGGTGAAACTTTGCTGGAGGGTGCAGAGCGCGCTGGAATCAAGGTCCCTGTTAGCTGCAAGAATGGCGTTTGCTATATTTGTGAGGCGGATTTGAGGTCTGGCTGTGTTGTGGATAGGCGAGGCCGGAAATTTGTTCGCACTGTGGGTGGCGAGGCGCCTAGTTTTTACCTTTGCCATGCATTTCCACAGCAAGATTGTGAGATTTTTTTAGAAGACGTATTTGGGCCGAGTGAGTTGCCAATGAAGAGTATTAAATGCCAAGTTCAGCATGTTAAAGAGATGCGAGCGCATGTCTATCAAGTTGTGCTGATGCAGCCTGCAGGTCGCGCCGTAGAGTTTTTCGCGGGTCAGTATCTGTCGATTGACATGCCTGGTCGAGAGGGTGATGTATTCTTTTCTATCGCTAGTGCTCCTGGATCACGTGACATAGAACTGCATATCCAAGCCGATCCGCATTTGACCTCCGCATGCGAAATGATTGAGTACTTACGAGAAAGCTCAAGCATTTCTATTAAGTTGCCGTTTGGGAAGAGCTGTTTGCCCAAGGTTCCTGATAAGGCTGTTATGTTATTGGCTGCAGGTACTGGTTTTGCTCAAATGAAAAGTCTAATTGAATATCTGTTTGCGAATCAGTTTCAGCATGAGGTTGCCTTATACTGGACCTTAAGAAAAGAAAGTGACCTCTACGCTGCAGAGCTATTAGAAGAGTGGTCGAAGCTATATGCTAACTTTCATTATAAGACGATGGTGGCAGAGCAGTCGGATCAACTTAATACAGAGCACCATAGCCAGTTAGCGGAAGCTGTATTAGATGAGCATGATAGTGTGGAAGACAAAATCGTGTTCGTCAGTGGATCACCTAAGCTTGTGTTCTCGACCATGGATGCGCTGGCTGACGGCGGTTTAGACCTAGAGAACTTTTACTCGGATGTATTAGAGTATGCGACGCGTGACTAATGCACGCGCGGTGCTTTAAGGTTAGGCAATTGTATTTGTTTAATTAGTTCATTTATTGGTTTTAGCATTTCTTCGGGCGGTTTTTCGAGATGCTGATATAGTCGGCATAGCTCAGCGGCCGCATCTAAACTCGCAGTTTGCTGTTGGCTAGCAGAAAAATATTCTGCGGCCTTTCCCCAAAGTTCGTTGCGCATGGCTATTCGGCCTAGAGAGAGCAGCAGTGGCGCATCATTAGGGCGCTCGCGCAGCCACTTTTCAGCACAAATAAGTTGTTCTTTGGCGTCGTCTGCAACTGTTTTTCCATAAAGGTTAACGAGCTCAACGCTCCATTGTTTGCCTAAAACTTTTCGCAACAGCGTTTCTGCATCGTTATGCATGTCTAGCCTGTGTAGTTGCTCTGCGTAGACGCAAATCAATGCGCCATCGTAACGCAGCTTCTGCGGCACTCTCATCCATATCTCTGCGAGATTCTCGGAGTCTTGGCTGTGCTTTGTCGCGACTAGCAGCTTGTCGGTTTCTTGAGTGAATAGCTTACCCCAAGCGTTTGTCTCTATATCTTTGTCGGAAGAGCGCACGTTTTGATCAATAATGCCTAAGTGACGCATTTCTTGCCTCAAGGACAAAAAAGATGACCAGTCTTCCAGTTTCTCAAAAACTAAGCTCATTAGTTTTAGTACGTGAGGGTGCTTGGGTCTTTGTTGATTTAAGCGCCGTAACGTTGCCAAGGCGCTTTCGTAATCTTGCTCTTTAATTTGAATGTTGGCTTGGGTAAGTGCAACGGCGAAGTCTGAACTGCCTTTGTGGTTATACGCTTTTTTTAGTTGAGCATCGGCGGCCTTAAGCTTACCTAGCTGGCCAGCGGCATGGGCTGCGCCCAGATAGTTTATTAAAGGGTCTTTAGCATTTTTTGCTGAATGCGATAGTAAGCGATACGCTTCACTCCAATAGCCCTCAAGGAACGCTAGCAGTCCTTGAGACGTCTCGTTTTCTGCTTTCAGTTTCGACCTTGAACTACGCCATGAAACGAAGTTACTCGCGCCTGAGCCAAGTTTTGAAACAAGATTAATGACGAACCACAGACTCGTGACCAATAGTACGTTGAAGCCTAGCCAAACCCATACGTTGGACTCAATGATCCATTGATGGAATACGATGCGGACATAGCCCAAGTCAAATTGCAGTCCCTGAATAATGAGCGCGGCTAGAGCGATGCCAATAAGAAGAACTTTGAACAATCTCCTCATGGAGTGGACTCCTCATCAGTGCTATTCGAGGGTGCTGAGGGTTTACTAGCCTTGTTCAATTCATGTCGTCTATACATTTCCTCAATTCGCGTTTGCAGTAAGCTCAAAGATTTTGAAATGTCAGGCTTGGTCCAGTTTAAGGTGTGATTTGAAAGTTCTTCTAGCTTCGAAATTAAGTGCTGCGCTTGAGAGTTGTTTGAAGGCAAGCTCTGTCTAGCCCATTGAAGCGTATCATCTAGCTCTTGATTGTAGCGAACGCCATTTTGTTTGATCAAAGAAAGCTTTACTTGCTCCAATTGCAAAGCCAGATTTTGCTTAAGGTATTCAGAAAAGTCGGGTGTTGGCGGAGCCTCAATCACATGATCGCTATGCTGAATGCGCACCGCATTGCTAAATGCGTCGCTTAGCTTTTGCAGAAAGCGCGCAACTGGGCCTTTCTCTGAAGGTGCAATCTCAGTGCTAGGGGTTGCTTCAGTGCTCGCATTTTCCTGAAGCTTGGATTGGTCTTGCCTGTCGCCCTGGTAGCTTAGCTCGAGAGAGTGCACGGCATTACTTAGCGCACTGAGTTGGCTGTACAAAGTGTCGACTTGTTTAAGAGCGCTGCTCTGTAGCGCAAAAAGTTCTTCTGCAATAGCCATTCTCACCGGCATCAAGCTCGGGTCTGCTATTTCGTTTAATACTTTGTCCGCCGCCAGTAAGAGGCTTTCACTGGCTTGAGGATCGCTCTCGATGAGTAAACGTTGATTTGCGATGCGCAATAAATATTCTACTTCAGCAAGTAGCCAGTCTTTTCGACTGCTGCCTTTGATCGCATCTAATTGCTCTGTTAAGGCCGCAAGCTTACCTTGGGCTTGGCTTGAGGTGTCGGTTACGGCTTGAGTAAAGAGCTTTTGCTGCGAGACAAGGCTTTCATTGCTTTGTTGCAGTTGGCGAATATCAGCGTGACTCGTAGATAAGTCTTTTTGAAGCGTTACGAGTTCTGTTTGATGGCTTTGTAACTTGGTCCAAAGCATATGGCCGCCGTAACTTCCTGCGGCGGCAACTATAATAATCAGAACAATGGGAATAAATCCATTGGACCTAGTTTTGTTGTTTGGGTTTTCTGAGGGCTTTGGGTGCGTTGTTGCTTCCGTCACAGTAAGTACCAATTATAATAATTTATACGTAAAGCTTAGCTTGAGCTTGAGCGCTTTGCACTCACGATTTTAGTTTAGACGCGTTACTCGCTATTGTTTTTATTAAATCAATGGGCCTGAGATCTTCGCTAACAAGGCAGTGCTCGAAACCAAGAGCCTTGGCGTGACGTGCAACGCGCTTGCTTGGCACAACAAGCCTTAGCTCTGAGGTAGTAATACTTTGGCTTTGCGCCAGCCTATTTACGGCATCTATTGTCTCAGAACTTAGCGCGATGCAAATATGTGGCGCAAAGTCTGAAAGTGCAGCTTTAACTTCGTGCGCGTCATAAGGCGTTTCGATGCGCTCATATAGATCTAAGGTGCTTACTCTTGCACCTCTATCTCGCAGGCCTTGCTCGAGTTTACTGCGGCCGCCGCAACCTTTTGCGATAAGAATTTTTTGGCTTTTGACATTTGTTAAGTCGGGGCTAGCAAGCAGGGCTTCGCTATTTAAGTCGCGCTCCGGTTCATGTGTGTTGAAATCATTTTGATGTAACACGTCAGCCGTTTTTCTTCCGATGGCATACCAAATCTGTGCTTCTGGTTTCTGCGGCCATAGCGCATCTACCTCTTGTGCGATTCGCTCAGCCGCGTGTTGGCTGACAACGATAACCTTCTCAAATTGATCAAGCTCATAGATGAGTGCTTTGCTTTCGCCTGAGAGCTCTTTTTTTTGTATGCTTAAGCACGGAAAAGATAGGGCCTCAGCGCCCACAGATTCAAGCACCCTGCATAGTTCGCTAGCCGAAGGCTCTGGTCGACAAACTAGAACCTTAATGCCGCTTAGAATCGGCTTAATTTGCGTCATAAATTGCCGAGAGAATATCCTGCGCACCCTGCGCTAAAAGATTTTCAGCGATTTCAATACCAAGCGCTTCAGGGCTTCCTTCTTCAATATCGATAGATGATTGTGCGTTAAGCACGGTCTTTCCGTCGACTGATGCAACTAAGCCTCGCATAGATAAGTGCTTGCCGTTTAGTTCCGCGAAACCTGCGATCGGTACTTGGCAGCCGCCTTCTAGCCGCTCGTTCATTGCGCGTTCTGCACGAACACAAATATCTGTATCAATGTCACCTAGCGCTTTCACGATGTCTTTCATGGCACTGTCGCCGCTTCGGCATTCGATACCTAGTGCGCCTTGACCTACCGCAGGAAGAGAGTGTTCGGCGCTAAGCTCGGTTTTAATTCTGTCTTGGAAGCCTAGTCGAACGAGTCCTGACGCCGCAAGAATGATGGCGTCATACTCGCCGTTGTCTAACTTGGCTAAGCGGGTATTAACGTTTCCACGCAAACTTTTGACCACGAGATCTGGCCTGTAAGCTTGAATCTGACACTGTCGTCTTAGGCTTGAGGTGCCAATGATGGCGCCCTCTGGCAGAGCATCTAGGCTTGAGAAGTTATTACTCACGAAGGCGTCGTAGGGACTTTCTCTCTTGCATATTGCGCCAAGCTCTAAGCCCTCAGGAAAGTGCATCGGCACGTCTTTCATTGAATGCACTGCAATGTCTGTTTCGTCGTTTAGCATTGACTGTTCAAGCTCTTTAACGAACAAACCCTTGCCGCCAATTTTTGCGAGCGGAACGTCGAGTATCTGATCGCCTTTCGTAGTCATGCCATGAATCTCTACCTGTAAACCAGGAAACATAGACTCGAGTTGCGCTTTGATGTGGTTACTCTGCCAAAGAGCAAGCGCGCTTTCTCTAGAGGCAATTCGGATTAGTGATGGTGTGTTCGCGACTGTACTAGTAGACATAAGCTCTCATAGATTAAATGCTTTGCAGGCATTATAACGAGCTTTTTTAAAAAGTGCTGTTGGATTCTTAAAGATTGGTCTTAGAGAAAAAAGTAACGAGGTAAGGGAAACGGAGTTACTAGAAATTTACAGAGAACTTAACGCGGACTTCATCAGTCTTAACATTAAAACGCGTCTTGCTGCGTTCTAAATACTGGCTGTAGTGACGTACTACACTAGAGCTTTTTCCAGAGCCAAAGCTTGTTAGTGCCTCGGTATCAACCTTGAAAAAGTGTTGGCCGATTTTACGCAATATTTTGTGATAGGGGATTTTTGTGCTGGGCTGATACTCAATTAGAATTGTCTCGTCATCGCCCATAGGGAAATGAGAATCAGCTTTTAAACTTTGAGCCCCGAGAGAGCTAATTAGCAAGACTACGGCTGTAATACTTGCTCGCTTTGCAGTTTTGATCATTCTATTACCTCGCACACTTTCTGAACAACTATTCGTACTATAAACAATCTCTCAGCTAATTAGTGTGAACTAATTCGAGCTGTATCGGAAAGTGAGACGGGTGTCGTTTTTTCTGGACGCTTTGGTGCGTTTTTGTGCGAAATGACACAAAAAATAGCCATTTTTGCAATTAGTGTTAAGAAAACTGAGCGATAAATGCTTTCACATCGCTTAAGTGGCGTCGGCTTACCTCGACTTTATTGCCATTGCTCAGCTGGATTTGGCTATGCCCCTCGTGATTTCTGACGAGCGACTTTATATGTTTAGAGTTAACGAGAGTGTTACGGTGCGCGCGAACAAATAGGCCCTCATATTCAGCTTCAAGTTCTTTGAGTGTTTGAGTGCTAAGTGTTTCGCCTTGTTCGTGAATAACACTGATGTATTTTTGTTCTGCTCGAAAGTAGTAGATCGAATTTAGCGCTAGAATTTCTTGGCCTTGCCACGTGTTGGCGATAAAACTCTTTGGGGGTTCGTCGTTTATTTCCTGTTCTACCTGTTTAAGTTGGGGCAGAGATAATGTCTTGGCTTGTCGAATTGCTGCATTAAGTTCTTCTTCACGCACGGGCTTAAGGAGATAACCAATCGCATGAAGTTGAAATGCCTTAAGTGCGTATTCTTCATAGGCAGTGCAAAAAATGATGGCGGGTGGCGGTTGCATAGCGCTAAGTTGGCTTGCCGCAGCGAGGCCGTCAACCTCGGGCATGCGTATATCTAAAAAGGCAATGTCGGGCTTGTATTGGTGGGCATGCTCAACGGCTTGCTGGCCATTGCCGGCTTCCGCCACAACGCTGCAGTTGGGGATTTTTTCGATCATCCTTTTCAGGCGAGAGCGGGCGAGAGGCTCGTCGTCGGCAATAAGAATATGTAATTTTTGTTCCGTCATACCTAAGCCTTTTTCATCGGGAAGCGCACGGTGACGGTATAGGTATCATTGCTCTGACTAGACTTCAAAATTGCGCTATTGGCATACAGTGCGCTAAGTCGCGCGGCGATATTTGCGAGTGCTATTTGATTGCCGTGTGTGTCGTTTTCTTGCGTTTGGTAGGGGTTAGATATCATTAAATAAACCATGTCGTTCTTGCAGTATGCTTCAAGCCGAATGGTGCCGCCCTCTTTTAAAGGTTGTATGCCGTGGTAAATAGCATTTTCAACTAAAGGCTGCAGAGTTAATGGTGGAATCAGGCACTCATTTACCTCGGTGGCAATGTGCCATTCGATCTGAAGTCGATCATCGAATCGTAAGGCCTCTATATTTAGGTACTTGGAACATAAATCAAGTTCTTCCCTGATGGTGACGAAGCGACTTTGGGTGTTGAGTGTTGCTCTGAATAGGCTCGATAAATCAAGAACGGCATCTTCCGCTTTTTCAGGATGTGATGCGATTAAACTCGCGATGGAGTTCATGCTATTGAACAAGAAGTGCGGCCTAATTCGCGATTGTAGTGCTTCTATTCGTGAATGTAGCTCGGCTTGTTTCTGCTCTTGTGCCGTGAATTCGATGTAGAAATACCGGAGCAGTAGGCTGCTCATAAGCCCGGTAATGAGCATGTTTCGAACAACGAAATGAGTGGCGCTTACAGTTGAGTTGATTGGGAGTAATGGCCGGCTAAGAAGGCTCACGACTAACGTGCAGCCTATGATGAGAGCAAAGCATACTAGCGCTTGCGTTCGTATAGAAAATTGAGCGAGCTTACTTCTAGAAACGCAAATCATTGCCGCTGAACTGAGCACGCTTAATTGCATCCAAATTGAGATAAAACCAAGCGTATCCCAGCGTATCAGCGTATTATCAGACTTGATCATCGCCACCACGAACGCGAGCAACTGTGTAGCGATGAGTAACATAAGTACGTTTGGCAGCGCGCAGAGATTTGGTATGAACTGAGTGTTTGCGGGGCTGGCATTTTGCGAAGAGTTTAGTGTTCGTTTCATGTTATAATTCGCCGCCAGAATTTAACCTGCCAGTTTTTGCAGAGCGGCTTAAGCCGTCTTTGGGCGCATCGGCGATGCTCGAGCTTTGCTCTGGCGCAGCGCGCATTAGATTCTCCGCAGTAAGTATGGCGTTGATGGCAATTGCCATGGTTTTATAAAGATTGGCTTAGGCCAATGCAATTTCGTTTAATTTTAGTGTAGATGGGTAACTCAGCATGAGCAATGATTCAACTTCAACAAACCAATCTTGGGGCGGCCGCTTTAGCGAGCCAACGGATGCGTTTGTTGCGCAGTTCACTGCATCGGTCGATTTTGATCAACGTATGTATTTTCACGATATTGCAGGCTCTATTGCTCATGCCACCATGCTGGCGAAAGTGGGCGTACTTACAGATGAGGAAAAAACTCAGATTGTTCAGGGTTTGATCGAAGTACGTGCCGATATCGAAGCGGGTAATTTTGAATGGTCTGTTGCGCTTGAAGATGTGCACATGAACATAGAAGCGAAGCTGACCGAAAAAATCGGTCTTACCGGCAAAAAGCTGCACACGGGCCGTTCTCGTAATGACCAAGTGGCGACCGATATTCGGTTATACCTGCGTGATGAAATCGATTTTATCGCGGAAGAAATTACCCGTTTGCAGGGCGGTATAGCGCATTTAGCGCTTCGTGAAGCCGATACAATTATGCCCGGTTTTACGCATCTGCAAACTGCTCAGCCGGTCACGTTTGGGCATCATGTTCTAGCTTGGAACGAAATGCTTCAGCGTGACTATGATCGGCTGTTAGATTGTCGTCAGCGGGTTAATATTATGCCGCTTGGCGCTGCAGCGCTTGCGGGCACTACCTATCCTATCGATCGTGAATATACGGCCATGCTGCTCGGTTTTGAGCGCCCAAGTTACAACTCACTAGACTCCGTGAGTGATCGCGATTTTGCGATTGAATTTTGTTCGTTTGCAAGTCTGTTGATGATGCACTTGTCACGTTGCTCTGAAGAATTAGTTTTATGGGCCTCAGCGCAGTTCGATTTTATCGACCTGCCTGATCGCTTTTGCACTGGTTCGTCTATTATGCCGCAAAAGAAAAACCCAGACGTGCCTGAGTTAGTGCGTGGTAAAACAGGGCGAGTGACTGGCCATCTAGTGTCTCTATTGATGCTTATGAAGTCTCAGTGCTTGGCTTACAACAAAGATAATCAAGAAGATAAAGAGCCGTTGTTTGATGTGATAGATACGGTTAAAGACTGTTTGCGTGCCTATGCAGACATGGTGCCTGCGTTGCAGGTTAAGGCCGATAATATGCGTGACGCCGCGCGCAAAGGTTTTTCTACAGCCACTGACTTAGCCGACTACCTTGTTGTGAATGGCGTGGCATTCCGTGATGCGCATGAGATTGTTGGTAAGGCAGTAGCGTTTGGTATTGCTGAGTCCAAAGACCTTTCTGAAATGACGCTTGCAGAGCTGCAGCAGTTTAGTGATGTAATCGAGGAGGGTGTGTTTGAAGTGCTCACACTTGAAGGTTCTGTAAGTGCACGTGATCATCTTGGTGGTACCGCTCCTAATCAGGTGCGTGCGGCAGTAGAACGTGTACTAGACGAAATAGCCTCTCGAGATTAATTCTTTCCACTGACGGTGGAATGAATCTTGATTGTAAGGTGTTTTAACTACTTCGCTTGGTGGCATCGGCGCTTCGTTGCCGCCAAGTATTTAAGCGCACCCTATGGACGAAAACTAGCCTGCTATGTCGTCACCTCCTAAGTTAAAAATTGCACCGGACTTTTCTGACGGGGTAGACCGGAAGTTACTTACTCGCGTGCGCGATCGTTTTTTGCGGGTAAATTTGGATCGCTTGCATAAAACGTATGAGGGATTAAATGCTCGAGAGCAAGATATTCTCAAACTGATCCCCTTCCTGTATCAAGTTAATCACCCTCTTATTCCCGGTTATGTCTCACGTTCTGCTCCGCGCGGCGTCTCGGTCTATGAGCCGGATAAAGAAGTTTTGTCGATTGCGGCGGGCTTTAGCAAAACTTTTCGCTTTAAGCATGACCGCCGGCATTCTCCAGAAATTCAAGCCATCTTCATGATGGGAAGCACAGGGACTCTCGCACATTCTGAGTCCAGCGACGTTGATCTGTGGTTATGTATTGATCCCTTGGTTTCCGATGAAGGTCAGGCGCTGTTAAAGAGCAAGGCAGAGAGCATTGATGACTGGGCAAATGATCAAGGCTTGGAGTTACATACATTTGTCATGTGTGCGGAAAGATTCAAAAACGGCAACCCGGCGCCGTCAATGGACTCTGAAAGTAGCGGTTCGGCCCAGCATTTTTTATTGCTAGACGAGTTTTATCGCACAGCGATCTTATTGGCGGGTCGCTACCCTCTCTGGTGGCTCATTCCTCCCGCGCTCGAGAACAACTATGAAGAAACTGCTCAGCTACTTTTGAGCAAGCGCTTCGTGAAAGAAAAAGACGTACTAGACTTTGGTAGCACGGCATTTATCCCAAAGAGTGAGTTAATTGGTGCCGGCCTTTGGCAGCTTTATAAAAGCCTAGACTCGCCTTACAAGTCGATCTTAAAGCTATTGCTCGCAGAAGTGTATGCGCATGAATTGCCTGAGTACCCCTGTCTAAGTGTCGAGTTCAAGCACGCAGTTTATGACGACAACTTAGAGGTCGATCAGCTTGATCCATACTTTTTACTTTACATGCGCTTAGAAAATTACTTGATGCGCACTCATGAAACCAAGCGCTTAGAGCTGGTTAGGAAAAGTTTCTACCTAAAAGTGAATAAGAAGCTTTCTCAGAAAGTGCGGGGGCGCACGGTCTCTTGGCAGAGACAGTTGCTGCGTAAGCAGGTTGAAAGCTGGCGCTGGAATGAGAATCAAATTAAGCACTTAGATGACCGCAGGGTTTGGAAGGTCAACGATGTTTTAGATGAGAGGCAAGAACTGCTTACCGAATTAACTAATGCCTATCGTTTTCTGACCAGTTATGCGCGCGCAAATAACATTAGTTCGTCGATCACAAATGAAGATATGAACCTTTTGGGTCGCAAGCTATATGCTATTTTTCAGCGCAAGGCGGGTAAGGTTGAGCGAGTAAATCCAGGCATTGCACCTAATCTATGGGAAGAAAGCGTTGCGATTCATCATGCCAGCTCACAGGAGTTTGTGTCTGATCAGAATTCGTGGTTTTTATATACCAACCTCAGTGTGGCGAGCGACGCGAGCTTTAAACCGCCATTGCGTAAGATGGGCAATTTGATAGAGCTGCTTGCCTGGCTCTACTTTAATGACATTTTGAGTAAGACTACTCGCCTTAGTGTGATTCCCGGCAATACTGACTTGAGTGTTCAAGAGGTTTCTAGTGCGATTGCTGCGTTAGAAGAAACGTACCCTAAACCCTTTCCTCGTGTGCCTCAGTCTGCATTTACTAAAGCGCCATTGGTGCAAAAGATTTTTTTGATAGTGAATTTGGGTGTAAATCCTCTTGCTAGTTATAGCGAAGGTGGCGTGCAACGACTTAGTGATCGCAACGACTCCCTAAGTTATAGCTCGCAGCGCTACAACTTGGTTAAGACTATTGATCAAGTCGTAATGAACACATGGGGTGAGGTTTCTGCAGTTCGCTACGAAGTGGGTGAAACGTTGCTGCAAAACCTGCAGGCGTATCTGCAGCTATGCTTGGATCAGCGCTCCGACTCGTTTGAGTTACAGGTGCGCTGTTTCGGAAAGGTGCGTTCAGAGCCAATATCAAAGCGTGTCAGGCAGTTATTCAGCGAAGCAAAAGCAGCCTTTTTTAGTTCAGGGCGGCTCGCACGGAACCGGTATGTATTAGAGATCGAAAGTGCGTATTACCTAATTGTGCGCAAAGATGATCAATTTCGTTTTCAAAAAATCGAAGATAAACCCTCGTTAATGATAGCTCTCTCCTCTCCGGAGGGCGAGCCTTGCCCGATAGTCTTGGATTCTTATGCCTTGGTTGAAGAGGAGATGCTTAAAGCAGTTTTGCCTTTGAATAGGGTGAATTGTATTCAAGTGTTTTACCGTTTAATTGCAAAGGAGTTTGAGGTTTGCGTCCTTGATGAAAACGGAGGGGTGTTTCAGCACTTTTCTCTGTTTGAAGACGAAGCGGTTTTTCAGTCGACGTTGTTTTCGTTTTTGAACACAGTTGTAGAGCGTCGCCAACTGAGTGGTGGGACGCAGGGCCTTTTGAGCCTAGAGCTTTGTAGCGTCCGAGGGGCGAGCGCGGCAGGCTTTAGGGTTTCGAAAGTAAAACGAATTCCGTTGTTTGCATTAGAGCAAATTGTCGCGCTGGGCCGTTATTCTGGCGGTGAATTACAGTTTGATCTCAGTTTCCAGAATCAAGACTTTTCGTATCGAGAGTATGGCGAGCAACAAGTCGACGCCCTTATCGACTACCACAGTAGTCAAAAAGGAAAGGCGCGCGCCTTACCGATCAAAGTTGTTGATCTCAACTTTCCCGCAGACCCAATGGGTATTCAACGTCAAAATGAGCAGGGTTTCGGTACTTTGGACTACGTACGCAATTATTTTTTGCTCGATGACGCCATTAAGCGTGCCTTAGCCCCGAAACTTGCTTCTGATCGTTAGTTTTTGCCTACGCTTGGCGTTATAATCCTATGCATTAATTTATCGCTACGTACCTTTCTCTGAGAATCGAAATGAGTTTTTTTTCTAAGCTGTTTGTTTGTTCGATGATCCTGCTCAGCTTGCATGGCTGCGGTCAAAAGAATGACTTGTATATTCCAGCCCCAGAACAAGTCGAGCAGCCTCAAGAAGGTAACGAAGGCGAAGTGTCGAAATAATTTAAGCTCTAGGCTTACCAACAGAAGTAGTGAGTTCATGGATCATTTTAGTTATCAGAATAACGAGCTGTTTGCTGAAAGCATTTCGCTAGCAGACATCGCACAAACCTATGGCACGCCTTGTTACGTGTATTCGAAGGCTACCTTCGAGCGACATTTCAATGCCTATAAAAATGCGTTCGGCAGGCATCCTCACCTTATATGCTATGCGGTAAAAGCCAATTCTAACTTGGCTGTGCTAAGCATACTTGCCAAGCTAGGTGCGGGCTTTGATATTGTATCCTTAGGCGAGCTTGAACGAGTGTTACGTGCAGGGGGAGATGCATCAAAAACAGTGTTTTCGGGCGTAGGTAAGCAGGCTGAAGAAATGGCTAAAGCTCTAGAGTACGGCGTGCACTGTTTCAACGTCGAATCGGTGCCAGAGTTATACCGGTTGAATGAAGTTGCTTTATCGCTTGGTAAAATTGCACATATTTCGTTGCGCGTTAATCCAGATGTTGATGCCGGCACGCACCCCTATATTTCAACGGGCTTGAAAGATAACAAATTCGGTGTCGCGATTTCTGAAGCAGAAGATATTTATGTTCAGGCCTCCAGGCTTGAGGGCGTTAAAGTTGTAGGTATTGATTGTCATATTGGCTCACAGCTAACGGAAATCCGCCCGTTCATTGATGCTCTAGACCGTATTTTAGTCTTGGTTGATCAACTTAGCACAAAGGGCATTAACCTCGAACATATCGATATAGGTGGTGGCCTCGGTGTGCGTTACCAAGACGAACAGCCACCAGAACCCCAAGATTATGTAGTTGAGGTGCTAGCGAAGCTTGAGGGTCGAGGTCTAACGGTCGTAATGGAACCAGGGCGTTCCATTGCAGCAAATGCCGGCGTGTTGCTAACGCGAGTTGAATACCTGAAGAACAATGAAGACAAGAATTTTGCCATTGTTGATGCGGCGATGAATGATTTAATGCGTCCGGCTTTGTATAGCGCGTGGCAAGAAATTGTTTCGGTTAAACCGCGCACAGAAGGCGCTGAAAAGCTGTATGACATTGTGGGTCCTGTATGCGAAACCGGAGATTTTTTAGGCAAGGCCAGGTCGCTGATCTTAGAAGAAGGAGATCTTCTTGCTGTGCGGTCTGCTGGAGCTTATGGTTTTGCCATGAGCTCAAATTACAATTCGCGTAATCGGGCTCCAGAACTCATTGTAGATGGGGCTGAGGTGTTTGTAGGTCGACAAAGAGAAACCTTTGAAGATCAAATGCGCCTAGAGCAAGTTTTTCCGGGGTAGGGTGAAGATGGTCATCGAATTCACGAAAATGCACGGCTTGGGCAATGACTTTATGGTCGTTGATATGATTAGCCAGCATGCGTTTTTGCGTCCGGAGCAAATCCGAAAGCTATCCGATCGTCGCATGGGGATCGGGTTTGATCAGTTGTTGCTCGTAGAACCGCCTAGCAAGCCGTCTATGGACTTTAAGTATCGAATCTTTAATGCCGATGGCTCTGAGGTCGAGCAGTGTGGCAATGGCGCGCGCTGCTTTGCCGTGTTTGTGCGAGATAGAGGTCTCACCGATAAATCTCATATTAAAGTCGAAACCTGCAATGCAGATATTGAATTGCATATCAAAGAGGATGGACGGGTACGAGTCGATATGGGCGTGCCAATTTTAGAACCAGATCAGATTCCTTTTGTGGCGGAGCAGGCGCAGAGTGTTTATGCTGTAAATGCCGACGGTGGTGAGCTTGAACTTTCTGCGGTTTCAATGGGGAACCCTCATGGCGTGTTACTGGTAGAAGATGTTGCAACATCTCCGGTAGAAACCTTAGGGCCAATTTTAGAGTCGCATTCAAGTTTCCCCAATAAAGCGAATATAGGCTTTATGGAAGTCGTTCATGCACGTTTCATTAAGCTTCGGGTGTTTGAGCGTGGGGCCGGCGAGACCATGGCCTGCGGAACCGGAGCGTGTGCCGCTGTAGTATCCGGAATTCAGCGTGGCTTGCTTGAAAGCCCTGTTGAAGTTAAATTGCCTGGCGGCAATCTAAATATTGAGTGGGATGGCGCGGGTCAGCACCTTGTTATGGAAGGGCCTGCGACAACTGTTTATCAAGGCAGGGTGCGCGTTTGATTTTTAATGCGGCGGATTGGTCGCGACGAATAAAGACTAAAGTGAATAATAATGACTAAACAATTAGACTCGGCCCCAGAGCAGACACAACCCTTGATAGACGATCAAGTTGTTGCCTACTTGAGAGCAAATCCTGGCTTTTTCGTGACGCACGAAGCGCTTTTGAAAGAACTGACGTTTCCACATGTAAGTGGTGCGGCAATTTCTCTAGGCGAGCGTCAAGTGCAAGTGTTTAGAGAGCATCGCGACGAACTGCGGGCGCAGTTGAACGAATTGCTTATTGTGGCGAAAGAGAATGACGAGCACTTTGAGAAAAGTAAACGCTTGCTGCTCAATCTATTAGATATCAACAATCTCGACGAAATTGAGCTTGTGGTCCAAGAAGCGTTCAAAGATGATGAAAATATCGATTTTGCTCGAGTGATGGTGTTTGGCGAACAAGATGATTATCCGGTTTCCGACTTAAGAGTCATGGCTTTTGACGAGGCAGCACAGCAATTAGGCGGTCTTGTCGAAAGCCAAAAGGCAATTTGTGGGCACTTTAGCACCAAGCAGTTGTCATGTTTGTTTCAGGATAGCGCTGGGGACGTAGGTTCCGCGGCAATTATTCCGCTAAGAAATGGCGAGCTATTGGGAGTGTTTGCTCTAGGAAGTAAAGACCCAAACCACTTTGACTCGTCTATGGGGTCGCTATTCTTATCTTATATTAGTGACTTTATTAGCCGTATTTTGCCTGGGCTCTTACTGCGGTCCCGTAGTAAGAAAACGGCAGAGAAAGTTCCTTCCTTGCTCGACTAATCGGAAGGCGACTACTGATGCAATCGGAGTTTAAGCAGTTTATTGAAAACCTGCGCTCCGTGCGCCGTTTGTCGCCAAAGACTCAAGAAAGTTACAGTAGAGACTTAAGTCATCTTATTGCATGGGCTGAGTCACAAAGCATTCGAAGCTGGTCTGAGCTTAATGCGCCTTTTATCAGAATGTACGTTGGACATTTAAAAACTGCAGGTTTGTCAGGCCGCAGTATTCAGCGATCATTATCTGCTATTCGAAGTTTTTATGCGTATCTGATCAGTAATGGTCTCACCGATGATAATCCTGCGCTTGATATTCCAGCACCTAAGTCCCCCAAGAAGTTACCCAAGTCGTTGAATATCGATGAAGTCACACATATGTTATCGGGTGACTTTGGCGACTGGCATAACCTACGCGATAAGGCGATGTTTGAGCTATTCTATTCGTCAGGTTTGCGTCTTTCTGAATTGGTGTCGATAGATTTAGATGATTTAGACGTGTCTCAAGCGATGCTTCGGGTGACGGGTAAGGGCAGTAAACAGCGAGACCTACCTGTTGGAGGGCAAGCCTTAGACGCCATAAAAGAGTGGCAGGCATTTCGTAAGGATGTACCGTTGCTGGACGAGCAAGCGCTGTTTGTAAGTCAGAATGGTAAGCGTATTAGTCCTAGAAATGTTCAGGCTCGACTTAAACGGTGGGCTTCGATAAAGGGATTGTCAGGACAGGTTTCGCCGCACACGCTTAGGCATACCTTTGCGAGCCATATGCTTGAATCGAGTCAGGAATTAAGAGTCGTGCAAGAGCTGCTAGGGCACTCGGATATTTCGACAACGCAAGTGTATACACATTTAGACTTTCAGCATTTGTCTCAAGTGTATGACGCAGCGCATCCGAGAGCTAAGAAAAAGCGCTAGTAGCGTGTTTTATTCGGGAGTTTAATCAGTCATGCCAAAAAAACAGGCCAGCCAAAAAAATGCTGACTTGCGCCGCCGCTACATTCGACAGGGTGATGAACTAGACGCGCTCAAAGAACGTTACAACGAGCATGTAGAGCTTTTACAGCGGCTAGTTTCGCGCTTAAGTCTTGTAAGTGACGATAACGATAAAGCGCTGTTAAAGGAAGTGAGCACGTTGAGAAGGCAGTTAAAGGGCGAAGACACAGTGTTAGAGCAACTGTCTGGCTCCTTGACTCGCATTGACAAGCTTCTACTTGACCAAAAGCGTAGCGCAGTAAAAAGATCAAAATCTTTAGACCAAAAATTATCTGACAAAACTGCAGTGCGGCGGCAAAAAAACGACAATGCGTGGCATCGTTTGAAGGGGCGTTTAGGTCTTGCGTTTTCAGGCAGTAAAGAAGACTCCGCCGACCTTATCGATGACTTGGGTGTGGTCGAGGAATTACCCGCGACAGAAGAGCTTAAGCGAGTGCTTGAAGCAACCCCTGGATATGGCGTGATCGCAAGAAAGGTGAGCGAAACACTGAACACCTTGTTGAGCCAGTTAACCTTTCCAGAGAGTGCACAGCGGGAATTGCAGGCCTTACGTTTGCGAATATCTAGCCGTGTAAACTGGTATGAATTACCTCCAACACTAGAAGATCTCAGTAACCTCGTGCTCGCGTCTGTGGGCAAGGGGCAGCGTCAGTTTGATACCTTTCTAGTCGATTTAGATGAGCAATTAAGAAAGATTCAAGAATTTTTGTCTGAGCAAGGACAGCATGACGAAAGCTGGAAAGCTTTAAATCAGAAACTAACGAGCCTCATTCAATCTCAAAACGAAGACTTGGCAAAGGAGTTTGAGCAGCGCCCTGAAGGCTCTGAGGATAACGCAGAAGTTAAACAGTCTATCGTTGAACATGTGAGTCGAATTGCTGACGTGACAGGAGAAGCCCTAAAACAAGGGGAGTCACTGAGTGAGCAGTTTAAGCCTCAGCTAGAAGGTTTACGCGAACGCTTGCAAAGCATGGACAGCGAGCAAAAAGATCTCAGAGAGCAGCTCAAAACTGAGCGCAAGAAGACCCTCACAGACGTTTTGACGGGACTGCCAAGCAGAGAAGCGTTTGATGAACGCCTTGAATTTGAGTTTTCCCGCTGGCAACGTGATAAAACATCAGCATTGCTTGTCGCCGCAGGTGTAGACAATTTTTCTGAAATTAATGAGCGCTTTGGCCACCTGTCTGGCGATCGAGCCCTGCAAATTGTGGCGAAAGAAATTAAGCAGAGAATACGAAAAACAGACTTTATTGCCCGACATGGAGGCGAGGAATTTGTGTTTATTCTGCCAACGACTGAGCTTGAATCAGGCGCCGAAATTATCGAAAAATTGCGTAAAGTGACAGAGCGCTTGCCATTTCATTTTCGGGACCAACGTTTACAGCTCACAATGTCATTCGGTATTGTCGCTTTTAGTGATGTGTCTTCCGCTTATGAATTACTGGAGCGGGCTGAGCTTACATTGGGCACAGCAAAAGACGCCGGAAGGAACTGCGTGAAGGTATGGCAGCAAAATTAGTAACAAGAACATATTAATATAGGAGGGTTCATGAGCGAGCAACTGTTTGAATTAGTATTCTATGGAGGTTTGGTTCCGGGTGCCGAACTGGCGGCAACTAAACAGCAACTGGCTCAGTTGTTTAAAGCAAGTGACGCACAAGTCGAGAAAATGTTTTCGGGTCAACGCGTGGTACTGAAAAGCAAGCTTGACGAAGCAACATCTGAAAAATACCTTTCCGCTTTGTTGGCGCGGGGTGCTAAGTGCAAGGTTGAGCCTCTAAGTCAGTCGAGTCAGGGCTCAAGTCATAATATGGCCCAGAGCAGCCCTAGTGCAGAGACAGCGACTCCAGGTAATCAAGCGCAGCAAGTCGAAGTTAGCTCTTCACCTGAACTCCCGCTCGCTTCCTCTGGTCAACATCAGAGTGGATCCCTCGGGTCGGCCTCTCCTAAGCAAACTGATTCAGAGCGTATGAGTTTAGCAGGGGATAAGGCAGACGCTTTGCTCGAAAATAGTACTTTAGGGGTGGATCCATTAGGCGTTGATTTAGGCGTAAATGATACAGAAGCTCCACCGCCGGAACTCACTATGCAAGATAGTCTTTCATTGGCGCCGGTGGGTGCTGATATTGGAGATAAAAAAAGTGACACTGCACCGCCCGTTCCGGATGTTAGCCATTTGAACCTGCAAGACTGATCTTTCGAGCGCCCGCTCACACTCAATATACAGGCAAAAAAAAGGGCTTCCATAAGGAAGCCCAAAAGTCTTTATAACAACTAGGGATTGGAAAATAACTATGGAGAGATCCAAGCGCTGAGTTATTTTCCGTGCGCTGTTAAATTAACCTTAGCTTAGTTTTGAAAGCCTGCAGTCGAAACAACGAAAATCAATTTATCGACACGTTTGTTTACATGATTTACCCACATCGAAACATTCAAAATAATGTTAATGCATAAAAAACAACAATTTACCTTGCATAAGCTAGAAAACGCTTTATATTTAAGGTGTAAGCTTCTCTAAAGACTCTTTGCGCTGAGGCTCTACCAATCCATCGCGCAAATAAAAGAGCAGAGGAGTTTGCATGGTAATTTCTAGTATCGGCTAGCGATTACTAAGTGAAATAAGAGCGTAAGAGTTGAGCTCGCAAAAAATAGACTCAAATTAAAAAGCCGTACCAGCGGCAATAAATAGACAACTAAACATTTACCGTGCGGGTAATGAAGGTATCACTATGTCTCAGCAGACCAATGCGATTGCTGTTTGTAGCAGCGAATCGTCTGAAATTCTTCGTAATAACGTTCGTCAGCAACTTTCAACTGATGTTAACGAGTTTTTGACTCGTGGTGGTAACGTCAGCAAGATCGCTGATAATGTAAGAGCCGATCCCCCTAGAAAACCTAATATGACTTATGGTTCCTCACCTATTTAGGTGACGGGCGGATATTGCCTTATAGGCTGGCAATAGGTGCGTAAGAACTAAGTGTAGTATTCATGTAGTTTATAATGCAGTACAGCAAAAAAGCGCTCTTGAGCGCTTTTTTGCTGTACTGTCGTCGTTAAATAAGTCTTGCTTGTCCGTAAAAGTGTGCGATAATCGCCGTCCGAAATGAGACTTGCGTCTCGCTATTGATGGTTTGCCTATTAATAGCCAGCTAATTCGATTCCTGATTTCGATGTGATCATTTAAATTTCAGTATGTTCATCAGAATCTAAACTGCTTATTGTGTTCGGATTTAGGTCCGCAAAGGAAGTCTAAAGTAACTATGTTGATCGAGTTTTATAATCTAGCTATGGCATCAACTCTGGCGCTTGCAGGTGTTCTACTTGTTCGTGATTACGCAAGATTTTTAAGAAGTGTTCATACGCTGCAGGCGAAAGTCACTTCAATTCAGCATGTATTTGTGCCCACTCTAGATGGCAAACCAAAAGAGACAAAAAACACAGTAGAGTCTGGTTACTATCCTGTTGTTCAGTATCAAACTAAGCAGGGACCTGTTTCCTTTACGTGCATCGATAGCGCAGTGGTTGATCGTTTTCATATTGGCGATAAAATCCGTTTGAGGATTAGCAAGTCTCGTCGCAAGGCAGATCGCACATGTAAAACCTTTACACTTTTGGCCATGATGTTAGTCATGCTATCTTTTGGTTTGGTAGCGGGTGCAAGTTTTCCAGGCTTCTACCTTGCGCCAACCTATATATTTACTGCGTCTTTGGTGATTGCAGCCTGTTTATGTGTAATTGTTCGGTTCAAACGTGAGCAAGACGAGTGTAAAAGTATACAGGTGCTGCATAACGATAGTGGCCGTACTCAGTATTGCCTGCAAGAGCCGACCGCGTTCAAACACTGGGGTCAGGCTGTTCGTGATAATCATCAGGTGAGTAAAATTCGTTCGTCTCAAGCGCTAGGTTTGGTCTGCTTTGCTATTTCAGCAGCTCTTTTAGTCGTCACGATGTTTCCGCTTTTTTTGAACTTTTAAGTTCACATCTTTAGCTCGTAAGCCACTAAATCTTTTCTAGCGCTCTTTTCCCTGCGGGCTCTGCATCGCAGTATCGGTCGCTAGCCTGGCATCTCTCATATCCATCATGCATGACCGCATACGAGCATTATCCGCCTCATTACCCTGATCCCGTTAAGAACCTCAACTTTTCCTAAGCGAATCACTCAGTTTTGATCATCGGCTCTATCCGCCTTCAGTGCGCGAATGCGCTCCAACAAGCGCTTAGCGAGCAGAGGAAACAGGCCTAAGGCCGCAAAAGACAGAAGTATAGTTGGCGATGCGATCTGGCCTAGTGAGTTTACTTCAGCTAACTGCGTGCCTGCGTTGACATAGACAAAGGTGCCAGGAAGCATCCCTAGCTGGCTGACCCAAAAGTAGCGTGTAAGCGGTATCTTTGTTAGCCCCATTAAGAGATTGACGGCAACGAAGGGGAAAAGCGGGACGAGTCGCAAGCTAAAAAGGTAAAACGCCCCCTCTTTCTCGATGCCCTGATTTATTTTTTCAAAACTGCTCTTAAATCTTTTCTCTACACTGTCTTGAAATAAGGTTCGTGCCATTAAGAAGGCAAGGCTTGCGCCGATGGTACTTGCGAATGAGACTAATAATAGGCCTTGGGCTAGCCCAAAAATGGCGCCACCCAAAAGTGTAATTAGCGTTGCCGCAGGAAGCGAAAATGCAGTAATGAGAACATACGTAAAAAAGAAAATGGCTGCCGCAGATATCGGGTTTTCAGCTTGATAGCTCAGAACCTTATCTCTTTGTTCAATGAAAAAATCGAGCGTGAAATACTCTGCGAGACCAAATAAATAGAAGCTGGAAACCCCAAGGATAATCGCAGTGAGGATGAGTATTTTTTTAATCGGCATAAAGTGCTCTTTGTTGCAGTATGATTCATACTATCGGACTAATAGATTCGTTTTAAGTTCCATCGTTAGATCAGTGTAGTCTAGTGATTGAGGCAAATTAATAAATAAAGAGAAGTTTTAGGAGGGTGGCAGTGTCTAATCACTTAGGTAGGCAGTTTCCAGGCACACGAATGCGTCGAATGCGTTATCAAGACTTCCGTCGACGTTTGGTTCAAGAAACGGTGTTGCAGTGCCAAGACCTGATTTACCCAATGTTTGTGATTGATGGAATAGGCAATCGAGAGAGTGTGGCGTCTATGCCTGGCGTTGAGCGCCTTAGCATTGATATGCTGGTTCAAGAGGCCAAAGAAGTGTATGACTTAGGCATTCCTGCCATCGCCTTGTTTCCTGTTATTACACCAAATTTGAAAAGCGAAGAAGCTAGTGAGGCTTGGAATCCGGAAGGGCTTGCTCAGCGCGCCATTCGAGCGCTAAAAAAAGCATTGCCAGAGTTGGGCGTTATTACCGACGTGGCTTTAGATCCCTTCACTAGCCACGGTCAAGATGGCTTGCTCGATGAAAAGGGTTATGTTCAAAATGATGCGACTGTCGAAGCTCTGAGTAAACAGGCGCTTTCTCATGCGCGTGCCGGAGCCGATATTGTGGCGCCTTCAGATATGATGGACGGACGAATTGCTCAGATTCGTGCGGTACTTGAACAAGAAGGGTTCTCAGAGGTGGCTATTCTTTCCTATGCCGCGAAGTATGCTTCAGCCTACTACGGCCCCTTTCGAGATGCTGTGGGTTCCGCAGGAAACTTGGGTAAGGCGGATAAAAAGTCTTATCAAATGGATCCTGCGAACAGTGCCGAAGCCGTGCAAGAATGCATGCTTGATTTAGCGGAGGGTGCCGACATGTTAATGGTAAAGCCCGGCATGCCTTATCTAGATATTTTGCAGCGAGTTAAGTCAGAGTTGCAGGTTCCAACGTTCGTGTATCAGGTCAGTGGTGAGTACGCCATGCACATGGCAGCATTTCAAAACGGTTGGCTAGAGAAAGACGCGGTCATTCTGGAGTCGCTTACAAGTTTCAAGCGAGCGGGCGCGGATGCCATTCTCACATACTTCGCCAAGGATGCGGCACGTTTACTTCAAGCTAAAAGGTAGTCGTATGCGCACCATGCTTAGTTTGGTTTGTGGGCTGATATTCGCCTGCTTTGCGAGTCAGAGTGTTGCGACTGAAGACGCAGCAAGGTCCTTAAGTATTCGCTGGACCAAGCTTGCTATGGAGCGCGACTATCTAAGTGCAAAAGAGGACGCAATCGAGTCCGCCTTTGATGACTTAAATCGCTATGTTGCGAACGCCTTGCTTTTAGAGAATGATCTTACCTTTGTAATCTCGGCTGAAACAGGAAAGTACTACGCGCCGGAAACACGAGAAATTCATGTCCCTCTCTCAGCTTTTTATCGCATTATTGAAGGGAGCCGCGCAAAGTACCCGCAACAAACAAGTGTTCAAGAGGGCATAATATTCGAGAGCCTAAAGCATTTGTTTTTCTCCGAATTTGCGAACGCCATGGTTCAAGAGTTGTCGATCCCGATTACGGGTTGGGATCGTGAGCGTATTGATAGCTTCGCGCTGTTGTCTCAGCTACATAAGCGAGGTAATGAAGAGCACTTGTTTATTTTAGATGCGTCCGAAGAATACTTGTTAGTGGACCGATGGCGTCCAGTTTTAGATGCCAGTCAGTTTAGTAGTGAGTTTGCTGCCGATGAGTTTCGTTATGGGCGTATGGCGTGTTTGGTTCAGGGTTTTGAAGCCCACTATGCGATCGCTGAGCTGCAAGGCAATGAGGCGTGCTTGGACAGCTACTTGCGAGAAATAGAGTTCTGGAGAGTGGCCTTAGAGGGTCACTTAAGGCCTAATAGCCCTATAAAAGAATGGGCTAAAGCACCAAGTTAAATTTGGAAGATGTCCTGAAAGGCAGTGCAAAATAGCGAAAGTAGTTAGAATTAGTACCAAATAACAAAGGCAGCAGCTGCACCCACTCCACATTTCTCGTCATGATCACTTTTGCGGCAAAGGTGTTTCCCCACTGCGTAGGTGAGGCCTGCGCCGACTAAGTAGAGTTCAATGTCTCGCTCTTTTTGAAACGATGAGCAGCCGCTCATAAGCACTGTAGCGCCAATTAAAATGCTTAATATCCACTTTTTCATGAAGACCCTCTTTGTCGTATGGATATAACCGTAACTTGGGAAGAACCATATTAGAGCGCATATCCTACAAAGGGATTAGGCGTGCGGCAAGAGTGATGTTTAGTGAACGTGATTCAGTCGTCAGCGTAGAGCCTGTTTCGGCTAAAATAATTCAACGTCGTCGTCGGTTGTGGGCTCTGGAGGCGCTTCAGTGGCGCTATTCTTTGTAAGTTCTGCAACGGCCGTGATCGAGGTGATCAAAGAATGGAAGTGCTGTTCCAGCGCGTCACTGTTTTGGTATAACACTTCGATCGATTCGAAAGCGTCATTAGATAGCTGCATTAGTTTAGATTCTTGATCTTCTGTTAGATCAAGCGTCATTGCCGATACTTGGAGTTCGTCAGAAAGGGTTTTCATTATCTCTCGCGCATACATTTGTGTTTCGGCTGACACGGATTTAATAAGATCCATGATCGAATTGACTTGAGAGTGTTGTGCGCTAATCAGGTTATTGACCGTAATCGTCCTGGCTTTTGCCTCGGCGAGCGCGGCGCCCTGCAATAGAATATCACGTAAGCGGCCATACTTTTCTTGGTCTTCCCATGGCGCATTAGTAATGATTAATACTAGGTAGTCTAGACGGAACACTAAAATTCTATTTTTAGAGAGTACGCGAATGTCACTGTGTAAAGCTTCGCGCATAATCTTCTTAGCAGATTCATGCACGGCGCCCTCAGGGAAAAAACTTTCTTGACCATTATCGAGTACCAATACATACGCATTTAACTCAATGCTGTTGCATAGGCGAAATAAACAGTTGGCAACGTCTTCGGTGGTTCTAGTGGTCTGAAGCCATTCCACCAATTGCATTAACAAACCAATTTCCGAAGCCGCTTTCATCGCGGTCATTGCGGTATCTGTCGTCGCTTCAATTTGTGCTTTTAACTCAGCGTTATGAAGCTTTAATTTGGTAAAACTGGTGATTTTTTCTAGGGTTCGGTCGACAGTCCA
This sequence comes from Oleiphilaceae bacterium, assembly GCA_034110885.1. Taxonomy (GTDB): domain Bacteria; phylum Pseudomonadota; class Gammaproteobacteria; order Pseudomonadales; family Oleiphilaceae; genus PZPK01. Next base: position 54,315 of record JAWUYI010000093.1, read on the forward strand.
CTCAGCGCCGAGATAGCTGTCGATAGGATATTTTGTCAGTACGTTGCAGGGTTTCTCTTCAACGCCTTTAGCCAAAATGCCTAGAATGGTCGGAGGCTCTGGGGAGCTATCTAAGATTTGCGCGCACAGGTGAGAGTAGTCGTAGCCATCGACGATATCTAACAGTACGACATTAGGGTTAAGTTCGGCCACGGCCTGTATCGAACTAACTTGGCTTAAATCGTCTGATTTGCCTGGTAGTGCAAACGCCGAACACTCTTCTAGAGATGCTAAAGAATAACTTAAGAGTGCTGGGTCGGTGTTCTCTGACTGAAAAACGACTATTTTGTTCGTTTGCATAATCCCTTAATTACCACACTAAATTCTGGTTTTGACCAAGTTTAGTACAGGCTAAAGAAAATGCATCAATTTAAAACACGCATTATTTTACATGCGTCTATTTTAGCTGATTGAGCCCGTTACACGCACTCGCTTTGACCCTGAGACTAGCGGTTCAGCGCGCTTTGCTCGCTCTTCTAGTTTCGTGTCGATAACATTTTTGAGGGCAATAATCAGGCCCATGCCGACAAATGCGCCGGGAGGTAGGATCGCGAATAAGAAGTTACTGTAGTCTTCGATTACGATGATCTTCCAACTTTGAGCGGATTCGCCAAATATGAGGTTCATTCCGCTGAATAAAGTGCCTTGCCCTACCAACTCTCGAGTTGCCCCCAGAATGACGAGTACGATCATAAACCCTAGGCCCATCATAAATCCGTCGGTTAAGGCTAGCAGTGGTGTGTTCTTACAGGCGTAGGCATCCGCCCGTCCCAAAATTGCACAGTTAGTAACAATCAAAGGTATGAATATGCCTAAAATTTGGTAAAGCTCATAGGTGAACGCCTGCATCAGCAGTTCTGCACAAGTGACCAGCGAGGCAATGATCATCACAAATGCTGGCAGGCGAATGGCGTCGCTGACAAATTTTCGAATGCAGGATACCGCAAGGTTAGACATCATCAGAACAAGCATGGTTGCGAGTCCTAAGCCTAGAGCGTTGACTACGGTGCCTGTCACGGCTAGCAACGGGCATAAACCTAGAAGCTGGACAAGCGCTGGGTTGTTCTTCCATAGTCCTTGCTGGCTTAGGTTCTTTAGTTCAGCTGTGAGCTCTGACATACGCACATTTCTCTCGTTATGGTGATTCAAGCACTAGAGTCGATTTTGGTTCTTGTTCGAGCAATTGTTGTTGGTGTTGTTCAAAAAACGTCAGCGCATCTTTAACTGCAGAGACAACTGCTCGCGGCGTGATGGTTGCACCGGTCAATTGATCGAAGTCGCCGCCGTTTTTACGCACGGTCCATGCTTCAGGGCTTGTGTTGCTAAAAGATCGACCGTTAAAGTCAAGAATCCAGTCCGATTTCTTGATCTCAATTTTGTCACCCAAGCCAGGGGTTTCCTTGTGACTAACTACGCGCACGCCTTTGATCGAGCCATCTACATTAATGCCGATAATGAGCTTTATGGGGCCGGTATAGCCTTCGCTAGCTGTCCAAGGGATAATAATAACGCTAGGTTTACTGTCTACTTTAGCGATATATATATCGCTGTCGATTTCTACCTCACCTAGTTGAGCCTGTAAGCGAAAAGCGTCGTGCAAAAGGTCGTTATCGTGCATGTCATTTGGCACAATTTCATAGAGTGCGGCGGCTTGAGCTTTTGCTTGCTGCTCAATAATACGCTCTGACGTCGCCACGTTCGTTAGCGCAATTAATCCTGCGGTAATGATAGAAAATAAACCTAAGCCAATGGCATTACGACCAGCTGAAGACAAAGTGCTGGGCGTTTGCTCTACTTCGTTTACGTTTGGTTCGTCGCTCATATCCCGTTCACTCATCCTTTATCTTTTGCTTTGTAGCCGCGCTTAGCTTTGCGGTGACCATAGGTGCGCGGTTGCGTGTAGGTGTCAATGAAGGGCGCAGCGAAGTTCATTAATAAGACTGCAAACGCGATGGCGTCAGGGTAACTTCCGTACTTTCGAATCACAAAAGTAAATAAACCTATGCCAAAGCCGTAGATCAGTCTCCCAAGCGGTGTTGTTGATGACGAAACAGGGTCTGTTGCGATGAAAAATGCACCCAGCATTGTGGCGCCTGCGAATAAATGCAAGCTCACAGGTACCGCTTGGTCAGAATCCCAGCTAAGCAGCAGTGCCGGAAGCGCGATACCGGATAGCACACCTATAGGGGTTTGCCACGGGATAATTTTGAGTACTAGCAAACCCAAACCGCCAATTAAGAAGGCAAGGTTAACCGACTCCCAGCCCAGAGCAATGCGGTTGCCGAAGATGGCGTTTTGCCGAATGACTTCTTCGGTGCCAGCTTTGATTTCGTGCTTGTATACGTCTAATGGTGTGGCGCCGCTGTATGCATCTGCACTAGCACCAAGTTGCCAGATTGTACTGAGTGTTTCTGGAAGGCTCAGTGTGTTCTCAAGCAACATAGAGGGTGTTGCCCAGTTGGTGGTCATTGCGACAGGGAAGGAAACAAGAACCAGCGCGTAGCCAACCATGGCTGGGTTAAAGGGGTTGTAGCCCATGCCACCGTATAGATGTTTACCAAAAATAATAGCAAAGCTAGTCGCAACGACGCACACCCACCACGGCGCCAGTGGCGGTAGCGCAAGGCCAAGTAACACTGCGGTGACTAAGGCGCTGTAGTCTTTAAGGTAGAAGCCGACAGGGCGTTTTCTGATTTGCATGATCGCCGCTTCACATAGCAGAGCAATAACGCTGCAAAGAAGCACGTTGTGCAGGTTTCCCCAGCCAAAAAAGTAGGTTTGAACGGCTAGGCCGGGTAAACATAACATGACAACCCAGCGCATCATGCTTGAGGTCGATAAGGCATCTTTAGCATGTGGAGAGCTAAGTTTGGTTAAGGCCATTTAGGGCGTCTCGCTTTGGGTGTTTTGCATGGCTTCGTCTAGAGCGTTTTGAGCGGCGGCGACGCGGATTACGTTTTTATCAACCGCGCGCGCTAGTTTTTCTTTTTGATCTGTATTGTCTTGTTCGGCGTCCTCAAACGCCGAACGCATCGTCTCGAGTTTCGACTTTGCTTTCTCTAGAGATCGCTCTAATTGATCGATGTCGACAGGCGCTTGTTGACTATTTTCAGCCGCACTTGGCGCTGGCTGCGAAGCGCTTGCCTGCTCACGTTTAATCGCTTGTTCGTGCGACTGCTTCGCTTGATTGACCCTTAGCTGGTTCTTTTCTACAGCACGTTGAAGCTTGGCTACTTGGTCTAGGTTGTTCTGCTTTGCTTCCTCAAGCGCGTCGAGCATTTTGTCTAGTTTAGCTTGTGTCTTTTCTAGTTGGCTTTTGAGCGCTTCCGCACTGAGTTCTGCTGGCGCAGAATCGGTCGTTTGAACATTTTTTCGAGCAAGAGCTGCTTCTACCGCCGATTTCGCTGCGGTTTTGCTGTCGTTTGTTTGAGCAGGACTATTTGTGTTGTTCGAAGCGCTTTCTGCTTGTGCTTTTTTCTCCGCTTGGAGTTTGGCAGCGGCTTCGGCTCTCGCTTTTCGTTTAGCTTCTTTTTCGGCCGTTTCGCGCTCTAGTCGCTCTTGTCTCGCTTCAAACCGAATACGAGCACGGTCGGATTTCTCTAGGTCGAGACGCTGTTGTTTTATTTCACCCTTAGTGTGTCGGTAGTATTGAACTAGAGGGATTGAACTTGGACATACATAGGCGCACGCGCCGCATTCGATGCAATCGAAGAGGTTGTGCTGCTCAGCTTTGTCCAATTCATTTGAGCGTGAAAACCAATAGAGTTGCTGTGGCAGGAGATCTGCGGGGCAGGCCTCTGTGCATAGTCCGCAGCGGATACACGCTTGAGCCTGTTCGTTTAACGGCAGCTCGTTGAGTGCGGGAGCAAGTATGCAGTTTGTTGTTTTCACAACGGGCATAGAGCTGTCCGTAATGCTGAAGCCCATCATAGGGCCTCCCATGATTAGACGTTCAGGTTGGCTTGGGCTGTAGCCATATTGTTCGATTAACCAATTAATTGGTGTGCCGATACGCACCTCTACATTGCATGGCTGCTGCATCTGCTCCCCAGTGAGGGTTGTAATGCGAGAGGTAAAGCTCTCACCATAGCGGACTGCGCGGTAGACCGCTCGAGCAGTGCCTACGTTTTGGCACACCACTCCAATATCTGCAGGGATGCCGCCGCTCGGTACTTCTTGTCCGGTTAATACATAGATAAGCTGTTTTTCACCACCAGAGGGGTACTTAGTAGGTATCACAGCGAGTTCTATTTCATGTAGTTGCGCTGACTTAGCTTGTTGGCGTTCGGTCAAGGCGACGTTGAGTGCGGCGCAAGCTTCGGGTTTGTTGTCTTCGATAGCAAGAATACAGTGCTCGGATTCGAGCAAGCGGGCCATAATCTCGACCCCTCGAAGAATTTCATCTGCATGCTCACGCATGAGCATGTCGTCGGCCGTTATATACGGCTCGCACTCTATGCCATTTATTACCAAGGTACTAATATTCTTTACGTTGGCGGGATGCAGTTTAATGTCGGTGGGAAAGCCCGCCCCGCCTAATCCTGCGATACCCGCTGCGCGAATAATTTGACGGGTTTGGTCCGCCGATAGGTTAAGGTAGTCTTCATGGCTAACGCGCTCTACCGACTCATCTTTGCCGTCAGGGCATAAGACAATACACATGCTGCTTAAACCAGATGGGTGAGCAACTGGGTGGTCAGAGATGTCGGTTATCGTGCCAGAGCTTGGAGCGTGTATATTAACGCTTACGACGCCGTCTGCTTCAGCAAGAAGCTGCCCTCTTAAGACATGTTCTCCAACTGATACTAGAGCCTTGGCTGGTGCGCCAACATGTTGCTGCAGAGGGAGTACAAATTTTGGTGGCAGACTTGTCTGTTGAATGCCTTCTTGCGTGCTTTGCCATTTATTTTCTTCGGGGTGAATACCGCCATTAAACTCAAATAGCTTGCGTTTGTTACTGTGTTCGACAGGTGTTTTCATGATGCTAACTTCCTGTCAGTCGCAATAATCGTGCTCTGGGGTGCAGACCATGTCCAGCCGCTAAGGCCTTGGTCGACCTCTACCATGTCGATACAGTCGACAGGGCAAGGTTCAACGCATAGATCGCAGCCCGTGCATTCAGACTCTATAACCGTATGCATATGCTTTGCTGCGCCAAGAATCGCGTCGACAGGGCAGGCCTGAATGCACTTCGTGCAGCCAATGCATTCGTCTTCTCGAATAATCGCGACTTGTTTCGCTTTTTCGGTGCCATGCTCGGCATCAAGGGACATAGGTTCGACGTCGAGTAAATCGGCGAGAGCCTGAATGGTGGCTTCGCCCCCAGGAGGGCACTTGTTTATGTCTTCGCCGCTTGCAATGCCTTCTGCGTAAGGCCGGCAACCTGGATGGCCACATTGACCGCACTGAGTTTGCGGTAATAGGCTGTCGATTTGATCGACAATAGGATTGCCTTCGACTTTGAACCGAATTGCTGCGAAACCTAGAAGAGCGCCAAACGCGAGGGCTAAGCCAAGCAAGGCGGCAATGGCGCTAAGGATCAAGCTCATCAGATATTCACCAGGCCGGCAAAGCCCATGAAAGCCAGAGACATAAGACCTGCCGTGATCATGCCGATCGCAGACCCCTTAAAGGGCTTTGGTACGTCGGCAAACATGATGCGCTCGCGCATTGCTGAGAATAAAATAAGCACCAGAGAAAACCCAAGGGCTGCGCCAAAGCCATACATGATTGACTCAATAAAGCCGTTTTGTTTTTTGATGTTGAGCAAAGCGACGCCTAGAACGGCGCAGTTGGTGGTGATCAAAGGCAAAAATATACCAAGCACTCTATAGAGCAAGGGGCTCGTTTTACGCACCACCATTTCGGTAAATTGAACAACAACCGCGATGACCAGAATAAAGGAAATGGTTTGCAAGTAAGCTAAATCTAGAGGCACTAAAAGGTAGGTAAATACCAGATAGGCACAGACAGATGACAAGGTCAGAACGAATGTGGTGGCAAAAGACATGCCCATAGCGGTTTCTAGTTTGTTTGAAACGCCCATGAACGGGCACAAACCAAGAAACTGAACGAGCACGAAGTTGTTGACCAAAATCGTGCTAACCAAAATGAGTAAATATTCCGCCATGCCTGTGCTCTCGTTTTAGACCGATAGGCCTACATAATTCGCATGCCAGGCTGAGCGCCGGCATGAGGTTCGAGTAACCAGATGTCTTTGCCACCAGGGCCCGCTGCTAGCACCATGCCTTCCGACATTCCAAATTTCATTTTTCTGGGCTTCAGGTTCGCAACCATAACCGTGTGCTTGCCAACAAGCTGCTCTGGCGAGTAAGCCGATTTAATGCCTGAAAATACCTGCTTTTCGGAAAACCCTAAATCTAAGGTCAGTTTTAATAGCTTTTTAGCACCGTCGACATGCTCCGCATTTTTGATCAATGCGACACGTAGATCTACTTTTGCAAAGTCATCAAATTCAATCTCATCTGCCACCGGCTCAAAGTCAGATTGCGCAGCATCGTTATTTTGATCTGTCGCTGATTCAGCTTTCTTACCAAGCTGCATCTCTGCTTCCGCCGCAACTTTAGAGGCTTCAACCATTGCACTCACTTTGTCAGCCTCAACGCGCGTCATAAGTGGTTTGAATTTGTTGATGTCGTGCCCTTCTAACAAAGTAGTACGATTCGCCCAAGTGACTTCGCTGTTTAAGAAGGCCTCAGCTTTTGCACGCATGTTAGGCAGAACCGGTGCTAGGTAAGTGATTAGCTGGCGGAACATGTTAATGCCTGTGGAGCAAATGTCTTGCAGGGCCTGGCTTTGGTCTGGATCTTTTGCAATGACCCAAGGCGCTTGTTCATCAATATATTGGTTTGCAATATCTGCAAGCTCCATGATTTTGCGCACAGCCTTACCAAACTCGCGTTGTTCGTATAGCGCCGCAATCTCATCTCCCGCTTCGATAAACGGAGTGAGCAGGCGTGCATCGGCACTGGCCGACAGTTTGCCGTCAAAGCGTTTGGTGATAAAACCTGCGCAGCGGCTAGCAATATTGACGACTTTACCGACAAGGTCAGAGTTAACGCGCTGCGAGAAGTCTTCAAGATTGAGATCTAAATCGTCGACACCTGAAGTTAGCTTGGCCGCAAAATAGTAACGTAGGTATTCTGGGTCTAAGTGCTCTAAGTAGGTACTAGCCTTAATGAAGGTTCCGCGCGACTTAGACATTTTCTTGCCATTCACCGTAACAAATCCATGCGCGTGGACCGCTGTTGGAGTGCGATAGTTCGCGCAGCTCAGCATTGCCGGCCAGAATAAAGCGTGGAAGTTAATAATGTCTTTGCCAATGAAGTGGTACAGCTCTGCCTCAGAATCGGCTTTCCAGTATTCATCAAAATCTAATGAAGCATCTTTTGCACACAGATTCTGAAAGCTGGCCATGTAGCCAATTGGCGCGTCTAGCCAAACATAAAAATACTTGCCTGGTTGGCCTGGTATTTCAAAGCCAAAGTAAGGCGCGTCGCGAGAGATATCCCACTCCTGAAGGCCGGCATCTAGCCACTCTGCGAGTTTGTTTGCTATTTGCTCTTGCAAGGTACCGCTGCGCGTCCACGTTTTAAGGAAGTCTTGAAATTCAGGTAGCTTGAAGAAAAAATGCTGGGAGTCTTTCTCGATCGGTGTCGCGCCTGAAATGGCTGACTTAGGGTCGATCAACTCCATAGGAGAGTAGGTTGCACCGCAGCTTTCGCAGTTGTCTCCGTACTGGTCTTCTGTTTTGCATTTTGGGCACGTGCCTTTGACAAAACGGTCGGCTAGAAACAGTTGTTTCTCAGGGTCGAAGGCTTGTGTGATGCTGCGGTTAGCAATCTTGCCATCGGCTTCGAGCGCAAGATATATTTTTTCTGCGAGGGCTTTGTTCTCTTCCGAGTGCGTAGAGTAGTAATTGTCGAACGCGACGGAGAAGCCCGCAAAATCTTGCTGGTGTTCTTGATTAACTCTATCGATTAGCTGTTCAGGGGTGATCCCTTCTTTTTCTGCACGCAGCATTATGGCAGTGCCATGCGCGTCGTCGGCACATACGTAGGTACATTGCTCGCCTTTGAGTTTTTGAAAACGAACCCATATGTCGGTTTGGATATATTCCAACAAATGCCCAAGGTGTATTGGGCCGTTTGCGTAAGGTAGCGCGCTTGTGACTAAAATTTTTCGCACAGAAGAAATCTCTAAATTGAAAGTGTTACGTAATGGTTGCAGTAATCTGCAAGATTGCCTCGCGCAGCTCGTTATGCCGACTGCTTTAAGACGGCGCTATGATACCTTTGCTTAATGTTTTTTTCATCTTTAATGCACAGAGCTTTAGTGAGAGATAAAGATCACTGGGATATGAGCTGAATAAGGGCTTTTAAGTGAGTGCGAATGAACAATGATCGCCCTATACTATGCGCAATTTATCGCTAGTTGGATCGAACCAGAGACTTTGGGGCCGGTTTAAGGCCCCGTCAAAGATTAGGAGTTTAAATGAGCGCAATTAATACTGCGGTTTTAGAAGAGGCAGTTGCCCAATATGTCGACCCTTATTTACAAAAGAATCTAGTTGAGTTGGGTGCTCTGAAGAACCTTAGCGTAAGTGATGGCAATGTTTCGGTGAGTATAGAGCTCCCTTATGCCTGCAGTGGCTTGCATGGCGCGATTCAGCAGATTGTTACAACGAACCTTGAAGATGTTTCGGGTGTTGAGCAGGTTGAAGTGATTGTTTCTTCGAAAGTGCTTACACATGAAGTCCAAAATAACTTAAAGAGTTTGAGCAACGTAAAAAATATCATTGCGGTGGCGTCAGGTAAGGGTGGGGTGGGTAAGAGCACGAATGCGGTCAACTTAGCCTTAGCGATGGCGCAAGAAGGGGCGCGCGTTGGTATTCTTGATGCGGATATTTATGGGCCGAGTGTCGGCATGATGTTGGGTGTTGCCGACGGCACACGGCCAGACACGGTTGACGACAAAGCGTTCCTTCCAATCGAAGCTCACGGCATACAGGCAATGTCGATGGCATTTTTGGTGACAGAACAAACGCCTGTGGTCTGGCGTGGACCCATGGTTAGTGGTGCGCTGCAGCAATTGCTCACGCAAACAAACTGGGATGATCTAGATTATTTATTTATTGATATGCCACCAGGAACGGGCGACATACAGTTGACCTTATCGCAGAAGGTTCCTGTAACTGGCGCCATCATTGTCACAACGCCTCAAGATGTCGCGCTCATGGACTGTAAGAAAGGCATCGAAATGTTCCGTAAGGTCAATATTCCAGTATTTGGCGTTATCGAAAATATGAGCGTTCATATATGCAGTAACTGTGGACATCACGAGCATCTTTTTGGTGAAGACGGTGGTAAGCGAATCGCTGAGGCATATGACACGACAGTGCTAGGGGAAATGCCTTTGCGCCAAAAAATCCGAGAACATATTGATCAAGGCGCGCCAACGGTTGTTGCCGAACCTGATAGTGATGTGACTTTGCTGTATCGTGATATCGCAAGAAAGGTTGGCGCCCAACTAGCTACGAGAGCAAAGAACTCTCGCAATGTTTTTCCAGAAATAATCGTATCGTCTGACTAAATTAAGTACCTATTTACTCCGCACTATGCGCGGAGTTTTTAGCCACGTTTGGATGAAGCTGGGCACATCTTCTTTGCGGATTGGTTTTTCGTATAAATAGCCTTGCGCAAAGTCACAGCCCAGACTCACCAAGACTTCTTCTTGTCTACGAGACTCGACCCCTTCTGCTAATACTTCAATGTCTAAGCTGTCTGCGAGCGTAACGATACTTTTTACTAGGGCGCGATCGGAACTGCTGTTTATGATTTCTTTGACGAACAAGCGATCTATTTTAATCTTAGAAAGTATATGACTAAACTTCTTGATATAGCCAAGAGAAGAATAGCCTGTGCCAAAATCGTCAATGCTAAAACTTATACCTAGTTTCAGCAGTTCATCTATACCGGCAAGTACTGTTTGGTCATAATCGAGTACGAGTCGTTCGGTTACTTCAAGTTCGATCCAATCCAATCTGTCTTGGTGTTTTAGAACGTTCTCAATCCAACTATGCAGTTGCCTATGATGAAAGTTTGTGGGGCTAAAATTGATGGACAGTTTAAATGGAATATTGAACTTTTCGCGCCACTCTCGAACTTGTTTGGCCCCGGTTTCCAGAACCCACTGGTCAATCGCAAATATGAGCCCTGTTTGCTCTGCAACGGGAATAAATAAGTCTGGACGCACCTGGCCGAGATCTTTGTCTTCCCAGCGCAAAAGAGCCTCAAAGCCAATAATAGACATGTCTCGAAGATCAATTAAAGGTTGATAATGTATTTTCAGTTCTTCGTTTTGTAGAGCATCTTGCAGTTTATTCTTGATGGTGTTTTTGAGCATGACGTCTTGCATCATCGCCACTTCAAAAAATGCGTAAGTGTTACGGCCAGCATTTTTTGCTTGATACATGGCGGTATCGGCTTTGCGAATTAGTTCTTCTGTGTTAGATCCATCTTCGGGGAACATAACGATGCCCAAACTACAACCTAGTTGCAATTGAGCTTCGCGATGGTTGAAGTTTTCTCGAAAAGAGCTGATAAGCTGCTCAGATATTTCTTCTGCTTGGGCTTTTGTCTGACAGGTACAGCAGGCAATAAATTCGTCGCCACCAAAGCGCGCAACATAACCGTTCGTATAGTGGCTTATAATATCCTTAATTCGTTTGGCGCTGTCTTTTAAAACTCGGTCGCCAACGCTATGACCTAAGCTGTCGTTCACCTCTTTGAAACCGTCTAGATCGATAAAGAAAATGGCTAACTTCTCATTCTGTAGGTGATGTGTTCGTTGCATTTCTTTGTTTAAGTGCTTTTCGATGTGGCGGCGATTAGGTAAGCGGGTTAAAGCATCATTGTTGGCCTGATATTCTAGTTGGTTCTCATAGGATTCGCGTGCTTGCGTAAATTCGAGAGATTGCTTTTGGGCATCATTAAGCGCGTCGACAAGATCTGCCAGTTCATCTCTCACAGGTTTCCGATCTAAGCGAATCGGTTTATAGGAGCGACTATTAATTCGTGACGGCTCGAAGGTCGCTTTGCTGATATGGCTTAAATGCTGGGTGACAAGTTTGCGTACGATAATTTGTAAAAACCAGCCAAATAACCCGATGAACAGTCCAGCACTTATGCCCACTAATTTAATCTGCTCCATAAACAGATCGTCGGCAAAGGTATCGTTGATCTTGACCAGTAGGTAGCCCAACTCTTGGTCATCATTAAGTAAAGGCACCGTAAAGTCGGCCGGGTCGTTGTATGCGCCAAACTCTAAGTTGCTCGCATTTTCGTCTTCGAGTAGCAGTCCTTGAATCGAGGGGGTGCGTTGAATGCCCTCTAGTAAAAGCTTGGTGCTTTCCCTGTCTACATTCCAAAGGCTTCGGACGAGTTGATCCTGCACCGCAGCGATGGTTTCTCGGCTTTCATCGTTGGCCAAATTTAAATGCTTTTGACGCTCAAACTGTATGATCACTGATGAAACGACAAAGGTGAACACTAAACTGATTGAGATAAAGTAGAGCGCTAAGCGGTGTCCTAACTTTTGCGGCCGTAGTACGCGTTTTAATTTTTTTCTGATCATCGATATCGCTACTCGTTAAACTGCGTGAGTAAGAGGGTTTCAAAGTGCCATATCTCTACTGCTCGAGCGCACCCCATTCTTTATTCAAGGAACGCTAGACATTTTTAATGCCTTTCATTATTGACGCGTAGTGCCGTCTAGTCCAATCGAATTGCAAAAACTTCCTCATTTTTGACCAATTACGCCTATTTTCGAGTGTTAAAAATCATAGTCGACGCTCTGGTAATAGTGTTTAGATAGTATTTAGGTGCTTTTTTATCCGACTCACTCAGAGTATCATGGCGGCCAAAATTGCAATGAGAAGAGGGTTTCTATATGTCGATCAAATCAGATAAGTGGATTCGCCGCATGGCGGAGAATGAGGGCATGATTGAGCCTTTCGAACCAGGTCAAGTGCGGCATGATGGAGCTGAGAAGATTATTTCTTATGGAACATCGAGTTATGGCTACGATGTTCGTTGTTCGCGTGAGTTTAAGATTTTCACTAATGTGCACTCGGCGACGGTTGATCCGAAGAATTTTGATGAATCTAGTTTTGTAGATATTGATAGTGACGTATGTATTATTCCGCCCAATTCGTTCGCCTTGGCCCGCACGGTTGAATACTTTCGCATTCCACGCAGTGTTTTAACGATCTGTTTAGGTAAGTCTACTTACGCGCGCTGTGGAATTATTGTCAATGTCACGCCGCTTGAGCCAGAGTGGGAAGGGCATGTGACTCTAGAGTTCTCAAATACGACAAACTTACCTGCGAAAATATACGCAAATGAAGGTGTCGCACAAATGTTGTTTTTTGAATCAGATGAAGTCTGCGAGACAAGCTACCGTGACCGTGGTGGCAAATACCAAGGTCAAACGGGCGTTACTCTACCCAAAACGTAAGGCCAAAACTGTAAGGTCTGAGATCTAACACGCTCACAATAAAAAGCCCCAATACTGCATGCAGTATTGGGGCTTTTTAAGGTCTATCGGCGGCTATGCTTTTTCTAGGGCCTGATCAATATCAGCAATGATATCGTCAATGTGTTCGATTCCGACCGAAATTCGAACGAGGTCTGTGCTTACACCGGCTTTAGCTAACTCTTCAGAGTTTAGCTGTCTGTGCGTGGTTGATGCAGGGTGGCACGCCAGTGACTTCGCATCGCCAATGTTTACTAAGCGCAAAATCATTTGCAGCGCATCAATAAAACGCGCGCCCGCTTCTTGGCCGCCTTCAATGCCGAAACTTAGAATGCCTGATGCCTTGCCGCCACATATAGATTGGCAATTCTCATAGAACGGGCTGTCTGGCAGTGCGGCATAGTTTACCCAAAGAACTTTGGGGTGACTTGCCAAGTGGCCCGCTACCTTTTCAGCGTTCTCGCAATGTCTTTCCATTCGCAAGCCAAGTGTTTCTAGTCCTTGAAGTATCAGGAATGAATTGTGTGGCGAGATTGCTGCGCCTGTGTTTCGTAATGGCACTACGCGGCAGCGACCGATGAATGCTGCCGGGCCTAAGGCTTCTGTATAAACTACGCCGTGATACGATGGGTCTGGCTTGTTAAAGAGCGGGAAGCGTTCTTTGTTCGCGACCCAATCAAACTTGCCCGAATCGACAATGACGCCGCCGATGGCCGTGCCATGGCCGCCAATGTATTTAGTAAGCGAGTGCACCACAATGTCTGCACCAAGCTTAAATGGCTGGCAAAGGAAAGGTGTTGCGACAGTATTGTCGACAATAACAGGCACGCCGTGTTTATGTGCGATATCAGAGAGACGTTTAATATCAACTATGTTGCCTGCAGGGTTGCCAATTGATTCGCAGAAAACTGCCCGGGTGTTGTCATCTATCAACGCCTCTAAACCTTCGAAATCATCATGCGAAGCCATACGCACTTCGATGCCTTGTTGCGGGAAGGTATGTGCAAATAAGTTATAAGTGCCACCGTAAAGCTGGCTGATGCTCACAATATTGTCGCCGGTTTGGCATAAGCACTGAATGGCGTAAGTGATAGCCGCCATGCCAGAGGCCACTGCAAGTGCGCCTATTCCGCCTTCCATTTCGGCGATACGTTGCTCTAGTACAGCCGTAGTGGGGTTCATGATTCGTGTATAAATGTTGCCCGGCACTTTTAAGTCAAATAAGTCTGCGCCATGCTGCGTATTATCGAAGGTGTATGATGTGGTTTGGTAGATAGGCACTGCCGCGGCTTTTGTAGTGGCTTCCGACTCGTATCCATGATGCAGGGCAAGCGATTCTAGCTTCATATTTTCCTCATTTTTTATTAGATGGCTTGTATTTTTAAGTCGATATAAAAGGTTTTTTGATATAAATGCAAATTGTTTAGTGCAGGATCGTGAATGAGGTTATAGGCTTGCTGTAGGTAAAACATTAAGCAAATTAAGATGGGTATATGGAGAGCTTTATTTGAATACGAATCCCAAGAAAATATTTAAATCCATACAGGCATTAACGGGGTGGAGAGAGTCTGCATTTTTACTTGCGCTGGCTGAGCGAGCGTTGCCCAATGCCGTTCTACTACTAGATAGTATTGAGGCCTTAGATATTGATTCTGAAACCTATCCTAAAGGTCTGTTTAGTTTAATGGATGCGAGCTGGCAAGCACTTGTTCTCGTGCCAGATGAAGGGCTGATTATCGAGGCCTTAGATTGGGTTGTCGCTAACGTTATTGTGGATGAAGTGGATAATTATGGCGTTTTGCCAAGCAATGACTGTCTGGGGATATGGGAGCAGGCTTTATTGAGTGGTTTGAATCGAGACAAAAAGCGTGCGCCTGAAGGTGGCCAAATTTCGCTCGCTACTGTTACACAGTTCCTCGAATTTTCTGAGGGTGAGGGCTTAAGCGAAGATCAATTGATTAAGCTATTTGATAAGCACGACCTCATTGTTAGAGAATTTTCGTTTCAGGAAGAGTGCGCTGACATATTGCGCGCATCTCAGGGGCCGAGTGCAGGTTTCATTAAGGGCTTGAGAGAATTAGCGCAAGATGAAGGTGTTAGTAATATAGGGATTGCTCTTGAATAGGTTATGTTTGCTGAAGATTATTTCGTTTAAGCCCTTGGCAACACTGTGCACAATTTGCAATGTATTGCTTCTATCGTTGTGGGTGTCTTCAAGCCACGCACAAGACCGCGGTTTAGCATGGCGCATATCGTTGGGCGACACCGAAGCGCACGCCGTGGGCGCGCTGCACTTGGCAGACCAGAGTTTTTATCCGCTCAACCCTAATATTATTTATGCGTTTGATCAGTCCGATGTATTACTTGTTGAAGTTGACGACAGCTCCGTAACGGATGCGCAGAAACAGGCCTTACTCCAAAAGTATGCGATCTATCCAGATGGGCAGACGATTTATGATCATCTTCCAACACAGCTTATTGAGCAAATCGATGCCATGTTTGTGAGTTTTGGTTTGAGTGTCGAGATGGTTAAGAATTATCGACCCAGCATGGTTGGCGTCACCCTCTCGGCCCTGCAAGGTCAGGCTCTGGGTTACAGTGCGCAGTATGGCTTGGATACTTATTTTATAGACCGGGCTCGTTTTAAGAAGAAAATTCAGGAAATCGAAACCTTTGAAAGTCAGATGAAGCTCCTGTCGGATTTACCTAGTAATGAACAGGTTCTGAGAGATGCCTTTTTTGACATGGCTGATTATGAGCACACATGGAATACCATGATGAACACATGGAAGCGTGGGGACGCGCAAGAAATGTATCGCGTGGCAATTGGTGACGCCATGAAGGATTTTCCGAGTTTGACCGAGTACTATGAAATGCTTTTCTTTGAGCGAAATGTAACGATGACACAGGCGCTTAAAACCTGCATGCAAAAATCGAAATGCTTGTTGGTCGTTGGTGCCGGACATTTAGTCGGCCCGCGCGGAGTGTTGGACTTGATGCAGCAAGAGGGCGCTAAAGTGACTCAATTAGACTGAATTTTTCCGCGCTAAGTTTTTATTCGACGCCAGTTAGGTCTATTTGGCAGCAAACGCTATGCGACTTTAAATTTTTGTGAGCGGTAAATTGATGTCATATCTCGACCTTTCTGTTTCGAGACATACAAGGCTTTATCTGCTTCTTCATAGAGTTCTTGCATGCTAAGCATGCTTTCATTTGCGCCTGCAACGCCGAATGACGCCGTGATGTTTATCTCGTCACTGTGCCACCGGAAACGGCGAGCACGAATAGCATTACGTAAACGCTCAGAAAGTTTAAAAGCAGCATCTGTTTCTGAATTACAAACAATAATACATATCTCTTCGCCGCCCACGCGTGCGGCTATCTCGCCTGTACGTAAATTAGAAAGCACCACTTTTGATACTTCTTTCAGGATCATGTCTCCCGCTTGATGTCCCCAGGTGTCGTTAATGAGCTTGAAATGGTCAAGGTCTACCTGAACCAGTGATACGGGTGTTTTATAACGTGAGAAACGCTCAAACTCTTGCTCTAGCCGGGTTTGAAAGTAGCGGGTGTTGTAAAGTCCCGTAAGGTTGTCGCTTAATGCAAGGTCGGTAATGGCCTGTTCTCGTCGGCCAATGGCAAAGCCTATCATCGAGAAAGCAAAAGCAGCGGCGAAGGTAATGTAGCCATATAGCAGATAGTCGACCTGGGATGGTGCGAAAGGGGATCTGCCGGCCAAATACTGCACTAACACCCCA
>JAWUYI010000094.1:0-10522 GCA_034110885.1 Oleiphilaceae bacterium
TGCGTGTTCAACCCCATAACAGTCGATCTTATTTCCAGTAAGAAAACTGTTATTAGAAGGGAGAAGATCAAGCAATTAGCCGCTTGATCGGTCTACCCAGATGCCAACTCAAAATCTACGGATTTAGTGTTGGTAGTTCACCCATGCTACCACCCTATCCTTTTTCTGACCTAACAGGCTTGCCAACTTAGTTGGGCTTAGTTGGGCTTAATTGAACTTAGCTGAAACTAGACTGAACTGAGCGCAACAGTGTTAAGCCACACATACTGTAAAAAAGTATTTGAGTTCAAAATTCTCACCGAACCCGACTAAGGGCGTGTCTAACCTGACGTGAGAGCCTTCGAGAATTTTTTCTTGTGCCGCACACACTTCATACTCTAGTACTTCAGAGATGAATTCAGCTTTAAGGTCTGACACCGTCACATACGCCGATGCCCCCTCTTCATAATGAAGAAGGCACTCTTTGTCTTCGTGGTCAATTTCGATCTTTACAACGGGTTGCGCATTGCCTTGCTGCTCGACATCATCGTTCTCACCAACCTTTACTTTGAGAACATGAATACCGAAATCATCGGCAATCTGAGTCTGAGCTTCGAACTCTTCAAGTACGTCTCTTGCCGTTTTACTCAATGTTTGAATCCTTTTTGAGATAACGCCTGTCGCCTAGCAAGCGGCTGTTTATTAAAATTTCTTTGGCGCGAAGCCTGTAACTTTTTCTACGCCCAACTCCCGACCCAGAGCCGTAAGCGGATGAACGACGATCAGACCTCGCACCGACTTCTTCAACTTACCCATATCGGCCTGCTCTTCTTTAGATAATTCCCGGTTAAAGGCTAGCGCTTTCACGCTTTCGCTCTTGCTACTTAGCTCAAGGCCTGTTTGCTGCTTCGCCACAGCAATTGCTTTCTTGAGTTTCTTAATTTCAGCCTTTGCCTGAAACATGATCCCTGGGTCGCCACGCAGTTTCGCAGCTTCTAGCTTTCGGCTAGACTTATCTAATCTATTAGTGAGGTCTTGGAGTTTTTGCTTAATATTCATAGGGGGCTTCTTTGTTCTCTTAGTCTCAGCGTTAATATTACTGCCAGCATCTGCCCTTAGGGCGTCGCGCCGTATGAACGCACTATAACAGCTAGTCCTAGCCAGCCGAAAACGATTTATCGCTTTAGTACTGTTTGTCACACTCAGGCATCAAAAGTTAGCGACGGATCAACGGTCAAAAAGTGGAATGATCACAGTCGCCAAAAAGCCCCCGCCCTTGCCTGTGTATAGCCAAAAAAAAGCCATTAGATTCAACAAAACGGTCAGCCAATACACATGCTTAAAGCCCCGTTTAGTCGATTTGTGGCGGAGCCATGTTTGGGCCAAGTAGGCACCAGGCCACCCACCCATTAAGGAGAATAGATGCAAGGTTTTCTCTTTGGTTCTCCAGCGACCATTCTTAGCTGCCGATTTATCAAGCGCATATGCGACAAACGCAATCGCACTCATGGCCATGTAGATCCATAGAGTGCCGAACGGCACTTGTCCTCCGACAACGGACGCAATAAGGCCAATACAAAACACAGCAACCAAAGTAACACTAATAGCACTGACATTAACTGTCCCCCCTATCCGATTCGAGCTTTTTAAGTCACGAAGGAAGGTTACTTTTTCAGCTTTATAACGATTGTTCTTTTCACGACATAACTCATAAGCAATGGCATCACCACTGATAGGTCTTCGAGAACGAGACTTGAACGCCTTAATATGAACAAAAGCACGCTCTCCACCACCATATGGTTCAACAAAGCCAAAGCCCTTGTCGTCATTCCAATTTGAAAGTTTGCCTTTCAGCTTCATGTGAGCACTCTAATTATCTTTCCATGCAACGAACTAAAGCTGCGCTATTGGGCCATTTGAAACACCAATGTATTGATGCATTTGGTTTGAACACAACCTGTCTTGAACGCTAAGTACAAACGTGTCCGTCGCAGCAACTTACGATAGGTAATTTACTCGGTACTTTATTTGAATAAAGTCGTTTGGGTAAGCCGTTGCCTCAGAGCCTAGCAGGTTAATTTTCTTGTTGAGTTTGCCAAAAAGCGGAATTCCACTTCCCAATAATATGGGCGCTTTCGTTATTGTCATTTCATCGATGAGTTTAAGGTTCAAAAATGATGTAATGGTAAAACCACCATCAATATACGCGTGCTTCAATCCTTTGCTTTTGAGCTCTTTTAACACGTCAGCAATATCGCCAGAAAACATTTCTACCCTCATCTTTAAGTTTTCAGGAGGTGTTTCTATCGTATTACTCAAAACAACGATACGAATATCGCCGTAAGGCCATTGTTCAGGCTGCAAGTTCATACTGGAGATCGTTTCCATGCACTTTCGCCCCATGACCATACAGTCCACCGAAGTTATAAACGCACCAAAGCCCATATCTAGATGGTCTCCCATATCAACGTCTGGGTTACCTGCACTATGGAGCCAATCGACCGCGCCTTCGGTCGTGGCAATGTAACCATCTGCACTGGTTGCGATATAGACGGAGCATTTCATTTGAAGTTCCTATGGTTCAGGCTGAATTTACTGTTTGCAGGCAACACGGACATTTAGCGCTTTTATAAAAGCGCGCGAGGGTATCGGAATTACCTGCACTAAAGCCAGAGAGTTTTATCTAAGATAAATGCTAACCTTTTAATTTCCTAATGCCAGTTTCTATTACTAATGTCGCGGCGGGTATCAAGTTGCAGGCAATTGCTCTTAATCCACTGTTTTTTATAGATAAATGGAAGGCTTTTAGAGCGTTTAAAAAAAATCTTTATCACGAGGTAAAACACGAGCGGAGGCAAGGCCTCCACTCATGGCTACCGCGCAATGGCAGTCACCATAAAACGCAGAGGGCCGTTTGGGTCGAGAGTATCGAAGGGATAGCATGTCACGAGCATTAACAGGTCTTGCTCGTTCTCAATGCTCGGGGAGTATAAACGTTGGTCAGCGATCTTGGTCTCTACTACTTCATAGCTCACGTTCGATTCAGCGGTTTGAAGGTGGATGATGTCGCCTGCGCTCATGTCTTTTAGAAACCGAAAGTGCGTGTCACGATGACCACTAATTAGCGTAACGCCCGGCTGGCCAGGCGCTTTACTTGCTTCGTTTAGGCCAGGGCCAAACGCCAAACTAGAGCCATTATCGCCACTTAGCACAAGCCGCTTAATGTCATGGTTAGGAATACTGATCTGCGCGGTCGGCCACATGTCAGCCCATGGCCATGGCTTCGAATACTCGCTGCCCTGAAGCGTACTTTGCCACGCATTTTCTATAAGCGAATCGGCTAGCCATGCTTTTGCATGAACGGTCACCCCTAAGCTTAACTGCCACACACCTATACCGATGCAAACCCAGACTAAAAGCGTGCCTGCATGATACATAATATTAGTGCTTAACGAAGGCATAGCTGTTTCTCCTTGTCATGGTAATCACGAATGCGAGCATCAGCATTGCTAGCCCAATAAACAGGTGAAGGGGTGCCGAGCTTGCTGTTTGTGCGAGCCTTACGCCGGAATCTTTACCGCCCCAGCCTTTGGGCAAGTTCGACTTGAAACGCTTCTGATCAAGCAATCCACCAGATCGAACTGGCGTTACGTCAACCGCTAACATGCTGGTAAATTGTGTAACCTGATGGTACTGAATCGCCACATCGATAAGTTCATTTTTAACTAGACCTTGGTCTTCGCCGCTGCGTTCCCGATGCAACTCTGCGAGCGAGTCTATTTTTAATCGCGCCCACTCTACCGCCACACCCTTGCTTTGCTTCGGGCTCCCCATCGGAAGCTCCAAATACGAAGGCATGCCTGCTAGAGTCGCAGTAAGCTGCGCCGAATCTGGAAAGCTGTCGGCTTTGAACGAGACATACACGGGCTCGCTAACGTAAAGATCAGGCAAAGGGTTTGGAAGGGTTTCTGCAACGGTTCCCGGTAGCTCAAAACGAATATCGATCATTGCGGGTGCAGCAAGCTTTTTAAACAAGGCGTCCATCTTGCTCACCACCTCATTTGGCGAGCCAATATAGGTAAAAGTGCCACGACCCGCGCGGGCGGCCTTACGCATAAAATAACTGTTTGGCGCTGAGCCAATACCTACAGTAAACAAGCGAGAGGTACCTAATTTTGCTTGGATAAGATCGAACAGTTCCTGTTCGTTCCCCACGGCACCATCGGTAATGAACACCACTTGCCGAAATAGCGGCAGCTCTGAACCATTGGAACGCGCGGATCTTTGACTATCAGCAAGCGCAAGTTTGATAGCTGGCGCCATCTCAGTGCCGCCGTCGGCTCTAATATTGTCCACATACGCCAATGCAAAGCGCTTGTTCTCAGTACTTGCCTTGACGCTTTTACGAAACATCTGTTTTGCTTTTTGGTTAAACAGTATCAAGTTAAAACGTGTTTCGGGATCGATGGCTTCGATGGCCTTGGCGAGGGCCTCCTGCGCTTGCCTAATTGACGCCCCCTGCATGCTCCCTGAGACATCAAGCACTAACATTAACTCTCTGTTCTGTTGCATTGCTTGATTCTGGTCTTGCTCGTTCATGTCCGGCGGCATGATCATTAAAAAACCATACTCGCCGTCGCTGCGAGTTTCTCTGAGCAGGCTCACCATTGGCTCGGATGTGCTTTTAATGGCCCACGACAATTGAAAATCGCGATTAGACTCCAGTGCATCGCCTTTTAGATAGGCGGAAAAAGCCTCATCGCCTTGTCGTTGAAAGTCGACCGTGTGGCTTGCGCTAGTCATGCTTTGTATTGGAAATCCGGCATTTACCGTCACCGAAATTTCTACTGGATTATCATTGGCTTCCCCTACGCTCTTAATGTGGTTCTCAGGTGCCGTAAACAGAGGCTCCTTGAACGTTTGTGGTGGCGTATACTGTTCGGTAAGGGTCATAGGGAATCGAAAACTGTAAGACTGGTCGTCGAACTGCAGCATTTGCTGGTATTCAAACTCGACCCTAACCTTGGCGTTTGGCGCTATATTGGCCACCCGGGTTGTAAACTGGTTGGTTCGCGCATTGCTGACTAAGCTGGCGCGCTTGCCTTCTTGTTTCGCTTTTTCATACTGCTTCTTGGCTTGTTCTTTTTCTTTAATTTGTCCCTCTATAATACGGTCGCCCACGCGCATACGCATTTGGTCTACGGCGGCATTTTCTGGCAAGGGATACGTGTAAACGCCCTCTAACCAAACTTGGCTGGGGTTTTTAAACTCCTGAGTCACAGTCGCTCTGAGGATAGGGCCTGAGACCTTAATATCGACGTGCGTTTTTAAGCTAGATGGATCAACCTCATAATGCTTACCAGACTCATCTTTAAGCCAAATCGAACTGTACGATGTCACCTTGTTTTCCTGGTCACTGTTTATGCTCGACACAGAAGAAGACGCGAGCACATGCTCTGACATAAACCAAAATAAGCACAAAGTAATAACGAGACCAATATGCTTGAGCGATACCATTAGCGACGCGGATGAGACGTCTGCAAATACGTACTTGTTCATAAGAACTCCTAAGTTAAAAAGTCCACTGGGCGAACCCAGTGGCAAAGCGGGAGACAACTGCTAATTTTTTGATTGAGCTAGCTACTTAGAGCTAAGCTCGAGCTGCAATGGGCATAGGCAGTGAAAGCATGCAACATGAGCATCGTGCTTTTCGTTAAGTGATTGCCCCGCAAGCACTTCGAATGACAGGGCTTTTGGCTCAGCGCTAGAATAAAAGGGCCTGCAAAATGGGCTAACTAGATGAGGATTTAAGGCCCACAATCGTAAGATTGTGTCTTCGTCTAGTGCCACAAAGCAGTCCATCATCGAGCCTCTGCAAAACTAAGAATTGAAGGTATCGTTGTCGTTTCTTCGTCGACCGGGTTAACCGTTCCGTTCACCACGCTGACGTCAGCCGGAGTCGCTGATTCGGCGTCTATATCGAACCCAGTTGTCGATGGGGCCGAGACTGGCCTAGCTTCCACTAAGGGTTTCGCTGTATCCGTAAGCGAAGCAACCTGATCTTCGGTTTCTTCGTTCTGTCGTGAATTGATTTTTAGTTCGATCGCGACACGCCTATCAAGCGCATAATTAGAGACCTCACCTGGCTTCGCTTTAAGCTCACCCTCACCTATTGCTTGCACGCCAATACGTTGACCGGATACACCTTGAACAACCAAGAAGTCTTTCACTCCTTCTGACCTTGCCTGCGCAAGCTTTTTGTTAAGTTCAGGCGAACCTCTTTGGTCTGTATACCCTTTTAGCGACACCTCTAGGCTTGGGTGTTCGAGTAAGAAAGCCCCTAATTGCATTAACTTTTCTTGCGCATAATCGGGCACTGAATACTGACCATTCTGGTAATACACCTCGTGCGAATAGTGCGATGCAACCTTAGCCAATGTGCTTTCATCGTTAGGTGCTAACATGCGGCGACCGCCTCTTTCTTGAAACTGGTCGAGCTGCGCGGATTGCTCTGCGTTGGTGTCATGTAACTTTGCGACCACTTGCTGCACTCTGTTGAGTTTCATTTTCTGATGACTCAGCGCTTCATCTCGCTTTAGTATTGCTAGATCTTTCTCAGCTAGACTTAGCTGAGTTTCGTCAAGCGCGTTCTGATTATCGACACCCCAACCGAGCGAACCACCTAAGGTAGCGCCAATAGCCGCTCCTGGCGGTCCACCAACTAACGCTCCCAATACAGTACCAAGACCGACACCCCAATAAGTGCCTTCGTGCTCCGCTTGAATCTCTTTTGGTGAAGCAGTAGAAGCAGAGCTTTCTGCCGCGTTTGCGCCAAGGCTCGCGCTTGAAGCCATTATGGCAAATGCTAAGGTTTTCACTTTCATGTTTATCTCCAAAGGAGGTGCTTAGCGGTGCAATCCATCGCACGACACATTACCCCGTGTAATGTGTTCCGTTTCTCGCTAAGCAACCGTGGAGCTATTTCATCAAAGAAACGTCACTAGGTAATGGAGTAAAGATGGAAGGCAATGGAGTGAAAATGGACGTGAAAACATAGATAATGGAGAGCTTATGGAGACACCTGAAAAATGATGGCTTAATGATGAGCGAATGATGAGAAAATGATAAGAAAGTGTTAAAAGAATGGAGAAAGTCTGGAGATTGCCCTTCAAGCAATTTAAGTATCGGCAAGTCATGTATAGTTGCACGCGTAAGTAAACAGCACCGGCTATATCTAGAGACACCATCCGTTCGCAAGGACCCAATAACAATATGAGCTATCGCTTAGTCATCGTCGAAGACGACTTAGATCAACAACAGAACTATGCAGATGCATTGGAGCGTCGAGGATTCGAAACCCAGTGTTTTAGCAACGTACACGATGCCATCGCCGGCATTAAAGCGTCGAAGCCCGACCTAGTGCTGCTGGACGTTGTGCTTGGCGATGATCCTGATGGAGGGTTCACCATTTGCAGAAGGCTATTGGACCAAGGAGACGACTTACCCATCATATTTCTAACCGACCGATCAGACGAAATTGATCAGGTTTTTGGTTTACGATTGGGTGCTTGGGACTATCAAACCAAGCCTATCTCTTTATCGTTATTGGCTGAGCGTATTACGAGTTTGTTACGCATACATAAAGCACGGACGCAAAGCTCCGCTAGTCCGAGCTCCAGAGAAAACACAACAGAAAACGCCCCGTCGCAGACAACGACCCAAACCCTAGACGGACCCTTAAGCATCGATGAACAGAAGTCTTTCGTAGCGTGGCATGGCAAGACCGTGGCGCTTACCTTAACCGAGTTCCGTATTTTGTACGCCATTCGAGAATCCGGTGCGGGCGGGATTGGCTACCAAGAACTTAGCGAAAGCACCATGCAGCGTCATGTGACCAACGGCACAATAACTAGCCACATTAAGAACATTCGCAAAAAGATGAATGCAGTGGCCGGCGAGTTTAACCATATCCACAATAAACCTGGGTTTGGCTATCGCTGGGAAGCTCCCTAATGCCACGCTTCGGAATCAAAACACAGGTAACACTCCTTAGCCTCGGGCTATTAGCATTGCCCTTAGTTGGACTCAATTACTGGGGCGACATTCAAAAAACAGCACTCACCGCGCAAGCTCGAATACAAGAAGTAGAAGCTCGCGCAATTGCGACTAGCCTTTTAGCAACCCAGAATAATATTCGAGAACTCTTGGCCGCCGACCAAGACAGCGAACTATATAAGCACTCGTTAAGCGCGCCGCACATTAACGACACCATCGTGCTAGACGGTGACCTGCGAGATTGGCCGCTCGACATTAACCCACCGGCACAATTCGGTGCAAACAACATCACATGGGAAGCACCTAAAGGCGCGAGCCAAGCATTAAAAACGTTTGAACTAAGTCTCGCGCAAAGTGCTAAATACCTGTACCTCGCGATCGCCATTGATGACCCATACATAATCTTTAAAAAAACGACTCAACTAAGGTTGGATTATAACGATCACATTCAATTAACCTATTTGGACGCCTCGCAGCAGTTGCGACGTATCATTATTCCGTCAGTGCAGGAAGGCAGTTTGTCCACCTACTACACCGACCACACGTGGCAATATGGACAAGACCAAATAGTAGGTCGCGAAGAACAAATAACGCCTAGCCACAAAACCAACATTCAAGGCTATTGGAAAAAAACCGAAATGGGTTATGCAGTTGAGCTGCGAATTCCCACTGCACAGCTCGACACACTGCAACCGCAGCTGCACGTTGCGGTCGTAGACTTCGACAACCTCGAAGGATTTGGGCCTCAAAAAATTATCAGCACCCTGCCCTCTGGATTTGACAACAAACTCAACCCCTTGGGTATACACGCCCGCGAATTTCAAAGAGTCATCGACCAACTAAAACACACCTATGCAAGGCTTTGGATATACGATCGTCGGGGTCGAGAATGGGCCTTTACTGAACGCGAATCGTCACCTGCCGCAGACCGCGCTGAATCGGCCTTTAACAGTCGCTGCGTGCAAGACGCACTGCAAGGAAAAGTAGAACCCCTACAACACCTAAAAGGTAAAGATGGCACATTAGGTCGCCTAGTTGTGTGCTACCCGATTATGGACGAAGGCGAGACACTTGGCGTGGTTGTGGTAGACGAGGCAGCAAGCCATATATTGGATCAAGAAGAAACACGCGTGCGTGACATAGCTGCGAAAATGGGCGGCATTATCGCCTTCATGCTACTGGTGTTATTTGCGTATGCCGTCACCCTAGTACGCAGAATTTCAAAGCTAAGTGAGCAATCTAGAACCTGCATAGACAGCCACGGTCGAATAGAAAACACCCGCATCCAAGCAAGTAAGAACTTCCCCGACGAACTGGGCGACCTTTCCCGCAGCATGACGAACCTGCTTGAGCGTCAGCAGTCGTATGTAGATTTCCTTGAGCGCATACCACAAACCTTGCGCCATGAAATTTCTAACCCTCTAAACAAACTTCGCACCTCTCTAGAGAACCTCATTGATGAAGCGCCCGAGCTAAGTAAAAACAAATACATCAAAAAAATCGATTCGGGCATCGACCAAATTTCACGCATCACACTTGAACTAACCGAGGCCGCTAGCCTTGAAAGCGCACTGCAAAATGAACATTTGATAGATCTAGACTTAAGCGAGTTTGTTAATGGATATTTTGGAAATTATCTTCCTGAAATCCATTTCGAGCAGACCGACCAAAGTTCAGCTTTCATGCAGGGCGATGCAAGCCGTTTGGAGCAACTCTTCGATAAACTTATGGAAAATGCCTTCAGTTTTTGCCCTGCAGGGGGAGAAATTAAGGTGCATGTGAGTAAGAACAATAAGCTGTTCAATGTGCTTATTGAAAACGACGGCCCGATGCTACCAAGCGAAAGCATGGCAGAACTGTCAGCACCTATGATCTCGACTCGATCCAGTGGCTCGAGCATTCACTTAGGCTTAGGTTTGCACATTGCAAAACTGATTGCTGATCAGCACAAGGCAACCCTCAACGGCAAGAATCGAGCAGACGGAAGTGGCGTTATCTTCGAAGTGCGCTTTCCATTGATGAACTAATAAGACAGAATCTAGCGACCAAAATAATAAAGCCACACCTAATCAAAACCAAGGAAAATTATGCTGTCCCTCACCACCAACTCAATTCTCATCACAGCTGCCGTATGCATGCTCATATCCCTCGCACTGGCCTGGCTCGCATCGTTCATCCTGTATGCCAAAATTAAAAGTTTGAAAGCCATCTTCCCTGCAACACATCAATTAATACGCGCACATATCGACTATCTCTTGATGACAGGGCTACTTGTGATTAGTTATTACCTAATTGATCACCTAGCGATCACCCTACCCGGCTGGGTTATTTTGATGCTTTGCGTAGGCGCTTTGTACAACCCTTTTGGGTTTATCGTTCTGGCAATGAAGCCCCACCTCGCCAACCCCGAAACCTTTGGCCAAAAAGCCCGAGTGCTACTCGGTTTTCTACCTGCAACACTCGGTTATGGGTACACCATGATTGCTGT
>JAWUYI010000095.1:0-7748 GCA_034110885.1 Oleiphilaceae bacterium
CAACGACATTGGAGATGGTGATGAGTTCATATCAAGAACAACTTTTAGTTTTGAAAGACCAGTACGAGCAACGACTAGCGAAAACACAGCAGCATTTATTTGGTAAGGATGAGCCTGTTAGTGCTAACTTCCATGAACAGACTGTTGAAATGCAAAACGAAGATGTTGTTGAGCAACTCGGCGACGAGGCTAAGCTCGAGCTGGCATTGGTAAATAAAGCATTACAAAAGATCGCTGACGGAGAGTATGGCGCCTGCGAGTCGTGCGGTAAGGAAATCAATGCCGCCAGGTTAGAAGCTTTACCGCAAGCAGCGCAATGCATTAATTGTGCAGACTAGATGCTCACAATTAATGCCGAGTCTGCTTATTAGCGAACGTTGTTTTAATGGCTAAGGCCTTCAGTACTAACGCCAGTTGTGGGGCATTTCTTGAAATCAAATGTGTCCCCCTTTCTTCTATTTTACTTTCCTAAAGCCTCCGAAATACCACCCCAAGTCCCTGCCCAAAAAGCTGACCCAAACACTAGGTCTGCGTGACCGGTGTCACATTTTTTAGGGGTTCAGGCTGCTACTGTTACATCGCAATACAATAAAATAAAACAGATTAAAATAATAAAGGGATATAAATATGAAAAGGCTTTTAGCAGTACTTTTAGTTTCTGCAGGCATCACAGGTTGTGGCGGCGTAGGCAGTCTCGCTAGTAATGACCGTGTGACGAATGCAGACAACAATCAAGTCGTTACAATTGGTGATTCGATTTTCGCTCTATCTGGTGCACTTCAAGACAATCTAGAAAGTTATGCCGGTGAAACGTTCCGTCAATATACTATTTCAGGCGCTGAAGTGACCGGTGGGATTTTTGCTACTGATATCGCAACGCAGTTCCAAATTGCTAAAGCTGATAACTCAGATATTGAAACCGTGATCATGGATGCTGCAGGGAACGATATCCTTATTCCGATCATCACATTGTTTGATGTTTACGACTGTAAAACACAATGGTATCAATGGTGGGGTTTAAGCCGTTCATGTAAAAACCTTATCGATGATTTGTATGTTGATACGGTCGGCCTATTGAATACGATCGACGCAAGCGGCGTTGATAACGTTATCTTCTTGGGTTATTACCATACTAAAAATGCGCTTTTACTACTTGATAGCGTAGAAGAAGCTGTAGATTACGGTAACGGACGTTTAGCTCAAGCTTGTGCTAACTCAAATGCTAACTGTACCTTTGTTGATCCGCGTTCATCTATTAACGATAACGACATCATCATTGATGGTATCCACCCAGCAAGCAGCGGTTCTCTCAAACTTGCTAACCTAATCTGGCCTGTTCTTCAGCCTTTGCTATAAAACTAACAGGCTAGGTTTGTACATTTTAACCTAGCTTGTTAAAACGTATGCTAGCTGCATGCAATAGCTGACAACCCATTTGTATTTCAAATGGGTTGTTTTATTTTGTCCCCTTCAATATCGTCATTTATGAAACCTATTAAAATATTTTTTGTCGCTCTAATTGCAATCGCTTTAGCGGTTATTCTTTTTGTAAACAATTTGCTTGAGAGCAGCAACCTCACATCTGAGGCCGATTCGGTGCCATTGGGCACCATCAGCGAAACAATTCAACTTCCCAAAGGGCTGACCGAAAGCGCAACCTTTAGTGAGACTGGTTCCAATGACTTTGAGTCAGAATGGATTAAAAAGCTGAAAACGAATTATATGGAACGTATTCATGACTTAACGGTACAAGCTAGCCTCATTAGCGTTAAGAAACACGTATTAAACCTCTTCCCTAATGATGGCGCCGATAAGTTTGAACGCATCATACGCGGAGCTTTCCCCTCTTATGCTAGCGCCATACTACGATTAATTGAGCGCCTTGAAGCATATAACCAGTGGCTGATAGAGAGTCAGTTGATGCTATCTGAACTACCCGATGACGCACGCGAAGGCGCTATATGGATGAAACGCCGAGAACTCTTTGGAGATGATGCGGATATTTTGTGGTCAGCGGAGATAGAAGAATCAGAACAAAAACAGATGAATATTCACGCGCAATATAAAGACATTAACGACGCTAACGAAACTACTTTAGACGAAAAACTTTACCAGCTCCAAGCCATCATTAATGAAAATCTAGGCGACACCCTGCAAGACCTTACTTTGAACCCAGGTGTAGTATCACAAGCATTTTTTAACTTTGACTCTGTACAGCACACGCTAAACAGCTTATCCCCGGAAGACCGGCAATTGGCCATTAACGACGTGCGTCGACAGTTAGGTTTCGACGAAGAATCGATCATAGTTTTACAAGCAAACGATGCCGAAAAGAATAAACGCTGGGACAATGGCCTAAGCTACATGCAAGCGCGTCAGACCCTTCTAGATACATTAAGCGGCGAATCCCTTGAGACAGCCCTATCAG
The DNA here is from genome assembly GCA_034110885.1 of Oleiphilaceae bacterium. Taxonomy (GTDB): domain Bacteria; phylum Pseudomonadota; class Gammaproteobacteria; order Pseudomonadales; family Oleiphilaceae; genus PZPK01. The sequence goes on from JAWUYI010000095.1 coordinate 2,429, forward strand.
AATTAAGACAAAAACATTTTGGTATTGAAGCGCCGACCATAGAGAAAGAAGAACAATCTGATTTTTTCCGATTTGAACGCCGCCGAATCTATGGTCGCAACTGAGTTTAGTGCTGAAGGTGTTTGTCATTTAAAAATACGTTCGTTAATGAACAGCAACCTGAATTAACAGTCTCATTATTCTTTCGGTACCCTATAAAAAAGTTACTAGTGGAGCATTTTATCTACTCACTGAGAGTTTATTTTCATTAGAGATCTAAACAAATTTGAGGTTTGCCCACTCTGTGTGTATGTTTATGCTCACTAACTTAACAAGGGATAGTGAAGCTCGTGGAAGAACATAACGATAAATACAGTATTGAGAATACAGATTACTCGGTTGGCCAAGATAATATTCAGAAATGGGGCTTTGATATACACAACCCTGTTTTTGGTACGAGTGCCGGCTTGATTGCACTTTTTTTGATTGCTACTTTGGTCAGCGACGCGTCAACGGCTAAGAGTCTGCTTGACGGTTTGAAGTGGGACATCATCGGCGCCTTTGATGCCTTCTTTATGTGGTCCGCTAACTTTTTTGTGGTGTTTTGCATTGTGTTGGCGCTGTCTCCTTGGGGCAAAATTCGCCTTGGTGGAACAGGTGCGAAAGCGGAGCACTCGACCATCTCGTGGCTCGCCATGTTATTTGCTGCCGGTATGGGCATCGGGCTGATGTTCTGGGGCGTAGCGGAACCTGTCGCCTATTACACTGGTTGGTATGAAACACCTTTAGGTGTTGAAGCGAACACTCCAGAAGCGGCGAGAATGGCGCTTGGTGCAACGATGTACCACTGGGGGCTTCATCCTTGGGCAATCTATGCGGTGATGGCGCTTTCTCTTGCGTTCTTTACCTATAATAAGGGTCTTCCTCTATCTATTCGTTCTACCTTTTATCCAATCTTAGGTGATCGGACTTGGGGCTGGGCAGGGCACATCATTGATATTCTTGCCGTGCTTGCCACGCTGTTTGGTCTTGCAACTTCGTTGGGCTTAGGTGCTCAGCAAGCGGCTGCCGGTATCAATCATGTATTCGGCATTGAAAACGGAATTAGCCTTCAAATTATGGTCATTGTAGGAGTCACACTACTGGCTATTATTTCGGTGGTGAGAGGATTGGAAGGCGGTGTTAAATTACTTAGTAATGTAAACATGCTGATCGCATTTGCCTTACTTACGCTTGTGGCTTTGATGGGCTTTGCTATCGCAATGGGTTCGATCACTACAACCCTTGGTGCGTATATTGAAAACATCATTCCTTTAAGTAACCCGCATGGCCGAGACGACGAAGCTTGGTTCCAAGGTTGGACTGTCTTTTATTGGGCATGGTGGATTTCGTGGTCACCATTTGTCGGTATGTTTATCGCGCGTGTTTCTAAGGGGCGAACGATTCGTGAGTTTATTATTGCGGTTCTCGGTATTCCTACTTTGGTCACGGTGTTGTGGATGTCAGTTTATGGCGGCATTGCCATTGATCAGATCGTCAATAAAGTCGGGGTTCTTGGTACGGAAGGGTTGACCTCTGTGCCGCTGGCCATGTTCCAGATGTTTGACTCACTTAGCATGGGTAATGTGCTGTCAGTCATTGCTGTTGTGCTGGTGTTGGTGTTCTTCATCACTTCATCCGATTCGGGCTCGCTGGTCATTGACAGCATTACCGCAGGCGGAAAGATTGATGCACCCGTACCTCAGCGTATATTTTGGGCCAGTGTTGAAGGCGCGATTGCTGCCGCATTGCTTTGGATTGGTGGCACCGAGGCCATTCAGGCATTGCAGGCCGGAGCGATATCTACGGGCTTGCCGTTTACCTTCGTGCTGCTGTTTATGTGTGTGAGTCTCTTGATGGGACTTAGAACAGAAAAACGTTAAACGATATTACCAAGAGCCCGAACAGAAATGTTTGGGCTCTTGGTTTTCCTTCTTTTCCTTCTGCGCCTTCTTTGCTGCCCCAACCCCCATCGAACGGCCTCTCTTTATACTGCTAAACTCGACACTAAACGGTTTTTTAAATCCCAGCGTTGCGTAATCGCTTGGAATAATTCTGCCGTGGCGATTGCATCGATTAAGGCATTGTGGTTTTCATAATCTGGTAAGCCATAGCGCTGTCTTGCATCTGGCAGTCTTAAGGATGGTAAGGGCTTTCTGATTAAACGTTGCCAAGTAGTTCTAGAGCTATTTAGGAATGCGCACTCAAGCGAGAAGGTATCAATGACTGGAAACAGCCATGGTTGCTGCCATAGGCGCATACTCAACTGGCGGAAGAACTCTCGCTCCATTGCGCGATAGTGCACAACCACAATACGCCCTTCTAGGGCAGATACTACGTCGGCGATGACTTTATCAATTTCGGGCGCAGATTCTACGTCGCTATGCGTAATGCCGTGCACTACGACCGAACTGTCAGACAAGGAACCCGGGTTCACTAACCAATGTCTGTTGGTGCTGAGTATAATTCTTCTAAGGTCGAACTCGACCAACCCAATACTTACGATGCGGTCGTTTTTGGGGTCAAAGCCAGTTGTTTCGATATCGACAGCAACAAAACGCGTCTCTTTCAAAGGTTTCTCTAATGCCGAAAAACCCGCTTTATAAAAAGGATGAAGCGCCACGCAAGAGTGCTTTAACATGTCACTACAATAGTTGTCCCAGCTAGGCGGTACGGATTTAGGCAGTGCTAATTCAGTAAACATTACTGGCTAGCCGTATAGCGATATTTAAGAAAACGCTGCGCTTGACTCAATATACTAAATGCTTCTTTTAGTGCACGTTGCCCTGACGCTGTTAAGAGTTCTGGATCTATTTGATTATCCGGCTCTTCGCCCTCTCGTATGCTTAGCATTTGCTGCCTTGCTCGTTCGGTATACAAAAGCTCTAAGGCGTTATTGATTTCGTCACATTTACCCTCGGGTAATAAGGTGGTTTTCGCAATATCGTCTAAACGTTCAAATGAGTTTTGGGAGACAGACCCGGTAGCCAATGCATGCACTCTAATTACGTCACTCATTGGTGCTGTTCCGCGACGTTTAATGTTGAACGAGTTGCGATGCCGCCCGTCTTCTTCGAGCACAAAGTCTTTGAAAAAACCTAAGGGTGGTGTGCGTTTTAATGTATTACGAGCTAAGGCTGCCAAAAACGGCTTATTTGTTTTTGCTTTATTTGCTATTAATTCCTGTAGTTCAGAAACCCAGCTTTCTTGCCCGTACACGGCAACTAAATCGAAGAATATACACACATTTAGAAGCGCCTGCGGGTCGGGCTTTTCAATCCATGAGGTGAATTGCTCGCGCCACTGAGTCTGTGTTAAGCGCCATTTTTGGTTAGATGCCATAATGCCGCCGTCACAAAAAGGGTAGCCACAGCGATCTAGGCCTGCACATACAAACTTGCTGAATTTATCGAAGTAGCTTTTGTGCGAAGCCTCGTCGTAGTCGTCGCTGAGTATTAAAGCATTGTCTTGGTCTGTTACGAGTAATTGTTCGTTGCGGGCTAATGAGCCCAGCGCGATGAGGCAGTAAGGAACGGGCGGTGGGCCATACTCGTCTTCGGCTAGCTTAGCCATTTGTTGCATAAAGCTAGACCCAATAACGGACATAGCCGAACCGATCATGTGTGATGTCGCATGCTCATTCACTAAACGGGTATATACCGCAGGTAGTTGCTCTGAAAGCTGCGCTAAGGCATCGATACTGTCTGCTGACATGATGCTGCGGACCAAGAGCAAGGAGTTATGAGACTCATGACTTACCATGTCAGGCAGAGAGACAATACCCAACACATTTTGACCTTCCATTATCGGAACGTGATGGACGTTGTTTCTTAGCATTGTCAGCATGACTTCGTGCAGGTAAGCGTGATCATCCATCACGGTAGGATCATGCGTCATGACGTCATGAACAGGCGTATCGAATGACAAGCGCCGAGAAATCACGCGTTCGCGTAAGTCGCTGTCTGTAACAATACCAAGCAAATTGTTTGATGCATCGCGCACAAGCGCAGCCGATGTATAGGCCTCTGTCATAAGCGTTGCGCAGTCGGCTACACTTAGTTCGGGCGCAACAATCAAAGTCTCTCCTGAGAGTAGTTCACGTACCGAAACGGTCGTCATGTCGTCAGAGCTAACTTGTGTCGCTTGTTCTAGTGTGGTGGAGTTGTTGGTTTCAAAGAAGTCACCAAACTCAGAATACTGATCGCAATACTCGTCAAAAACGCTAGCGGGAATAAGGTAAAAAAGAGAGTCTGTCAGTGTGCGGGCAGGGTAGCGAACCTTTCGCTTCATCAGCAAACTCATCTGCCCAAAAACACTGCCCTCGGCAAGCCTATTGTAAAGTTCTCCGTCTCGCCGAAATACCTCGACTTCCCCAGAACGCACAAAATACAAATGCTCAATGGTGTCGCCAAGCTCTAGAACGACTTGGTCGGCCTGTAAATAGCTAACGTCGATCGAGCGAACCAGTTTGTGCAAGGCTTCTTCTGGCAACCAGCGAAAAGGCTCAAAAGCGGCAAGTGATCGCTCTATATCTGCAAGCTCAATGCTCATTAGTATTCTATGTCCTATTTCGTCTGTAAGAAAAACGCTGCTCAAGTTAATGAGAATCAAGGGGCAGGTTCGTTCAGCGTCTGTTGTAGTGGTCTTGCTTGTTTTTTCATGGCTTGCACTACTTTCGTGCTAATGAGTGTAGCTAAGTTTCTTGCTTCAAAGTAACGAATCATCGATTGATTCTAAATAACGACGACTTTTCTAGCCTTATTAAAACCTCATTATAGCCTTCGCCGACCGGCAACCATTTTTACTCAGGTTTATGCTCAGACTAGAAATGCAGCGATCACTCGGCTCGCAAAGCATCAATAGGGTCTAGCTTCGCGGCTCGATGCGCAGGTATTACGCCAGCGACTAAGCCAATGAGCGCCGACAGCAACAATGCAACGACCAAGTAAAATGGGTTGGGCACAATGGGTAGCTCGGGCAGTGCCACTTTTATGATGGCAAATATTAAGGCCATCAGCCCTAAGCCTAGCAGCCCACCTAGAAAGGCTAGAATAGTTGCTTCGCTGAGAAATAGAATTTGAATCTGTTTTTGCGTCGCGCCCATTGCGCGCAGCAGTCCAATTTCATTGGTTCGTTCTAGCACCGTTGTGGTCATAATGGTGAGAATTCCTACGCCACCCACAAACAAAGAGATCGACCCAAGGGCTCCAATCGCGAGGGTGAGAACAGACAGGATATTGTCTAAGCTACTCAGCATTTGGTCTTGGGTGGTTAGTGTGAAGTCTTCACCGCCATGGCGAGC
>JAWUYI010000096.1:0-47489 GCA_034110885.1 Oleiphilaceae bacterium
TGAAAAACATGGATATTCATTGTGAACTTTGATTTTTTGGTACTCGCGGGCTTATTTAGTTTTCTAGCAGCAGCCTTACATATTGGCGTCGTCATTGGAGGCCCAAACTGGTATCGTTTTTTCGGTGCAGGGGAATCAATGGCACTGATGGCTGAGAGGGGCTCTTTGAAACCTACAGTTATAACGCTTGGTGTTGCAGCGGTTTTAATTGTTTGGGGTTGCTATGCATTGTCTGGTGCTGGTTTTTTACCTAGAATGCCTTTTAGCAAATTTGCTCTAACATCAATTTCTGTTATCTACTTGCTTCGTGGATTGGGCGGCTTAGTCGCTCCATTTGTTACTAATCACCCTCAAGTAAAACAAAATAGCACCACCTTTTGGGTTTGGAGCTCTGCCATTTGTTTAGTAATTGGTGCATTCCACTTAATGGGCATAATAGCAATATGGCCAACTTTATAAAAACACATAACCAAAAGCGCAATGTTCACCCAGCTAAAACAAGCTGTGTTGGAGTCGCTGTCGCTCGCCCATTCGCAAGGCCTTAGGTATTTAGATGGAAACGTTGATCCGAACACGGCCGATTCTTTTCGCAGTATTTTTATGTGCATTGGTACTAACTGCTATCGGATCTAGTTTGGAATTAAATTTTTTGTATTTAGCAAGTGGGGTTGCTTCACACATTGCGCTGCTATTATTCATATTGACTGAGTCATTTGGCACTCTTTCAAAGCGAAGACATATTATTGTAAAAATTTTGGCGCGGTTGCTTCTAGTCATATTAACCCTAGCTGTCGGCAATATGCTTTTCTATATTGTAGTTGGTTTTTTGTCGTGATATTCGCGATACCTAACAAGACTAAGCAACATAAGTCGCTGCGTTCCTTGGGCAGCCTTGCGTTGCGCCTCTTGTGCATGGCTTCGCCATTTTTTCACAATCACAGACCTGCCGTTGTTTGCGGCGTCAGCTACAAAGGAGAGTTTGGTGGTAGGAGAAACTAATTTAAGCAAGTTACTAAGCTCTATGTCACCGGAATTAATGCCGGATGAATATGTATTTTGTTCTGTACAAGGTGAATATCAAGACTTTCAAAAGTTGGCTCCTTTAGCAACTTACCGTGAAGCTGAAGGGTTAACTTTGGTTGTATCTAAACAAGTCGCTATTGCCAGCAAGCTTCCATTCGAATCTGTGTTTAGAGGAATAACTTTAGCCATTCATTCAAGCCTAGATGCTGTTGGCTTAACTGCGGCTGTTTCAACTAAGCTAGCCGAAAAAGGCATCAGCGCTAATGTAATAGCAGCTTATTATCATGATCATATTTTTGTTCAATCAGAGAAAGCGGAATTAGCAATTGAAGCATTAGGTGAATTTCGTAGCTAACAAGCCAATTAAGCAGGACTAAAAAGTTTGCTCTGTTTCGCTTTGCTACACATTATAGAAAGCTAATTTTTAGTCTCTTATTGGGGCGTTATACGTTATTAGGAATCACTAGCTGATGAGCGAAATAACAATAGCAATTATCGTTGCAGTCGTTGTAGCAGTAATTCTTGGAATCAAGGGATGGGCTTACCGGGCTTTAACATTCAAAATGGATGAAAGTGCAATTCTGAACTTCCTTAAAGAGTCTACGGGTCAATTCAAATTTCGTAGTACTGAAGCAATATCAGCAGAAACGGACATAAGTACAAACCGTGTAGCAATGGTTTGCTCAAGGAGCAAATCAATTCAAAGAAACTCTAAAGAACAAGAGTCATGGTGTTTAAAGTAGCAAAAAGTCCCGCTGCCCCCCGAAAAATAACAGCAGCCAAAAGTAGTTCATTTTAATAAACTGAGCGAGAGGGATTTTCTATATCTTTGCTAGAGGTTAGGTTCCGTTAGTCGACGCCTTCTCGTGGCTGGACAACCAAAGCATGCTGCGCACACGACTTCCGATAGCCTCTGCGTTATGCCCAATAGAGTTTAGATTTATGCCAGAACCCGATCCAACGAAAATAATGTCCTTTGCAACGCCGAAAGATCTTTGCCTGTGGCTTAAGGTGAATCACGCCATCGAACGTGAACTGTGGGTCAAAATATTTAAGATAAAGACGGGGGTTCCGAGTGTGACGTGGGACGATGTCGTGATTGAAATGCTTTGCTGGGGCTGGATCGATGGTGTAAAAAAGTCAATTGATGACCGAGCCTACCTCCAGCGAGTCACGCCAAGAAAGGCACGAAGCAACTGGTCGAAAAGAAATAGAGAGCATGTCGAGCGTTTGATTAACGAGGGTCGAATGACGGAGTCAGGGCTTGTGCACGTTCGTGCCGCAAAAGCGGACGGTCGATGGGAGAATGCATACGCCGCAAGTGAAATGAAAGTGCCTGCGGATTTCCTAGCAGCACTGGATAGTAATTCGGGGGCGAAAGAGTTTTTTGAAACACTCACTAAATCGAGTCGTTATGTCATCGCTTACGGACTGGGAAGTGCAAAGAAACCCGAAACAAGACAGAGGCGATTTACAAAATTCATAGACATGCTTGTCAGCAAAGAAAAGCCAACTTAACGTCCAAAAGCATGAAAGAGGCATCATGTATCGCTCAGTCTAAAGATATTATTTTAACCAAGAAAAAACAATTATAAAAAACTATCGGAGGGCAAAGGTGCAACAATTGGCGTTGTGGCGTCAGAAAAAATGGACATTGCGGAAGAGAATGGATAGAGGTATTCGACGAACTTATCGAAGAACATGGAACGATCAACATTCTTGTTTTGCTGGCTGGGACGTTCTCGATGAGTACTAGAGCAGGATATGAGAATTTGAAATGGACATTTAAAAGCCCGATACATATGAACAAGTTTGCAATAGTATCTGAAAGCAGTGTTTGGGGCTGTCTTGCAGCGGTCGACAGTCCATTTGGTAAGCTAGCCGGTATAGGCGAAAAACATTTTCAAACAAGTGGCTTACAATACGCATGGAACTGGATAAACGAATAATGCCGTAATACCTTCGCCTGCCGATAGATCATGGATTCATTCGTTCTCGGGCGCGCGGAGACAGGTCTTTACCTGAGGTTTTCTCAAGTATCTCTAATTCATGATGCAGAGCTGTTTTAGCCAACATATGCGCCGTAACAGGCGCCGTTATAAGCAAGAACAAGGTAATAAGCAGCTCGTGCAAACTTAAGTAACCTTGCTGATAGGTGACAAGCACCATCGAAGCAATAAGCAGACACCCCATACCTAAAGTTGTCGCTTTAGTAGGTCCATGAAGGCGAGTGTAAAAGTCGGGCAGTTTAGCTAGACCTAGCGATCCTATAAAGACAAAAAGGCCGCCTATCACTAAAAATACTGATACCACTAATTCAATCCAAAATTCCATGAAACTGTCCTAACCCCTGTCCTAATTCTGTTCTCGGTATGACGCCGCCATACTGTTTAAATCGATGAGTTTTCTGTGCGTTTATTCAATCAGGTCGCCACGTAGTATGTACTTACACATTGCTGCGGTGCTGACAAATCCGAGCATAGCAATGAGCAATGCGGCTTCAAAATAGAGTGATGTGCCAGACGAAACACCAAACAATACAATCAATGCGATACTGTTAATGTACATGGTGTCGAGCGCTAGGATTCGGTCAGGCCTACTAGGCCCTGCAAACAGCCGCCACAAATTAAGGACCAACGATGCACACACCAGCATGGTAGCAATCATTATTGCGATACTTAGCATTCGAAAATCTCCATAAGAGGTCGCTCATAGCGATGCTTAATCACGGCGATCAGCTCCTCTTTATCCTTCAATTTCAGCACATGGACATAGAGCCACTTTTTGTCTTCGGATATTTCTGCACTGACTGTACCTGGCGTTAACGACACCGTACTCGCAAGAATAGTGATGGGGAGCTCATGCTGAATATCCAAAGGCACCGCAATAAATGCTGGATTCAGTTTTTTGGACGAACCAACCACCAAAACCGCCACTTCAAAATTGGCCACAATGATGTCACCGATCACCATCAACACATAGCGTATGCTTGAGAACGGCTTACGAAAGCTCGGTTGAGGATCTTGCATACCAGAGGTAAGTAAGGGAATAACGAGCGCCAAAAATGCTCCCAACACCAAGTGTCCAGGCGCTACAGTGTTGTTGAGCAATAGCCAAACAACAAACAGCAGAAATGTGTGCATTGGCATGGGCATTAAGCGAAAGCGCGGTTTAGTTTCCATTACTTCTCCACTCCTGAAAGCATAGTACCAACCGACGAACTCCGTTCATGCAACTGAGCCGCAGCAAGATTGGTATAGTCCGTAACGGGGCCACCAAACACAACTAAAAGCGGTGATGCCGAGAGCAACAATGCAACGGCAATAAGCTTGAGTTTGGAGAGCGGCTCATCATTACTACTTTCCCCTTTTGAACGCCAAAAAATAGTCGTGCCCGCGCGCGAGATTGCAATTAAACATGCAAGCCCAGAAAGTAGTATTACCGGCCACACCCAAGCCATTTCCATCATGCCTTGCGCCGATTGCAATATAAGTATTTTTCCTGCAAACCCTGACAAAGGGGGCAAACCCAAAGCCGTGAGCGCGGCAATAAAGAACGCAATACCAATGAGCTTTTCGTGCTTCATTGTGCGTGCAATCACGTAACGATCTTCTGCTTTGCCTCGCTGTGTACTAATCAGGTCTGCGATGAGGAAGAGCGCGCCTGTTACTAAGGTGGTATGAATCATGTAGTAAAGCGCTGCAGATGTCGCAGACTCTCGCTGCATGGCAATCGCTAGTATAAGCGTTCCGACCGAGACGATAACGAGGTTAGCCACGCTTAGTCTTAAGTTGGGGCTAGCAAGAACACCTATGGCGCCCATGGCGATGGTTAAGAGCGCTAGAGGCCACAACCAAGGTATAATCATATTCGCAAGAGCGCCGGCATCGTCGCCGAAAATGGTGGTATGTACGCGTAAAATACTATAAACACCCACTTTAGTCATAATGGCAAATAGTGCGGCAACGGGTGCGCTGGCCACGGCATAGGTTTTGGGTAGCCACAAATGCAGCGGCAGCAAAGCAGCCTTTAAACCAAAGACCACTAGCAACAAGAGCCCCCCTGCTTTGGCGAGGGCTTGCTCATGCTCCCCCAACAAGCGCACTTTGTTGGCCATGTCTTCAATATTAAGTGAGCCGATGGTGCCGTATAGAATACCGAGCGCAAACAGAAAAACACTCGAGCCAACAAGGTTCAGAATCACGTAATGCACATTGGCCTTGGTTTTCTGTTTACCTCCGCCATGAATCAACAGTGCATACGACGCGATAAGCAATACTTCAAAAAACACGAAGAGATTAAAGATGTCGCCCGTTAGAAACGCGCCATTAATTCCCATAACCTGAAACATAAAAAGCGGATGAAAATACATACCACCTTTATCGTCACCAGCGCAGGCATAAAGTTGCGCGCCTAGCGCAAGCACTGAGGTTAAGAGCACCATAAGCGTTGATAATCTATCTGCTACCAAAGCGATCCCGAAAGGCGGTTGCCAACCCCCGAGAATGTACATTTGCGTGCCTTGCTGATGACTTTTAATCAAAAGCAAAGTGGCGATGGTAACGAGAATGAGCATGGCTGAAACGCCAAGATAACGCTGTCGAACAATCGAACTACTGAAAGGCGGAAGTAGCATCAAAACTGCCGCCAACATTGGTAATAAAATAGGAAGAATAGGCAGGTGTTGCATTAACTATTCCTCTTGTCTGAAGCAGAGGATCTAGTCGGCAGAGACGAACTCTGCCCATCTACGTGGTCATTCCCCTGATCCGCTCGCGAACGCATCGCTAAGATGACCACAAACGCGGTCATTGCAAAACCGATAACGATAGCAGTAAGCACGAGCGCCTGTGGTAATGGGTCACTGTATTCAGCTGACTGCCCTAGCACTGCCGCACCATCAAGCTTTAGGCGCCCACTGGCGAAAAGAAACAGGTTGACCGCATAAGAGAGCAAGGTTAGGCCAATTACGACTGTAAAGGTTCGACCTCGTAACACCAAAAATAGTCCACACGTGGTCAGTATGCCGACACAGAACGCATAAATCGCTTCCATTAACCGTTCTCCTTAATATCATGGCGTTCGCTCGTCGTTAACTTGCCTAAGTTGGCTAGTATTAGCATCACGGCACCCACTACGGTTAGATATACGCCCAAATCAAAGAGCATGGCACTGGCGAGTTCAAACTCGCCGATCCAAGGTAAATGAAAGTAGTCGAACCAAGTACTCAGGAATGGTTTACCAAAAATCCAGCTGCCTAAGCCTGTGGCTGTTGCAATTAATATCCCGCTTGCAATGACCCATTGATAGTCGAGCGTGACTCGGGGTTTTATCCACTGAACACCGTGCGCAATGTACTGCTGAATAATCGCTACAGATGTAATAAGACCAGCAATAAAACCTCCTCCCGGCATATTATGCCCTCGTAAGAAAATATACGCGGATACCAACAGAGCAAGTGGAAGGAGACTTTGAGATACCATTTCAAACATCATGGGATGCGGGTCATTGCTCCACGCGCGGCCTTTGTCATCGCGTGCGGGCATATAAATTCGCATATTGGCAATAAGCTTAAAAATACCTAATGCGGCTATACCCAATACGATAATTTCCCCAAAGGTATCGAACCCTCGGAAATCAACCAAAATAACATTAACAACATTAGTGCCGCCGCCACCTGTTTTGCTGTTCGCAATAAAGAAGTCAGAGATCGTGTCCAATGGACTTGTGAGCATGGCATAACAGATGGTGCCTATTACGCAGCCGATAAGTCCTGAAACAAGAAAATCTAAGCTTAAACGTCTGTGACTCGACTCTTTTTGTGTGGTTTGAGGCAAAAAGAATAGCGCCAGAAGCAGCAAAATGATGGTCACTATTTCGACGGAGAGTTGGGTTAACGCCAAGTCTGGCGCTGAAAACTGAGCAAATGCCAACGACACTATTAAACCAACCACCGATAAAAATATCAGCGCAAGAAACCGTCTTCGGTGCCATATTACGGTTGCGATGGCACTTAGTATCATCAATATAGCGCCGGTAATTGCTATAGCATCAATCGGAATTTGAGTGCGTGAACCAACATTCTGAGTCAAGTCAAGAAGCGGCCATGCGCCCATTACGAGTGTAGATATAAGCAGTAAAAAGACATATCGCTGCAGAGATCCATTTTCCAATGCGTCTATAAATCGCTGAGAAAACTTAACGATCGACTGCACCACGCCTTCGAAAATATGTTTGGCATCGGCCTCATCAAAGTGTGATTGAAACTGAAAAAGATGGTGCCGATTGTAGTAAATCGTTACGCCACCCACCATTGCAAGAAAACTCATAAGCAAGGGCACGTTGAACCCGTGCCATATCGCTAGATTGTGCACAGGGACATCATGAGATAGCACAGCGAAAGATGCGACATCCAGCAGGTCACCCACAACGAAAGCTGGGAAGATTCCAACTAATAGACAGAGCGCGACAAGAATTTCGACCGGAACTTTCATATACCTAGGTGGCTCTTTCGGCATTTTCGGTAGGTCTATCGGCTCGCCATTGAAGAAGACATCGTGAATAAAACGCAAAGAGTAAGCGACAGAGAATGCCGCACCTAAGGTGGCAAGCAACGGAATCAACCAAGACAAAGAGCCAAGCATGCTCTGGGTAAGGGTTTCAGCAAAAAACATTTCTTTTGACAAGAAGCCATTTAATAAGGGGACGCCAGCCATAGAAAGCGCCGCGACGATTGCAAGCGTGGCGGTATAAGGCATGTATTTCCAAAGCCCATTAAGCCGACGCATATCCCGCGAGCCAGATTCATGGTCAATGATTCCGGCCGCCATAAACAACGAGGCTTTGAACGTAGCGTGGTTAATTATATGAAACACAGCCGCGACAGCGGCAAGGTCCGAGTTCAGACCCAATAGCAGAGTAATGAGTCCTAGATGGCTGATAGTCGAATAGGCAAGCAGGCCTTTAAGGTCATGCTTAAATAGCGCGATATAGGCGCCCAGAAGTAAGGTGGTTAAGCCGGTTAGGCTGACGATAATAAACCAGAGATCGGTGCCCGCGAGAGCAGGATAAAAGCGAGCCATCAAAAAGATACCGGCCTTTACCATTGTTGCAGAATGCAAGTAAGCGCTTACTGGCGTTGGAGCCGACATCGCATGAGGCAACCAAAAGTGAAACGGGAATTGCGCTGACTTTGTAAATGCCCCCAACAGCACCAATATTAGGGCTACCGGATACGCCGCATGAGCTCGAATTAGATCGCCATTGGCTAATACGGCATCAAGGTCGTAGCTATCGACCATGCTACCAATCAGCAATAGTCCCGCGAGCAATGCAAGTCCCCCTGCCCCAGTAACGGTCAGGGCCATTCTCGCGCCCTTTCGAGCCTCTGACTTATGAGACCAAAAACTAATGAGCAGAAACGAGCTTATGCTCGTCAATTCCCAGAACATCCATAACTGAATTAGATTATTCGATATAACAATGCCGACCATCGCCGTCATAAACAAAATTAGGTATGCATAGAAACGTCCCATCGAATCCTTTGCTGACAAGTAGTATCGGGCATACAAAATTACGAGAAGTCCAATCCCTAAAATCAATAACAAAAATAGGAGTGCGAGCCCGTCGAGTCGAAACGAAAGGTCCAATCCCATAGTGGGAATCCATTCGATGGATTGCCGGATGTCTTGACCTTCAAAAATGTCACCGGCATGCATCAGCACCAGAATCAGCGACCATGCGGGCAATATTGCAACCGAAAAAGCACAGACATTGCGGCCGAAGCGCTCTGTTAACAAAGGGACTAATGTGCCAATAAGCGGCAATAGTACGACCCATAGCAAATTCATATGAGAGGGTAACTCCAGATTAAATTGCGATATAACAAATAACTGACCGATGTATATGTTGCGTCAATTTTTTCAGTGCTTATTTCTCAAACTTATTTGCACCACGCGCGTCTGAGCGTACTCGTTACACCAATATTTTAGATCACCTATATTTTAGACAACATAGATTCTAGATCACAAATATTGGGCCAAATATCCTATGGCAAAGTTGCGCCAAAGCGGTACCGTTTTTCAGACCTCGCCCACTATACACATAGTACTGTTTTGGTCACAAAACAAAAAAGCGTTTGCTATACAATTTTGTTGTTTTTATCCCTTACTCTCGCATTAACTTTATTAAGAGTCAGTCTTTTAGGGTATTTGCCTTCGGCGCAAGAGGCGAAGACTGGATAACACAACTACTATTGTGAGCAGGGTTCATAAACGACAACCGAGCAAACAGTGCAACAAGGGGCGCAACAAGGCATGAAACAGGAAACTCTTCTAATGCTCGCTACTCGTCAGTCAATGATGATGCTTATTTGTATTTTCACCTTTGTATTTTTAACACCAGCGCCGTCTAAAGCCGCCGCTTTAGACGCTTCACACGCCCCGTGGTATGTCATCGGAAAACTGCGGGTCGAGGGTGTACAGTCTTGCACAGCAACACTTGTTGGCCCAAACACAGTGATCACTGCAGCGCATTGTATTTATAACCGACAAACTAAACGTTATTTTGCACCCAAGACCATTCACTTTTTAGCGGGCGTTCAAGATAAAACCTTGGTCGCTCAAAGTACCGCAATATCGTATTCTGTCGCGGCAAAGCACTTACCTGAAGGGCAATTTGATGAGCAAGCATTACTCACAGACTGGGCGCTTATAAAACTTAAGGAGCCCATTGGCTGTATGCTAGGCTCACTTAAAACAGGACATGCAAGTGAATACGCGAAGCACAGCCTAGTTGCTGCAGGCTATCCAATGAGCAATCCCTCTCAGTTAATTGCTGAAACGCAGTGCCAATTTGCACTGCAGCCAAGTAAAGGGAAAATGCTTAGATTAAAGGATTGTGGTGTAGAGCATGGAGATTCGGGCGCGGCATTGATCGCAACGGAAGGAAATGTTGCCCGGGTGTTAGGCATTATTTCAGCTGGCACCAATGACAGCAAAGGCCGGTATCGAGCTTTTGCCGTGCCGAGCGAGCAATTCCAGAAACACATAGAAAAAGCAAAAGTAAGCTGTGACAGTTTAACCCCGTCTTACCCCTGACCAGGTTAGGTCAAAGGCTAGCAACTCACTACATCGAAAACACGGCCTCAAATACGTTTCGAATACGAGCGACTTTGGGAAAACAACGCACTACCTTAATTGATTTTATACATGACCATTACTCTTAAAAATGTCTCCGAACCTGAAGTGAGCTGTTCTAATTGCAAAGCTTGTTGCTGCCGCTTAGAAGTAATGCTTATCACAGACACGGACGTTCCAGACATTCATATTTCAGTCGATCAGTGGGGTGGAGAAACCATGCTGCGTTTAGAGGACGGTTGGTGCTCTGCTTTAGATCGCGAATCCTTCATGTGCTCCATCTATGAAAATCGTCCTTGGATTTGTCGAGAATTTGAAATGGGCTCCTACGAATGCAAAACTGAAAGAGCCGAACAGATGCCCCTTACACACGCTAACCCTATCGAGCCATAGTGGCGAACCCGACCATAAATACTCAACAACTTCTAGGCTTCCACTAACATGGCGTTATTTGAACTCGCACTTCTTGTTTTGGTCTTTCTGATGGGGCTAAGCATTGTTTTGAGCACATTAAAAACCGGCATTTCACCCATGATGAGCTCGAGTAAAGCATGCCAAGCCATGATTGCATCTATTGATGGGGCTGCTGATATCAATGGTTCTGCGGATACAGATGGATCTGCGAACGGCCCTTTAATTGACCTTGGGTCTGGCTGGGGCACACTTGTTATCGCGGTCGCCCAGAAGTACCCGCATCAACACGTAATTGGCTACGAGCTTTCATGGTTTCCTTGGCTGGTATCAATCATTCGAAAACATAGCTTAGGCTTGGACAACCTAACCGTCCATCGCAAAGACTTTAAGACGGCAGACCTAAGCAGCGCCTCTATTTTGTTCTGCTATCTTTTCTCTGAAGCCATGCAGGCGCTCCATGAGAAGCTGAATAATGAGTGTTTAAATGACATTCTAATTGTTAGCAACAACTTCGCCTTGCCTTCATGCAAAGCGACAACGGTCAGCAGAATTAACGATATCTACCAAAGTCCGATTTATGTATATCATTGGCAACCAAAAAATTCTTTTACTACGAAGATTACTGAGAACAACACTTTTTAAACTAATGGCGCTCGTTTTCTCATAGTCACTGCGCACGAATAATAGGCTACCTGCGTGTTTAGCCATCTGACTAAACTATTTGCTACCCGCTTGCGTAACCATTGTCCTAGTTTCGAAAAAAATTGGAGTTGAATGGTGCGATTTAATGAGCATGAAGCGTCTAGAATTGTCGAAATGGCGTGGGAGGACAGAACCCCCTTTGAAGCGATCGAGCATCAGTTTGGCTTGAGTGAGCAAGCAGTCATCAATTTTATGCGACAAAACCTCCAACTACGCAGTTTTAAGTTGTGGCGTAGTCGGGTGAGTGGTCGAAAAACTAAGCACTTAGAGCTTAGGTCATCAAAAGTAGGCCGGGCTTATTGCGCGACCCAGTACAAGAACCGATAGTGCAGCGCTAATACCTTAATTCTGGAGACTAACTTGTACCAACTTTACTATTACCCAAACACGGCCAGCACCGCGCCGCACTTACTAATGCATCATATGGGCCTAGAGTATGAGTTGTTATTGGTCGACACCGAATCGAACTCGCAAAACTCGACTGAATACCTAAAACTAAACCCTGCAGGCCGCATTCCGACCTTAGTCGATAATGGACTGGTGATTTTTGAAAGCCCGGCGATCTGCATTCACCTCTGCGAGCAGCATCCGGAACACGGCTTAATTCCTAAGCAAGGGACCAAAGAGCGCCCATTGTTTTTCCAGTGGCTGACGTACCTGAACAATACCTTACAAGCCGAGTTAATGGTTCTTTATTATCCACACCGCCACACAACCGATGAAAGCACCATTCCTAATGTTGTCGCTGCGCAGGAAAAACTCATCGCCAATGCCTTATCCATCATTAATGAGCAATTATCAGACAAGCCCTATTTGTTAGGTAGTCAGATTACAGCCTGTGATTTTTTCTTATTTATGCTGGCTGAGTGGTCATTACACATCGAGAAATCGCCCTTTACATTTCAACATTTGGCTGACTATTTGAAACGCTTAAGCAAGCACCCAACTATTAGAGCGGTATGCGACATTGAAGGCGTCGATCTCAAGCCGTTTGATGCACTGCCTTAATTGCGCATAACCCTGCATCGCTCTATATGAACGGCATATCAAAGCTGTGTTTGATATGCCGTTTACGTGCCGTTCTATATAGGCGCATGATCACAGTCGAGCTCTTTAACATGAGACCCTCAAGTATGTATAAATTAAAAAAAGCCTTCTGGGCGGCAGCACTAGCATGCTTAGTAGTAGGAGACGCTATGGCGATAGAGGAAGCGGAATACACGGTCATTCTGAGTGAAGATATCTTTGAAGTTCGCGAGTACCAATCACACATTATTGCCGAAACGGTCATAGAAGGTGACTTCGAGAACGCCGGTGACGAGGCCTTTAGCAAGCTCTTTGACTACATTTCGGGCAACAACAAGGCGAAGCAAGAAGTTGAGATGACCACACCTATCGGGCAAGCCAACGAAAGCCAAGAGATCGACATGACCACCCCAGTGGGTCAAGAGCTGGTAGCGGGGAAATGGGCTGTAAGCTTTATGATGCCGGCATCCTTCACCATGGATACCGTACCCGAACCCAAGGACTCGAGTGTCATCATACGCGAAGTCCCAGCGCGCCAAATGGCAAGCATCAGATATTCCGGATTTTGGAATGAAGAAGGTTATTTAAGCAATAAGGAAAAACTTGAAGCTTGGGTCGCCGAAAAAGGGCTCACCATCACTGGCGAGGCCGTCTGGGCTAGATACAACCCGCCTTTCATGCCTTGGTTTCTGAGACGAAACGAAATTTTGGTCCCCATAAGCGAACTGCCCGCGAATTAAGTACACGCTCTCAAGGTGTGAGTGAATTTCCGAAACCAACCAGCTAAACTGAAGCTTTTTATTGGATCAAATAACATGGATTTCATCGCTAGAAATGCAAAGTGGGTAATGCTCATATCTGGAGGCCTTACCGCCACAATGTTCTACGGTCTATTTGCGCCGCAAGCTGCATTGGAATCAATGTTCGGCGTTTCTTTTGATGGCGCATTGGAAAGCATCGTTATACGAAGTTGGTCAGCATTAATCGGATTAATGGGCGTCATTCTGATTTATGGCTTTTATAACGAAGCAGTCCGTAAGGCCGCATTTGCCATCGCAGCACTTGGCAAACTCATATTCGTGGTTCTCGTCTTACTCTTCGGGCAGCAATTCTTAGCTGCCGCATTACCCGCCATAGTAATGGATCTGATCGTGATATTCGTAGCCGCGATCTATATCTTAAAGCCAGCCGCTAAATCAGCGACAGCAACGACAGAAAGTGAATAAGCGCATGTTCAGTGTAACTAGGAAGGTAAATGTCAAATTGCGGCTGTTCTGAAAACGCTGATAAGCTAGAGAGAAGAACCCTAATTTTACTTCTCTCAATAAACACACTGATGTTTGTTGCTGAATTGTTTTTGGGGTGGCTTGCCCAATCTAGTGCTTTAATTGCTGATTCGATAGATATGCTAGCAGATGCGTTTGTGTATGGACTGTCACTCTACGCTGTTGGCAAAGGGGTCATCCATCAAGCCCGAGCCGCTAGTGTCAGTGGTTACCTTCAAATCATATTGGGGTGTGGGGTTCTATTTGAGGTTTTCAGACGATTGCTGTTTGGCAGCGAGCCGCAAAGCACATTAATTATTTTTGCTGGCGCTCTGGCCTTGCTCGCAAATATGGCCTGTCTCGCATTGATATCTAAGCATCGACAAGGCGGCGTGCACATGAGAGCGTCTTGGATATTTTCAAAAAATGATCTGATAGCTAATCTAGGGATCATTGTTTCAGGCGTGCTTATTGCTCTAACTGGCAGCCGGATTCCTGACCTAATTGTAGGAACAATTATTACCTTTATCGTTGTTCGCGGCGGAATGATGATACTTCAAGAGGCAAAAGCAGCACGTGAATCTATCGAACGCAGCTAACACACATTGGCAGCCGTGGCATAACAATTTCTGGGACAATCTCAGGACGCATGCAAACCACGCTAAAGCCTTCATGATTATAAATGTCGAGGAGCATTGAGTGTCGCTAATTGATCCTTTTATCGACTCACCTTCCAGCCCGCTGAGTTCAAGCATCGTAGACGATTTTGTGGCGCCTGCTTGTGATGGCTTTGTAGAAATCTTGTACCAAGATGACGATATATTGTTGATCAACAAGCCCAGTGGGCTGCTTAGCCTGTCGGGCAAAAACCCTCTCAATTGGGATTCGGTACACTATCGTTTGGTTAACGGTCAGCAGGACGTCAGCGCCGCTTTTCCTGATGCAAAAATACCGCACCGATTAGATTTTGGGACTTCTGGCATTATGGTCGTGGCGCTCAATGCCGAGGCGGCAAAACATCTAAATAAGCAGTTTCAAGCGCGCACAATCCAAAAGCGCTATGTCGCTATGCTAGAAGGCTGGTTAGCCGAGAATAAAGGACAGATTACGGCGCCTATCACGAAAGATAAAAACCACTTCCCTCGCGTAAAAATTTGCGACACCACAGGCAAAAAAGCATTCAGTGAATATACGGTTTTAAAACGCCTAGAGCAGCCGCGCAGAAGTTTGGTTGCATTTATTCCTCATACCGGGCGGACGCACCAGTTACGAATTCATAGCAAGACGATAGGTCATCCAATTCTTGGTTGCGATTTATACAAAAGCGCGCATAGTGAGCACATGGCAAAGCGCTTGCTATTGCATGCGACCGACTTAGTTTTTGAGCACCCAGCTAGCGGTGAGCAATTCCATGGACAGTGCCCGTGTGCGTTTTAAGTAAAACCGGCCAAAGAAAACTGTTCAGCGCTGAACATCATCTTATTTAGGGTATTCACCGTATAGAAAGCGTAATCAAGCTAATGTCTTTGAAATAGGCACTCAATAGAACCAACCTTAAAAGGAAAAATATGAACGTACTGATCGTTTTAACCTCGCACGATGAACTCGGTGACACAGGTATGAAAACCGGCTTTTGGCTAGAAGAGTTCGCTAGCCCATATTACCGTTTAAAAGATGCGGGCGTGAACGTCACTTTGGCTTCACCGCTCGGCGGGCAACCACCACTCGACCCAAAAAGTAACGAGCCTGACTTCCAAACCGACGACACACGCCGCTTTGACGAAGATAAAGACGCTCAAAGTGCATTAGCAACAACAGCTAAATTAGCAGATATGAAAGTAGAAGGCTTTGATGCTGTGTTCTATCCCGGCGGTCACGGCCCACTTTGGGATCTGCACAATAGCGCTGACTCGATTGCATTGATCGAGGGATTTATTGCGGCAGGAAAGCCTGTTGCCTCGGTTTGTCATGCACCAGCTGTACTATTAAAAGCCAAGAACTCAAATGGCGAACCTTTGGTAAAAGGCAAAAAAGTCACCGGTTTTAGCAACTCTGAAGAAGCCGCCGTTGAACTCACGGACGTCGTGCCTTATTTACTAGAAGACCAACTTACCGCATTGGGCGGAGAGTACCAAAAAACGGACGACTGGAACTCGTTAGCCCTTGTTGACGGTTTGCTGATAACAGGGCAAAACCCAGGCTCGTCAGCAGCAGTGGCTGACGAGTTGGTAAAAGCAATTAGCTAGATAAACTCACGCTAAGCGATCGAGCCGAGTTTCGCAATGAACGCTCGCCTCGATCCTTAGCGTTGCTCCCTTCTTTTGATGAAAGCGCTTCTTTTTTATCACTATACGCTCACAGCCATGAGCTTAGCGCTAAATGATGCTAAACTGTCGTCATAAACATGACACTGTGTATCGGCAAGCACTCTGCAACACACCGTAACGGCCGATCCCATTAGGATACCAATGAAAAAGACCTTTAAGTTAGAGCACCCAAAAATCAAAGTCCCGCGAGTCGTAGACTCCGTGAAACATGACATCAGAAAGTTCTTAAAAAAAGAGCGTAAGAACCCTCTACCTTCTGGTGCAAAGTATTGGGGCTTCGATTGTAAATTTGGACAATCTGAAGAGACTGCAGTTGAAATAAACCTGTCATCTCTAATGAAAGGCATCGATGACTTAGTTGAAAATGCAATCATGACGATTTATGTTGAAATCACAGCCAAGGCCATTGGGGCTAGTGAAACACCACCAAATCAGGAGGCTTAGTCATTAACAATAACGACATCTTACGCCGAGTGCGTTACATTTTTGATTTTAGCGATCAGCTTATGCTTTCTATATTAGAGTTAGGCGGGCACGAAGGAAATCAAGCGGAACTCCTTACTTGGCTGGCGCGCGAAGAAGCCCCTGAATTTGTTCAATGTGAAGACGAAAAGCTTTCTCGTTTTCTAAACGGACTCATTATCAAGTATCGAGGCGCTAAAGATGAGACAATACCGGAACCTGAGCGCGTAATGACCAACAACATTGTGTTGAGAAAGCTGAAAATTGCGCTCGACCTTCAGGCAGACGATTTGCTTAATATACTGCTTTTAAATGACTTTGCTTTAAGCAAACATGAGTTGAGCGCCCTATTTCGACGCCCAGACCATAAAAACTATCGAGAGTGTTTAGACCAAGTACTCCGTAACTTTCTTGACGGCATGGAACAGCATTACCGAAAAAATTAATCATATGCACGTCCGTATGTCTGCTTTGCAATACGCCCATAGCACCTTTTTGTTTATGAGCCGCATTTAGCAAATGCATCCAACTGAGCTATGATTACTTAGCAACATGCTGCTATATAACGCCCACTTAAAGGGCATTAACTACCTAGGAATGACGCTTTAATGCAAGATAAAATCACGATGATCAGAGACTACCTTAACGAAGTTAAAACCCGCTGCACTTACAACGCAGCCGCAAAAGCCATAGGTGTTAAGCCGGCCGAGTTTAAAAAGCTATTGGGTGACCGTGTCCCAGAAAGCTCTTGGTTCGTAAACATAAGTGCCGGAGAGCCCGTCGGATACTCCGACGAAGAGAAGCACCCTGAGCTTTATCGAACGAAACGAATTATTCAATCGGCAGAGGTTTTAACCCGAAATCTTGATCTGTAAGTGGGTAGACTGATCGCACTGCGCATGCGGTACGCTTAGTCCTCACAAGCAAGCTCTGGAGTATCGCCCCTTGAATGCACGGACCCTCGTATTACTCATCATTTCCCACTGCTTTATTGGAGCGACTGGGTTTGCTGTTGGAATATACACCTTGCCTATTCTTATCGCGCCAGAAGCACCGTCTGTGGCGGCAGTATCCGCTGCGGCCGAGATGTCTGTGTATACCGGCGAATTCCGGCGAGACCTCAAAGACAGCGATACACTCCACTGGGGAGAAGGCAGGGTTTCAGTAGGCGCGCGTTCAATATCCCATATTGGAAATTTGGCGCCCGGTCCGGACTATAAGCTGTATCTATCGCCCGAGTTCATTGAAACAGAGAGTGACTTCCATCGTCTAAAAGAGCAGATGGCATTAGTCGGTGACATCAAAACCTTCAATACCTTTCTTGTGCAAGTTCCGCTCGATGTAAACCCGTCTCAGTACAACAGCGTTATTGTGTGGTGCGAGACCTTCGGCCAGTTCATCACCTCTGCAAAGTACAAATAAACTCAGCTCAGTTCTATTCACTCTGCGCAAACGATTTAGAGATGAGAGCTACCCGTTTTTTAGTGTACTATTTACCTAAACTTTAACAGGCATTATTGCTCACTTACTCCCCTTGGATGGACATTACCGATGAATGATGAGATCAATTACAAAACCAACCCACTGCACGGTCTCAGCTTAAAGAATTTACTAATGGAACTAGTGGACCACTACGGTTTTGAGATTCTTTTTGCCTACCTAAATATTAACTGTTTTAAAACCAACCCAAGTGTTGAATCCAGCGTGAAGTTCCTTAAGAAAACCGATTGGGCGCGTGAAAAGGTTGAAGCGTTCTATCTGTATCAATTTAAGAGTTTACCTAAGGCGTCTAGCTCACAGTTCCAATTACCTCCTCGAGACCGCGTTGTTCCAGAAGACCAAACGCCAGGGGCGCCTGCGGAGTTAAATCTAGAAGATGCTGAAAAATTACGCGACCAGCGAGTCAAAAGCGCAGCCGCATATGACTCAAACAAATCTAAGAGTTATGGGTCACAACGAGACAACCGCCAGCCTAGAAATCGCGATAATGGCGACATTTGGAAAGACGACAGCAAGTCATCCGAACCTTCCAGCACGCCTAGTGAAGGTAGTGTAGATCCATGGGCGAAATGGAGAAAGTAGAGTATCTACTTATGCTTTATACCTGCACCTGAAAAGACACTTAAACACCTTGAATCTGGCGCTCCAAATTCTCTTATTGATCGTAGAGAGTCTTAAAGTAAGACATGCAAACAGTTGTTTCCATTGCCAAATCTTTTAACATTACTCTGTTTTTTTCCCGCAAGTATTGAGGGTTTAGTTTGTGACTGACAATCGTTTTGAAAGCATTAACCTAAAAGGCGATATATTCGGTGGCGTTACGACTGCCATCATTTCTCTGCCCCTTGCTCTAGCCTTTGGTGTCGCTTCGGGCGCAGGGGCTGAGGCAGGTCTATGGGGTGCCATTATGGTCGGCTTTTTCGCCGCCATTTTTGGAGGATCCAGCACTCTAATCTCAGAGCCTACTGGCCCCATGACCGTCATTATGACCGCTGTGCTAACAAGCATGATGGCCAAGTATCCAGAAACCGGTATGGCGATGTCCTTCACTGTGGTGATGATGGCTGGAATCTTTCAAATAATTCTGGGGACGCTCAAGCTCGGGAAGTATGTCACCTTAATGCCATATAGTGTGATTTCAGGCTTTATGTCTGGCATCGGCGTGATTCTGATCATCCTACAACTGTCTCCCCTGCTAGGACACCCAGCTCCGTCAGGCGGTGTAATAGGAACGCTGTCGGCACTACCAAGCATGCTGAGTAACATATCAGTGAGCGAGTTACTTTTAGGCTTACTTACCTTAGGTATACTATTTTACTTCCCAAAAAAATATCAGAAGTATGTTCCCGCTCAACTGATCGCTTTGGTCGTCGTTACCATTTTGTCCTTAGTATTATTCGACACAGACAGCATCCGTAGAATAGGCGAAATCCCAGCAGGCCTACCCTCTTTAGTTATGCCCTATTTCAGTGCGGAGATGTTCACCACGATGGTGATAGACGCGCTAGTGCTGGGAACACTAGGTTGCATTGATACTCTGCTAACCGCCGTTATTGGCGATTCATTAACGCGAAAAGAACACGACTCAGACAAAGAGTTGCGCGGCCAAGGCATCGCAAATTTCGTCTCCGGTTTATTTGGCGCCTTACCGGGTGCTGGCGCCACGATGGGCACTGTCACCAATATCCAAGTCGGTGCCCGTTCACCCGTTTCTGGCATTGTGCGAGCTCTTGTTCTTGCACTAGTCGTATTAGTAGCAGGTGGTCTCACAGAACCTATTCCGATGGCCGTATTGGCAGGCATCGCCGTGTACGTAGGTCTCAATATTTTAGATTGGAGCTTTATTCAGCGCGCGCACAAGGTCAGCATTCAAGGCATGGCCATTATGTATGGCGTAATGTTACTCACAGTTTTTGTAGACCTAATTGTGGCGGTGGGTCTTGGCGTATTTATCTCGAATATTCTGCTCATTGAGAAACTCAGCAAAGAACAAGCTCGCCAAGTAAAAGCAATTAGTGATGCCGATGAAAATGTCCCGCTAACCAGCACCGAGAGCGCCATGCTCGACAAAGCAAACGGCAAAGTGCTGTTCTTCTACTTATCAGGCCCGATGATCTTTAGCGTATCAAAAGCAATCACACGCCAGCATTCTAGAATTTCAGAGTACCAATCGATGATTTTGGACTTAAGCGATGTGCCGATGTTCGACGTAACCGTAGGCCTTGCTTTAGAAAACGCGATTAAAGATGCGCTAGATGCGCATTGTGAGGTGTTCTTATTATGCCCAAACCCGAAAACACTTGAGCAATTAAAAAATTTCCAGATCTTAAATTTGATTTCAAGTGACCACAATTTCTCAAACAGAGAGCAAGCCTTGCAGGCAGCACTTGACCATATTTCAGACTCTCAAACATTAAAAGACGCGTAATAGCTCAGGACAAAAAGCTCATGTTTTTTGATACCTCAAAATTAGAAAACCAAGAAGCCTACCGCCTTTTAAGTGGCGGAGTCACACCGCGCCCCATTGCATGGATTAGCACCCGTTCAAGCAATGGTATCGATAATTTAGCTCCCTATTCATTCTTTACCGTTGCAAGCTGCCACCCACCCATATTACTGTATACACAGGTGACACAAAGAAGTGGCATTGATAAAGACACGCTCCAGAATTTAAATGAAACAGGTGAATGTGTGGTCAATATAGTAGACGCCACCTTACTCGAAAAAATGAACCTCACGAGCACCAGTATTAACAGAGATGAAAGTGAGTTTGATCTTGCTGAAATTGAAAGCTGCCCTAGCCAGAAGGTAAGCCCTCGCTCAGTGAAAGCCGCACCCATTCGCTATGAGTGTGCGTTAAGAGAAACTCTGTCTATTAGCGATTTGCCTACTGGCGGAACGATTATACTTTTAGATGTGAAGGCCGTGTACGTTCGCGACGATTTATACCTAGATGGACGCATAGACCAAGAACGTTTGGGCACTGTAGGAAAATTGGGAGGTGATCTGTTTAGCCTAACGAAACAACAGGTTGAACTGAATCGCCCCTAACTTAAAAATCAAACTCTCCTATCAAACAACAGAATGGAACAGAAAATGAATATGAGAAAAACATCTATACTTTTTATGACACTTGTTACCGCGAGTACGGTCATCGCAAAGCCTGTCGACAAGCTAGAAAACTTCTTCTCTCCTGAAGGGGGAACTGTAACGAATGCCTCCTACCCCAGCGACGAAACCTCCCATCAATTGCTAAAGAATCAAGGGCTTGTAGGTGTTAATACTATTCTACATAAGCGGAAGCTGACACCGACAGATGCGCAGCCTGTAGTGCGAATGAACCGTGACACTTACTACTCAATGGCTGTAGTCGATGTCTCGAAAGGGGCGTCTATTACCATACCGGAAGTTCCAGAAGGTAAATATGTCTCTGTTCAACCGGTTACTGAAGATCATCGCATTCAACCTATGTTCTACGGCGCTGGCACCTTTGAGTTATCTACTCACGAGGGAACGCACTTATACTTAGTAGTTCGCCTAGACTCTACCTTCTCGGAAGCCGAAGCCGCTCAGTATCAAGACAAAATGAGTATTAACGCAAAAAGCAACATTCCGTTTAAAGCGGAGCCCGTGAATCAAGAGTCGTTTAAAACAACGGAAGACGCGTTGAAAGCGATGATGCCCGCCATTACAAAACGCGACGGTAAAGATGCCTTGGTTGGAATGTTTACCGCCCCGAACGATGATTCAAATAAGCTGTTTAGCCAAGAGAAGTATGAGGTGGGCGCAGCTATCGGTTGGGGAGGAGCTCAGGCCGCTGATAATATCTATGAAGTATCTGGCAACTTTCCGGCAGACACCTGTCACGAAGCCAAGTTCCAAGATCCGAAAAATAAGGCGTTTTGGTCTATTACGGTTTATAACAAAGAAGGGTTCATGTTTAATGATCTTGCCAACTTAAGCTCGAACACGGCAATACCAAATGCTGATGGAACCTACACCGTTAGCTTTGGTTGCGGAGACGCCGCGCTTAACAATATCGAAACTGCTAACGATTCAGACGTGTTCAACCTAGGTATCCGTCACTACCAACCTAGCGAACTCGTAAGCATTGAAGGCTTTCGTATACTTCCAACAGTCAAAGCCGTTAAATAACCCCCTAACGGAAGCACTGGTTTAACACATAAAAAAGCCGCTGTTATTTCTAACAGCGGCTTTTTTATTGGGAAGACAATATCTAAGAATATTGAAACCTTGTTTTATTTAATGAACAGCATCTCTTGGTACTTAGGAAGTGGCCATAAGTCGTCTGCAACCAATGTTTCTAGTGTGTCAGCTGCGGCCCGCACTTCATCCATGTAACCACGAATATCGTTAGCGCAGAATTGCAAGTGAGCTTCTGTGCTGTCAAAATCATGCTGCAGAAGCGCATCCGAAAGCTTAGCGACTGCGACCATCATCGCATTAACATTTTCAGCAACAGCAACCGCTAGCGTTTTATCCATCGTAACACCCAACTCTTCCATGCTCGATGCCGTAATGGCAAGGTCTGAAAGATAAGTCGAAGCTGCTGGAAAAATAATTGTCGTGGCCATATCGATCGCTAACTTGGCTTCAACTTCAATAGATAAGACATACTGCTCTGCATACACCTCAAACCGGCTTTCAAGCTCGACAGGCGTTAGGACGCCAGTCGTATCAAATAGTTTGATGATATCTGCATCACGCAAGTAAGGAAGCGCATCAGCCGTAGTCGGAAGGTTTTTCAGGCCTCGCTCCTCTACAGCCATTTTATGCCATTCAGCAGAGTAACCGTCGCCACCAAAAATCACATTTCCATGCAATTCCATAAGTTCTTTCAAAACGACGACTACCGCCGCTGCCTTATCAGAATTTTCAGCAAGCGCGGCTTCAAGCTTTCCAGAAATCCAGTTAAGCGAGTCGGCCAGCATAGTATTCATAGCCACCAAAGGCCCAGAAACAGAGGCTGAAGAGCCAACCGCACGAAATTCAAAACGGTTACCTGTAAAGGCAAACGGAGACGTTCGGTTACGATCACCTGGGTCACGCTTAAAGTCGACTATTTGAGAAAGACCAAGTGCCGTCAAGCCACCATCTTGGGTCGGTGACACCGCACCCGTTTTTATGTCATTGAACACTTTCTCAAGTTGGTCACCTAAGTAGACAGACAAAATTGCAGGGGGCGCTTCGTTTGCACCCAAGCGGTGGTCATTTGACGCGGAAGCAATAACCGCTCGCAGAAGCGGCCCATAAAGGTGCACTCCGCGAATGACCGCACCACAAAAGAGCAGAAAGTTTAGATTTTCATCTGGCGTATCACCAGGATCAAGCAAGTTACCTTGAGTTGAATTACCTACTGACCAATTCACGTGCTTACCTGAGCCGTTTAAACCGGCGAATGGCTTTTCGTGAAGCAAGCAGAGAAAACCGTGCTTTTTGGCTGTCGCTTTCATAACCGTCATCATCAGCTGCTGATGATCCGCTGCGATGTTAGCGGCTTCATAATAGGGTGCAATTTCAAACTGCCCTGGTGCAACTTCGTTATGATGCGTTTTAGCTGGAATACCAAGCTTATAGAGTTGATCTTCAAAGTCTTGCATGAAGACCTGAACACGCAAAGGAATCGCGCCAAAGTAATGATCATCAAACTCCTGCCCCTTAGCTGACGGCGCGCCAAATAGTGTACGCCCTGCCAACAGTAGGTCTGGACGGCTGTTGGCAAAATTCTCGTCTACCAAAAAGTATTCTTGCTCGGCGCCACAGCTTGAATTAAGCGGTGCAATGTCGCCCTCTCCCATTAGAGACAAGACCTTCTGAGCGGCTTCATTCATTGCGATATTTGAGCGTAACAGAGGGATTTTCTTATCTAGAGCTTCACCGGTCCAAGAGAAGAATACACTTGGAATCATTAGGGTTGCGCCGTTGGCAGTCTCCGTAATGTACGCTGGGCTTGTCGGGTCCCATGCCGTATAACCACGAGCCGCATTAGTCATGCGCAAGCTACCATTCGGAAATGAAGAGCCATCAGGCTCACCTTTAATTAGAAGGCTACCTGTAAACTCTGTGATCGCGCTGCCATCTGGATTGGTAATAATAAAACCGTCATGCTTCTCAGCAGTAATGTTGGTCATTGGGTAAAAGATGTGCGAGAAAAACTTAGCGCCTTTCGACATTGCCCAGTCTTTCATTGCCGCGGCGACGATGTCCGCAGTAGCAGGATCTAGTGGCGAACCTGTTTGCATTGTTGTCTTCACTACTTTAAAGGCATTTTTAGACAACGACTCTTCCATCGTTGCTAAATTAAAGACATTACTTGCCCAAATTTTACTTAGCGGATCCGTCGACGCTAGTGAAAGCGGTTCACGATTTGTAATCTGAAAAATAGCTTGGGTTCTTACTTCATTGCCGCTCATATGGGCTCCTAATACATTACGTTAAAAGAATAAATTACATGTGATGAACCGAAGGATGCAATAATAGAACCAAGTTGGATAGTCTTGCCACTCATTATTTCTATTGAGCAGCACTCAATGCTTATTAATACGTATGAAACTGAATTAGCTTATGCAAAAAGATAAGGTAGCACGAAGCTGGGTCAGCATATTCCTAATTGCTTGGGGAGTATTTCTAATTCTAGAAGGCTTTAAGATTACACGCTTCGGTTCACCGGCAAGTGACATGCCTTATTGGCTTATCTCCATCGCAGGCCTTGCGATTTGTTGCGCTAGCATCCTAGTGCTGCTGAAGGAAGAAGCCAGCAGATGGAGAGATTTGATGGCCGGTATTGTAACGGCTCTAATGGGCACAATGAGCGCGTGGGTCGCGTTATTCAGTTCCGAGTCAAATATCGACAGCAATATTTCAATGTTATCCGGAATGCTGGACATCCCTATTGGTCGCATCATGTTTGGAATCGGCGCACTGGTATGCTACCTCATTACAATTTATGCGCTTAAGCTGTTTTACAAGAAGTCTACGAACACCTAACATCTGCGCAGACATCACCTTTAGACCCTATTTGTTTTCAGCGAGTACGCGACAAATACCTCCCTATTAATTAATGGCGAGCAAAAAACTCTGCTAAAATTGCATGCAGATTTTCCCTTAGACGGTCTCTATTAATGATTGGCGAACACAACTACAACACCTACCAAGTGGACAAGAAACTTGTCCGCGAAAAAGTTCTCGTTCATAAACTGCAGGTTGGAATGTACGTTGTCGAGCTCGACCGACCTTGGATCGACACGCCTTTTTTGTTTCAAGGTTTTTTGATTAGTAGTGAAGATGAGATCGACCAACTTTGCGAATATTGTGATCATGTCTTTATTGATGTTTCGCAGACGAACATAACGTATAAAGAAAAGCGTAAAGAACGCACAAACATTCAAAAGCGGCGTATCTATAAAGTGCCCGTTGAACGTGAACTCCCCATAGCGGTTGCACACTTCAACCATGCGAAAGAAACCGTCGACAATTGTCTCCGGGCGCTCAGACTGTCTCATGACATAGATACAGGCGAAGTTAAAACGGCTGTGCGTAGCTGTGTTAAAAGTGTCATCAAAAACCCCAATGCGATGATGTGGCTGACACAGATTAAGCACAAAGATGACTATACCGCCGAGCACTCTGTTCGCGTTTCCGTGCTCGCCGTTGCCTTAGGAAGAGAGCTCGCCTTACTTGAAAAAGAGCTCGAAGATCTAGGTGTAGCAGCCATGCTGCATGATGTCGGTAAAATCAAAATTCCAGACAGTATACTCAGCAAAGAAGGCGCACTGTCGGACGAAGAGTACAAGCTAATGAAGAGCCATGCAGCGCATGGCAAACATTTGTTAATGTCTAAGTCAGATGTTCCACCCATCGCAGTAGACGTGGCATGGAACCACCACGAACAGGTCAACGGGAAAGGCTACCCTCGAGGCATCACCAGTGAAAAGATCCCTTACTTTGCAAAAATAGTCGGCGTCGTTGATGCGTTCGACGCCATCACAAGCGATCGCGTATACAGCAATGCGCGCTCAACACTTGAAGCCTTGCGCATTCTTTATGAGTGCCGAGGAACTCAATTCGACGAAGAAATCGTACGCGCGTTTATACGACTAGTTGGTATCTATCCGCCAGGGCATATTGTCGAGCTTACGAACGGCGAAGCAGGCATCATTTTGTCTTGTGAACGCAACAACAAACTCCGCCCCAAAGTAATCATCGTAAGAGATACCGAAAAAAAACCATGCCCCGAGAGAATCGTAGACTTAAGCCAGGAGTTTAAGGATAAACGCGGCAAACCGGTTCGAGTAAGGGAGATTTATAAGGACGGTCAGTTCAACATTAACCTCCAAGAATACAAAGACAAGGGACTGCGTTTTGGCGTAGTAACTGGGCTGGACAAGTCGATTTTAAGCACCTAATTACTTCGGCGCCTAGTTTTTGGGAAAGAGTCAATTCGATAGATAGAGCATGAGACCAAGAAGCTTCAGCATTTAAGTTCTGATACGAGACCGCTATTTATGGACACACATGCCTTAGACCGCAACCAACTAAGACTCGCCTTCAAACGACTCGCAAACGCACTTTTAATTTGCATGGTAAGTGCCTGCTCAAGCCTTATGACTACAGACGTGAACGAGGCACGTGAAAAGCTGACTCAAGCTCAGCAGCTTATAAACGAAGGTCGACCTATTCCAGCTGAGGCACTAGCACTCGAAGCACATATCATATTCTCTAAGTCTGACGATCAAATGGCGCTAGCGAGAACGGATTTTTTCTTAGGTGAACTCTATAAATCTAAAGCGGGCCGACAGCAGGTTCCAAGCGAAACTCTCTTAGACGAGTCTATCGATTATTTAACTGCAGCCGAAAAAGGTTTCAAAGAAATAAGCGAACATGTGCAGGCTGCAAAAGCGGCCTTCGAAGCTGGCCAAGCTTTTCGAGGCAAGCGAGACTTCATTATGGCGTGCTCAAAGTTTCACTCGGCGTTCCAGCTTCTTCGCAGCGGCATGGGCGACGACAAAGAATTTGAAATCCACAATTCGAACTTCACAAGCCCGGCTCACATGATAGAGGCACACATTCAAAGCCTTTGCCCTAACAGCGCTTGAACCCCCCACGCAAACCCCCGCATATAAACGGCTAAACCACTCGAGTTGACCTAAATCAAAGGCAAGCCAACTTGATTATGCACGTTCGCTAAATCGACGTATTCTCACTCACAACAACGCAATTTTAAACAAACAGACGAGTAGGTGAGTAATGATGAAAAATGAAGGTGGCTTGGACCGAATATTACGAGTAGCGCTAGGCCTTGTTCTTTTGAGTTTGGTATTTTTGGGACCACAAACACCTTGGGGCTGGGTAGGTTTAGTGCCTCTGATTACTGGACTTGTTGGTTTTTGCCCACTCTACAAAATTGTGGGCTTAAATACCTGCCCGCTCGATAAAAAGTAACACAAAAAAAGCAGCGCTCCGAATGACACTGGCTTAAGCCTAGAGTCATTCAGTTCCCAGCAGGAGCGCGATCGCTTTGCCTTAGAACAAACCTTTCAAGGCGTCTTTAAGCTTGCTTTCAGCTTTAGATTTCGCTTTCTCTTTGTGTTGATCAGCATAGCTTGCTAACTGCTTGCTTAACAATTCGTCAATTTGACTTAAATCAGTATCGACCAGCGACTCTTGCCCAGAAAAGTATTTAGCCAGCTCTTCATTTTGGGCAAAATATTCTTTCAATTTTTCATCAAGCCCTGCTTTTAACTTTGCTTCCCACTCCGCTTGTTTTTTCTTTAAACGCGAGGCGAAAGCATTCTTAAGCATGGCATCTAGGTCTGAACTTAACCCGATGTCCGGTGAACCGAGTTCGCCACCCAAGTCAGCAGAAAGAGAAAAGCTGTTTACTTCGGACAACATAGCCACGACCTCTTTCGCAAGGGTTGTTTCTCCCTCCCCGACAAGCTTAGCTTGAGTGAAATTTGCCTTCACATCACCCTCTAAGGCTTCTCCTTTGAGGATCAGCGTAGAGTTCAGGTCCATCGATGCCTGCTCCATACGAAGCGGCATGTTTTTACTATCACTCAAAGTAGTGTTGGCTAAAGCTTGTTTGCCGATGCTAAGTTTGATTTCATCCTTTGGTGCTGCCGTTCGATGGTCAATGTTTAACGAGAAGTCTAATGTTTGAGGGTTTTTTAGTGCCGCACCTGAAGCAGTGAGTACGCTCGGTTTATTTGTAATGTACTGCTGATGCGTCAGGTCTTTTGCAACAACTTCCAAGGAGCCGTGACTAAGAACAGCACTCGCTGTTGCCTTACGAATTAAAAAATCAGGACTTGGATTTGCTTCTAAAAAGCGAATAAAACGCCCACTGCCTCTTTGAGGTCCGAGGCCCTTTTTCTCAACTGCTACACTCCCTTCCATATTACCTTTCAAATTATCTTCTTCTGACTGCATTAGAGGCGCTAACTTTCGATACCAATACAGTGCTCTTTCGGCATAATGCGCAAACTGGTTACCAAACAACAGACCCGTAATATTTAAGGCGCCACTTTCGTCAAAACTATATTTGCTCTTGATCGCTTCCCAATCCTTTTGAGGCGCTGCCCGCAAATCTTTAATGCCCTTCTTAATTACGCTTTGACTGTCGTCTAGCTGACCTTTAGCAAATAACACAATAGATTTATCTTGTTCAAGTTCAGCCTTCAGCGCATCAAATTTCTGCTTA
This sequence comes from Oleiphilaceae bacterium, assembly GCA_034110885.1. Classification (GTDB taxonomy): domain Bacteria; phylum Pseudomonadota; class Gammaproteobacteria; order Pseudomonadales; family Oleiphilaceae; genus PZPK01. The sequence goes on from JAWUYI010000096.1 coordinate 28,580, forward strand.
CGTTGGGTAAAGTCTTGCAAGGACGAAATATCACCTTCGGTGAGCGCCTTGAACTCTCTTTTGTAGTATTCAAACTTTTGCTCATCTGGTAATTTACTCGAAATACTTTTCCATTCAGCTTTTCTTTTTGTGTACGTCTCATCGAGTTCAGTTTTTAACTGCTCAGTTATCAAGGGCTGACGACTCAACAAATCTTTAGTGTCTGGTAATACCGTGCTTAGCTGATCTAACTCCTCTGCTAGGAATCGCTCTTCTTGTTCGACCTGCTTATCTGCATTACTGCCGGCATCTTTAGCAAGCGCTCCAGAGCGCGTGCGCGGCGTGCCAAATTGCAACGCGTCAACAGATAAATCATCAATGATCACCTGTCCCATCCATAACTTTATTAGGTCAATGCTCGCGTTTGCGCGAGACACTTCAAACACGTTTTGCATTGGGTTTTGGGCATCCGTTACTTCAACACCATTGAGGACAATCCCTCCTGGAAAGAGAGATAAATCGACAGACCCAATATCGACCTGAGCGCCCGCCAGTTTTGTGCCCGCGCTTTCTATCGAAGCTTTTACGAGCCATGGCGCGAAAAAATAAAAACACGCGGCAAGCACAAGCGTTACGACGGCAAACGAAAAAATCCCTGAATAGCGAATCATGCCCTGCTTTTTTAACGTAGTACCAGAATCCTTGCTCATTGCACTGCCTCCGAAACGTCATACACCTTGGCGAAGCGTTGATACCACTTAGACGCTTTCAGACCTTTCATCAAATGCGTGCGATTGATCCATGCGAGAATGGTTTCTCGATAACGAGAAACTAACCAATAGCTCAAAAAGTAAATTGGAGCTAGCAGAATAGTCGATAGCACGAAACTCCCCAGAGTGAGCGTGTTATTAAAGTGCGCTAGACGCCAAAAATCACTTTGATAAAGCGCAGTCCAAATACTGTTGAGGGAGTCGCTCAATAATAAGCTTTCGCCAATCGCTGCCGAGTACGGGTCCACTACCCAAGCGACACCCGACCAAAGCGCAAACGCGAGAAAGAATATAAAAATATTCAGACGTAACACACAAAGCACGAACACTAGCACCAAGTTATGCAAGCTCCAAAATGGAGTGAGCGCCATAACCATCGCAACAACAATCGCTCCTGCTAACTGGGCTGGGTTTTCATTAGCATTGAGCACTTTAATGAGTTTGATCAATTGACTGAGCATAAATAGCTTCATCCCTATTTTAGTAAATCACGCAGAGCGTATTCCAACACTTTATACTAACTAAGGTAAGGCAAAAGTACCTAGTGCTTGATTCGACGCAACAGAAAAGGCATCGAAAAACGCTTCAGTAGCGGAAAGTTCATGTGTGTAAGGCCGAGCAACGTATCGTCGTCTAGAGCACGGAGCTCGTCGACTAAACGCCTTAGCATTATCGGAGCACGCGAATCGTAGGTCAGCACGAGCGCGTCATTCCCGTCAATGCAGGAGCCCTTTACTGCGCGCACCATCGGAATTTGCTCGCGCAACTGAGCATTCTGCTCGAGTAGATTGATTGCACCGCTATGTTCGGTAAAACTCTTTCCCGCCCAACCAGGCAGGCCACCCAAAGGCAGCAACTTAGGCGCTATAAATCGCAACCACGCTGGGCCAATAAACAGCGCCAAATACCGGCCCGTCAGTTTATCCTTACACGGAGCCTTCAATAGACCAAACTGCCGACAATAAGAAGATATTGCATCATGGCAAAACTCAGGGGCAGACCAACGATCCATTTAATTTACCTATTACTTTAATTTTTAATTTTGTGTCGCCAAGATACTAACGCTAAGCATCCGTGCGAGCAATTATGACAAAAAAGCACAACGAGCACGCTATGCTAAACTTAGTACTCAAAATTCATTGAGAGTGCAGACTATGGACGTACAAAATTTGATCGTGATGTTGGCAATAGGCGCTGCTGCTGGCTGGCTTGCAGGCATAATAATTAAAGGGGGCGGCTTTGGCTTGCTCGGTAATATTGTTATCGGTATCGTTGGCTCGGTAATTGGCGGTTTTGTGTTTCAACTATTAGGATTATCGGCAGGAGGTATCGTTGGCTTAATTGTGACGGCAACCGTAGGAGCGTCCATACTGCTCGCACTCATCGGAGTCATTAAAAAAGCCTAAACCGCAATCAGTAAGCGGACGCGGTGACGACGTGAGCACAGCGTCTGCTGCACAATACGCTAATTAAGCAGTGTTTCAATCTCAAGCCCCACCAATAACCATTACACCCGAGACAAACAACCCTCATGCTAGGCACGTATACCGCAGGTTTTTCATTAGGCCTTTCTTTAATCTTAGCGATAGGCGCACAAAATGCTTTTGTGCTTAAACAAGGACTTAAAAAAGAGTACGTTTTCACCGCCTCAGCCATTTGTGCGCTATCTGACGCTATTCTTATATTCGCTGGCGTTGCCGGCTTTGGCGCGCTTATACAAGCCTACCCTCAAATTGAAGTTGTTGCTCGATATGCGGGCGCTTCATTTCTGTTAGCTTACGCTCTTAAAAGCTTTTATAGCGCATTTACGATAAACCACGGGCTAATTGCAGAAGGCGAAACTGTATCTAGTTTGTCTAAAACGGTCTTAACTTGTCTCGCATTCACTTGGCTTAACCCGCACGTCTATCTAGACACTGTCGTTTTACTTGGCTCGATCTCGACTCAATATGCTGAAACCAAATGGATATTCGCTGCAGGCGCAATGACCGCATCCTTTGTATTCTTCTTTAGCCTCGGCTACGGCGCTCGTGTATTACGACCCGTGTTTAGCAAGCCTCAATCTTGGAAAGTCTTGGATGTATTGATTGGTCTTGTGATGATCGCTATCGCATCAAGCCTGATCTACAGTCAGTAAAATGTTGCTCAGCAAACCCTTCTAAGCTTATTGCCTTGGTCGCAATGGTTGTTAGCCATTTTGCCTAAATGAGCTGGAAGGTTGATCCGGAAACGCACTTTGGATTAGAGATTTTTTTGGCAGCGCACTGGTTTTAAATACCGAGCTAGATTGATCGGTGGCATGGCCGCGTTTGCTAACTCCACTTACGACTATAAGCGGACAACTTTAAACTCAGTAGATAACTCAAAAGATATCTGCTCGGTTTACATACTGTAACAGAATAAGTCAGTATTTGATTGACTCGAGACAACTATGAGCGTAAATTTCGCCGCAGCTAGAAAGTAAGTCTTTATTTAATCTCTACCGTTCGTTGTTGTTCTTCGTCCTGCAGCTTTAAATTTCCACTTTTTTTTCCCGCTACATCCGCTGATTTATCAGCAAACTTTATTTTTATCTCAGGATTTTATTATGTCTTCAACTACCGGTACAGTTAAGTGGTTCAACGAAACTAAAGGCTTCGGCTTCATCGAACAAGAGTCTGGTCCAGACGTTTTTGCTCACTTCAGTGCAATCTCTGGTTCAGGTTTCAAAACTTTGGCAGAAGGCCAACGTGTTAAGTTTACTGTTTCACAAGGTCAAAAAGGCCCTCAAGCAGAAAACATCGAAGCACTTTAATTCAAAGTGACTGACGTTTTGCTTAATACCTTTTAGGTGTAAAGACAAAACAACTAAAAAGCAGACTTTCGAGTCTGCTTTTTTATTGCCTAAAATTCCTTCTCTCAAAGGAAAAGATTACACATTTCGCACACAAAAGCCGTAAACTAAACTCTAACTAAGTTAAGGGTATAGTTCATGCTGAAGCCTCTCCTCTCTCAATTATTTTTACCTATCGCAATTCGTATAATGGCGACGACAGCAATGCTAATAGCATTAACCGCTTGCACAGGTATGCCTGAAAAAGTCACCCCCATAAATAACTTCGACCTATCTCGATATGTAGGCACTTGGTATGAAATTGCACGCCTAGACCATAGCTTTGAACGAGGAATGTCGCATGTCACTGCAGAATACAGTCTGCGAGAAGATGGCGGAGTACGTGTACTCAACCAGGGCTATATGACTCAAGACGGAGAGTGGAAAGAAGCCGAGGGTAAAGCATACTTTGTGCAGGACGAAGAAACCGGTCATCTGAAGGTGTCTTTCTTTGGGCCATTCTATGCGTCTTATATTATTTTCGAGTTAGACCAAGAAGACTACCAGTACGCCTATATTTCAGGCCCTGACACCTCATTTTTATGGATGCTGTCTCGCTCGCCAGAGGCCTCAAATGCAGAAATTGAGCAGTTTATCAACCAAAGCAAAGCACTTGGTTTTGACACGAGCAAACTGATTTTTGTAGATCAGAACACTCCACGACCGTCAGAAAGCAACAATTAAAAGTCAAAACGATAGGTGCCGAAACAATGTCAAACCAATATGACATGTACGAAGACAATGCTCCCGAACGAAAAGTGGAAATAAAACGCTTAGGCCGAGCTGGGCACTTGCACACGATCATTCCTATTTTTGACCACTCAGGAAAGCTCATTCAGCGCGTTATTAAACCTTTAATGGTAGAGCTCAATTTCAGAGACATCATTCAAATTGTTGTCGGAGCGACCTTACTGGCCATCCCCATGGCATTTACCGAAGAAACATGGAAGCTTGGTGAGACCTTGCCTAACAAAAATATTGCTATGTTCTCGTTCATTTCGTTGTTCTTTGTCTCCATCTTCGTCTACGCTCACTTCTACCGCTTTTACTTAAAAGGCTTCGTATTTCAATACATAAAACGAGTGTTCGCGATCTACATCATTTCATTGTTGGTCGTCGGCATTCTGATGACCGTCATACAGCAATGCCCTTGGGGAATAGATAACGTACTCGCAATCAAGCGCATCATTATCGTCGCCTTTCCTGCTTCGATGAGCGCGGTAGCAACGGACGCATTGAAATAAGCCATGAACACTAATTACCAAACCCCCTTCGCCGCATTGGGACTAGAGCGCTTCCCCCTCGACCCAAACGACAGAGCGCAAAAGAACTTGCAAGCCTGGGATAGCGCAGACACTTTATTGTTAGAGCATTTGGCCGCAATACCTCTAGCGACTGATGCAAAGGTGCTAATACTCAACGACAACTTCGGAGCGCTAACATGTGCGCTTAGCGCTTATTCACCCGAAGTCCAAAGCGACTCATTTTTGTCCCGTGTCGCGATAGAAAAAAACTTTGAACGCAATGCGGTTAAAGCAAAGCCTAAATTTCTTGAAAGCATGGAAACACCGCAAGCCCAATATGACTACGTTTTTCTGCGCATACCTAAATCGCTCAACTTATTAGAACATCAGCTTTATATGCTGCGAGAATGCGTTACAGCGAAAACTCAGGTTGTCGCATGCAGCATGGCAAAATCGCTGAGCAAAAACACTCGCGCAATGTTTGAGTCGATTCTTGGTTCTGCATCGCAGTCACTCGCGCAGCGCAAGGCGCGTTTAATTCATTGCACGCCAGAGCCCGACATATGGAAAGGGCAAAGCCCGTTCCCCACTAGCTACACACATGAAGGCATTAGCTTGCTGAACCATGCTAATGTCTTTGCCCAAAATAGGGTCGATCCAGGAACACATATATTTTTGCAGCACCTAGATAAGCTTCCCCAAGCAGAAAGCGTGCTCGATCTAGCCTGCGGTAATGGCGTGATGGGTATTTTTGCAGCCAAACACTCCGCAGCAACAACACTTTATGCCTGTGATGAATCGTACATGGCGATTGCCAGCGCAAAACATAATATTGAGCATACCTTACCCAACATCGACGTGGTGGCCGAGGTAGATAACGGTATCCCTCAAAGCTTTCCAAGCGTCGATCTAATCATCAATAACCCACCGTTTCACCAGCAGCATACAATGGGCAGCCAGTTAGCGCGTTCCATGTTCAAGGATGCGGCACAACACCTTAAAGAAGGCGGAGAGTTTTGGGTCATTGCGAACCGTCACCTTAATTACCATATGATTTTGAAGCCTTTATTTGGTAACTGTTCAAACATAGGACAACACCCAAAGTATGTATTGCTGCGCTGCGTTAAACACGGCATAAAAGAGCTCGAAAAATGAATCAGAATCCCCTCGCTATGGGTCTAACAGAGTGGGCTATCCTAATTGGCTTATCTCTATTATGGGGTGGTTCTTTCTTTTTTATTGAACTTGCAATTGTCGACGTGCCCACGCTTACACTTGTTTGGTTAAGGGTCACCATTGCAGCTCTGTGCTTGTGGGGCGTGGTCTTGGCTAGAGGTATCGAAATACCTAAAAGCCGCACGGTTTGGCTGCCTCTGCTGTTTATGGGTCTATTTAACAATGCCCTCCCCTTTTGCTTAATCGTGTGGGGGCAGCATGAAATCCCATCAGGCTTGGCGGCTATTTTCAATGCCACCATGCCCTTGTTTACTGTTTTAGTCGCTGGCGTGTTCTTAGCGGATGAGTCCTTCACTACGCTTAAGGTCATTGGCGTATTGCTAGGATTTAGCGGAGTGATTGCAATGATCGGCCCAACACAATTGGTGCAACTAGAAGGCCCCGTATTGGCACAAGTAGCGATACTAGGCGCCGCATTTTGTTATGCCATCGCCAGCACTTACGGTCGTCGGTTTCGCAGAATGTCGGTTCCGCTTATTGTTACCGCAGCAGGACAAGTCACATGCGCAAGCTTGCTACTTGCGCCCATAGCACTTTATGTTGACGGCGTTATTGATCCAACAACTGTCAGTTTAAGCTCGACCATGGCTGTCGTCAGCCTAGGTGTATTCTGTACCGCATTGGCTTATGTTGGCTACTTTAGAATCTTAGCGAGTTCAGGGGCGACAAACCTTTCCCTAGTAACCTTTCTGGTTCCTGTTTCGGCAATATTTTTAGGTTGGATGTTTCTAAATGAGTCTCTGCAGTGGATTCATTATGTCGGTATGGGGCTCATTGCTTTGGGCTTGGCCGCGATCGACGGTAGGCCGCTTTACTGGATCATTAGAAAAAGCTCTTCGCAGGCATGAACTTCGCATAGCAATACAAGAACCTAAGACTAAAGACTTCGAAATCTGGAATAAACACTGTGCCGAAAGAACGACTGCAAAGATTGATTGATCTCTCAACAACACTTTCCCGAGTTAAAAAAAGGGCCCGCCCATGACTTACGAGCTATACGCCGTGCTAAGCCTTGGCTTCGGGTTAGGTTTGCTGCATGCGCTCGACGCTGACCATATTATGGCGGTCACGAGCTTAGCAAGCGGAACACAATCAAAGCAAAGGCGCGTAGTAGCCACCATTAATTTTTGCGCTCGATGGGCACTAGGACACGGAGGAATACTGTGCATTCTTGCCAGTGGCTTGCTCTTTTTTGGTGCGTCACTACCTCCAAGCGCCTTCATGATCGCTGAGAAACTCGTGGGAGTAATATTGATCGCGCTAGGCGCATGGATTATTTGGAATTTCCGTGAGAAAAAACTAGGGCTTCGTATTCACAAGCACGGCGAACATTTACATGCTCATCTGGCGGATGAGCATCACAAAAAAGCACCACTAAAAGACCATAGCCCAACTTTAGTTGGAATTACTCATGGCCTCGCAGGCAGTGCACCCCTGCTCGCTCTTTTACCGACATTAAATTTGGAATCTAAAGCCCTCGGTCTAGCCTATGTAGGAATATTCTCAGCAGGCGTGTTGTGTATGATGTTTATATTCGGTTTAGGGTTTGGTTACGCTCAAACGTGGTTAATGACACGCAGTCAGCGTATTTTTGATTTGAGCCGTCTGAGTGTTGCAGGCCTATCGATTGCGCTCGGCACTTATTGGGTCGTGAGTTAGGCGAAGCTGCATACGCTTAGGCGAAGAAACCTTAAAGATCTTTGAGACCATTCAGCAAGGCTGCCATGGTCTGCTTGCCCTTTTGCACTGAGCGCTCTCGGTCTTCTTGCTCACCACCTTCCCACTGCACATCGTCTTGGGGCAATTCATCAAGAAACCGGCTGGGAATAGTCTCCATTTTTTCACCATACTGTTTTCTAGCAGCAGCATAGGTAAGGGCGAGCGTATATTGAGCACGCGTAATTCCAACATACATTAAGCGCCGTTCTTCTTCGATATTATCTTCTTCAATGCTGTTTCGATGCGGCAAAATTTCCTCTTCTAAACCCATGATAAACACATTAGGAAATTCCAAACCTTTCGAAGCGTGAAGCGTTAACAAATGAACCTTATCGCTATCATCTTCCTCTTCTTGCTGTTCGAGCATGTCTCGTAGCATCAGCTTAGAAATGGCTTCATCAATGCCAATTTCGTCCGCTGTCCCCTTGTCGTTTTCAAGCATCGATTTGATGGAGTCGACCAAGTACCAAATGTTCTCCATGCGCTTTTCTGCAGCTTTAGGGGTATTTGAGTTTTGATACAACCATTGATCATACTCAATATCGGTAAATAGCTGCTTTACAACGGGGACAGGGTCTTCTTGATAACAGCGGCGCGTAATGTTTTGCAGCCAATCACAAAAGCGCCTTACGCGCTCTAATGCCTTGCCTTGCAAGTGTTGCTCTAGCCCCATTTCGCCGCAGGCTTCATACAAGCTTATATGTCGCTGCGTTGCATAATTGCCCAGTTTTTCCAAAGTAGAAGGCCCGATTTCTCGGCGCGGAACATTAACCACTCGCAGAAAGGCTGCATCGTCATCAGGGTTGGCTATCAAGCGTAAATACCCCATAGCGTCTTTAATTTCGTTCTTTGAAAAGAACGAACTACCACCGGACATTCGATACGGTATTTGGAATGCTTGTAACTTTATTTCAAGTAAGCGGCTCTGATGATTTCCTCGGTACAAAACCGCAAAGTCTTTGAACGGAATATCGCGTTTTAACCTTTGATCTAGAATCTCCGCTGCAATTTGCTCGGCTTCCGCGTCTTCATTGCGGCAACGAATAATACGTATTCGCTCGCCTGCCCCCATCTCACTCCATAGTGCTTTTTCAAACACATGCGGGTTATTGGCAATCACTTTGTTTGCAGCATTCAAAATCAAACTCGTAGAGCGGTAATTTTGCTCGAGTTTAATCATCTTTAAAGTAGGAAAGTCTTCTTCCAACTTGGCCAAGTTTTCAGGGCGAGCACCGCGCCAGGCATAAATTGACTGATCATCATCTCCTACAACTGTTAACGCTTGCCGCTCATCGGCAAGCAGCTTAACCAGCTCATACTGAGACATGTTGGTGTCTTGATATTCGTCGACTAAAAGGTAACGGATTTTCTGACGCCACTTGCTGAGCACTTCAGGGTGATTGTGAAACAACTGCACAGGTAACAAAATCAGATCATCAAAATCGACTGCGTTATAGGCTTTCAGATAGCGATTGTACAAGGCATACACATTCGCCGACTGCACGAGATCTGGCGAACCGGCTTGCTTCAAGGCTTGGTCAGGAGAAAGCATCGCATTCTTCCAGTTCGAGATTGTCATCTGAATCAAGTTAAGCTGATCCGAATTTTCTTCCCCCTCTTTACGTAGAAGGTCTCGAATCAAGGCTTTGGCATCTTCTGAGTCAAAAATTGTAAAGCCGGGTTTATAGCCTAATGTTTGATGCTCTGTTCGAATAATGGTCAGACCTAGATTATGAAAAGTCGACACTGTGAGGCCTTTCGAATCAGGGCCCGAAATCAATTTAGACACACGCTCTTTCATTTCTCGAGCAGCTTTATTGGTAAACGTAACGGCGGCTATGTTGCGCCCCTTCAAACCGCACTCATTGATCAAATACGCGATCTTACGCGTGATCACGCTGGTCTTGCCGCTTCCAGCTCCCGCCAATACGAGCAAAGGGCCATCAATATAATGAACGGCTTCACTTTGTTTAGGATTTAATCGATTCGCCAAGAGCAAATTCTCTATTAAAAAAATGGGTAAACGGTGCTTTGCTTATCGAGAGATGCTCGAGATACACGCACTACCCAAGGATAACAAGCTAGCCGCGTAGTTTACCAAACTAGTTGTTTTTATGTTCGCAAAAAAAGATTTATTTGTTCCTCAGGGGTTTAATTTTGAAGCTTTGGCGCCATAACGCAGGCAGTGCAAATTGCTTTTAACACACGGATTTCTTTGGAACTGTTTATGTCCCGTATCGCTGCTCAAATCGCTTCAGAACTTAATATCAAACAAGAGCAAGTCGAGGCGACAATCGCCCTTCTAGATGAAGGTGCGACCGTGCCATTTATCGCGCGCTACAGAAAAGAGAAAACTGGGGCGCTAGATGACAGCCAGTTACGGAGACTTGACGAGCGACTAACCTACCTAACCGAGCTAAACGATCGCCGTGCGAGCATCCTTAAGAGCGTTGACGAACAGGGTAAGTTAAGCGATGAGTTGGCAAAACGAATTACTGCAGCGGACAACAAACAAGCTCTTGAAGACCTGTATCTGCCATATAAGCCTAAGCGCAGAACTAAAGGACAAATAGCCATTGAGGCGGGACTTGAGCCTCTCGCTAACATGCTATTTCAACAACCCGAACTTGACCCCGAAACGGAAGCTAAGGCATTTATAAATAGCGAGTCTGGATATCCTGATGAGAAAACAGTGCTTGATGGCAGCAAATATATTCTGATGGAGCGCTTTAGCGAAGATGCGCAGTTACTCGCAAAACTAAAGTCCGAAATGTGGCTAAAAGGCACTGTACACAGTACCGTAGCTGACAAGGTGCATAAAGAGGCAGAGAAGTTTCGCGATTATTTCGAGTATCAAGAAGCGATTTCAAAACTCCCTTCACATAGAGCTTTAGCGCTTTTTCGAGGCCGTAAAGAAGGCATTCTTTCAGTGAGCCTAGTTCATGCCAACGCCGATCTAACTAGCCGCTTAGCGCCCTCTCCCTGCGAAAGAATTATTGCGGCGCACGTAGGCATCGCTCAAAAAGACCGCCCTGGAGATACTTGGCTAAATGAAGTGGTGCGTTGGACATGGCGTATAAAACTTAATTTGCACATCGAAACGGAGCTATTTGGGCGTTTAAAGGATGCAGCTGAACTTAACGCAATAGGTGTATTCGCTGACAATTTAAAAGACCTTCTGCTCGCAGCTCCGGCTGGAAACAAAGCAACCATGGGACTCGACCCCGGCCTCAGAACCGGCGTCAAAGTGGCGGTGGTTGATGCGACAGGGAAATTGCTTGAACACGCCACGATCTACCCTCACGTCCCACGAAATCAATGGGACAGTTCGATCGAACTTATTGCTAAGCTCGCTAAAAAGCATAATGTCAGCTTGCTAAGTATTGGCAACGGTACCGCATCAAGAGAAACGGAAAAATTGTGTGCAGACGTCTGCAAACGTTACTCGGATTTAAACCTAGAACGCATCGTTGTAAGTGAAGCCGGTGCGTCTGTTTATTCGGCGTCAGAACTAGCAGCTTTGGAATTCCCAGATATTGATGTCACGATTCGTGGCGCGATTTCAATTGCCAGGCGCTTGCAAGACCCTCTCGCTGAACTCGTCAAAATCGAACCAAAAGCGATCGGCGTGGGCCAATACCAGCACGATGTTAGTCAGGTAAAACTAAATCGTAGCTTAGATGCCGTTATCGAAGATTGTGTTAATGCGGTTGGCGTTGATTTGAATACCGCATCCGCACCGTTGCTATCACGCGTTTCTGGGTTAAGCACGACACTTGCAAACAATATCGTTAGTTTTCGTGATATTAATGGCGCATTTACCAACCGCTCCCAATTAAAAAAAGTTGCACGCTTAGGAGACAAAGCCTTTGAGCAGTGCGCCGGCTTTTTGCGCATTCGTAATGGCAGCAACCCTCTGGATGCGTCGGCAGTGCACCCTGAGTCCTACGTCATCATAGAAAGCATTTCTCGAAATAAGAACCTTGCGGTAGACAAAATTGTTGGTAACACAGAACTGCTGTCGACGCTCGCTGCGAATGAACTTATCGCTCAAGGTTTCGGGGAGCATACGGTTAAAGACGTGTTGTCAGAACTTGCGAAACCCGGCCGCGACCCACGACCTGAATTTAAATCAGCGACATTTAAAGACGGTATCGAAGCATTAACCGACCTTGAAGAAGGTATGATTCTCGAGGGCGCCGTAACAAACGTGACAAACTTCGGAGCATTCGTAGACATTGGCGTCCATCAGGATGGTTTGGTTCATATCTCCGCACTTGCAAACCGCTTTGTGAAAGACCCTCGCGAGGTCGTTAAAACCGGCGACATTGTTAAAGTCAAAGTGATAGAGGTAGACGTAAAGCGTAAACGTGTAGCGCTAAGTATGCGCTTAGACGACGCGACAACCAAGGAAGCGGGCGGCGCAGAAAAAACGAAGCCTCGTGACCAACCAGTAAGCAAAAAGAGCTTAAAGGCTGTTGCCGCCTCGCCCTCATCCTCACCATCAATACAGGGATCAATGGCCTCTGCTTTTGCTAAGGCAAAAACAAAATAGTGCTTTCATGTGTAGGGTGATCACCTTACTATTTCCGCTGACGTAAACACCAGCGGCATGAAATAACCGAAACCACCAACGAACAACAGCCAAGAGCCTTTAAGGATTTAATACATGACTGCTCAGGAAACTCACCTAGAAAATGGCGTATTAGAACTTGTAAGCTCATCTAAAGCGGCCCCCAGTAATCCGTTTATTGGGCGAGGCATCGAAAAAGAAGGCCTCCGCGTCACTCCCGAGTTAGACATAACACAGTCCGCTCATCCAAAGAAACTTGGACATGCACTAACCCACCCCCGAATCACCACCGACTATTCGGAGGCTTTACTCGAACTCATTACACCCGTTGAAGACTCTAAGGAAAGCTTGCTAGCCACGCTGCGCGAGACACATAAGTATGTGCTTAAGAATATGGGCGATGAATGCTTATGGTCAGGTAGCATGCCTTGCCGCCTAAATGGCAACGACAGCATTCGCATCGCCGAGTATGGCGACTCTAATATCGGCAAACTCAAACATGTGTACAGAAAAGGGCTAGATGTTCGTTACGGCCGAATTATGCAAAGCATTGCGGGACTGCATTTTAATTTTTCACTATCAGATACGTTCTGGGAAGCATTGAAAACCAACGAAAATAACGATCAAAGTCTTCAAGACTACAAGTCATCTAAATACTTTGCTCTCACCCGAAACTTTAGAAGGTACTCTTGGTTACTCATGTACTTATTTGGCGCGTCACCGGCTCTTGATAAGAGCTTCTTGGATGACCAGAAGCATGACTTAGAGGTATTTGACGACAAAGGTACGCTGTTTAAACCCTATGCTACGTCTCTCCGCATGAGCGACCTCGGCTATCACAACAACGCTCAAAGTTCATTGAACATTTGCTTCAATACGCTCAGCAACTTCACCACCACGCTCGGTGACGCCGTCGTTACCTCGTATCCCAAGTATGAAAAAATCGGCATTCGTAAAGGTGATGAGTATTTACAGATCAACACCAACATTTTGCAAATTGAAAACGAGTACTACAGCTCTATTAGACCAAAGCGCACTGCCCATTCTGGAGAAAAGCCTACCCAAGCTCTGAACGAGCGTGGCGTCGAGTATGTTGAGGTTCGCTGCCTTGATCTAAACCCATTTAACCCATTAGGGATTGATGCAAACCAAGTGGCGTTTTTAGACTGCTTTTTATTGTTTTGCCTAAATGAACCGTCTCCCTTTCTAAGTGCTAAAGACTGCCAGTGCGTCGAACGAAATTTCAACTTGGTCACAAACGAGGGGCGCAAACCCAACCTTGGTCTCACGGGCCCTAATGGTGCAATAACGCTTGCTGACTGGGGACAAGAAATTCTGGGTTCAATATCGAAGTTTGCGCAAGCGCTCGACAAACAATCTGACCAGCAGGCATATACTCAAGCCCTTCAGGTACAGATAGACAAACTTAATAACGTAGAACTCACACCTTCTGCACTTGTACTTGCAAGCATGCGCGATGATAAGCGGTCTTGGTTGGAACTGTGTGGTGCTCTTTCTCTACAGCACAAAACCGTGCTCAGCGACGAAGTACTTACGGATAGTGCAACCCAACTATATACAGACTTAGCCGAAACCTCATTCAAGACCGCCCAAACAATCAAAGACTCGGATAACGTAGACTTTGATACCTATTTGGAGGAATACAGTAAAAGCTAATATGAAACCCGCTGCGAGCTAGCTTTTCTGCGTCGCAGCGCTTTCAACCCATTCAGCACCGCCGCCTCGCTAAGTCCGCGAATTTGCTACAGCCATATTATGAGAGCCACAGCACAAGTCTGTGCAGTTATTTTCTCCAGTCATTAAACCTGTCTCATTCCTAAACGAACCGTCATATAGTTTTATTGGCGTATGTAAGATCCTGTGCTAATTTTGTAAGTGTCTGTAACGAGATGTGTCCCTAAAACATAATCAATAACATAAAGATACATTTCGTTATGGAAGAGTAGTGTTCTTTGCACTAATGTTAAGTTAAGTAACTAGAACGTGTTGTTGCGCAGGGAAGCGCGAAAGCGGGCCTCCATTTATCGGAAGGCAGAGAAAAAACCGTGCAGCACATCACAAAAAAACTACTAAACTAGTGCAGTACAAGTTTTGACTCGCGTGCCGAACCGCTAAAAAGTCGAACATTATTGGGGTTATAACAACCTAATCGACCACATAAAGTGTGATGGCAGCATAAATTAAAGGAGAGGCCAAGATGGCCCAAGACTTTTCTTTACGCTGGGACATTGATACGCTCAACAAGGCATATCGACATGGCTACATGTCGGGCGTCATGGGAGCGGATCAAAGTAAGCGTCCAGCCATGAGCGACGTTGTCGCTGCAGCCTGGGAAGCAGGCTGGGAAGACGGCATTGACGTATGCCAAGTTGGACCAAGCGTTGCTGAAGCTAGGATTGCATCTTAAAAAATGCACTCCTGCTATAGTGGCCATGCAATCTGACCCCAATGGCAAGTAATATCAATAACAAGCATCACCTTACAAGCCTCAAGGCCTGCCGCGTAACCTAACTGGCAAGTACACGCCTACTTGCCGATTTTGATTATTACCTTTATTCAAAAACAAATATTTTTCGGCCTTCTCTTTCTTTAAGGCTCTACTTTTAGAGCTGCACAACAAAGTTGGTGAACAGCAAGTCGTCAATCCCCGTAACACCTAACTCCTTAGACATTACCTCTTTAACCTGAGTCAATGCAGCTGTTCGTAATGCCTCTTGTGCCGCACTTGTCGCCATGCTTTCGCGTGTTTGCCTGCTAAGCAGCATTACAATTTGATGCCGGATCAGCGGTTCGTTCTGCTTTATAAGCGCGGCCGCGTTTTCATCCGTTACTCTCAGCGCCACGTCTGCCTTAACGTAAGGCATTTTCTTTTTCGAAACATCAAAATTAGCAACGAATGGCGGCTGAATATCGTAGTACACCGCTCGCTTTACAGCAGATTCTTCTTCCTCTGCTTGCGCAACACCTGCCACAAACAGCACACCAAAACATAAACTCAATAGCTTTCGCATATATTCCTTCCTAAACCCTAAAACGCTTGAACAGCGAGCCCACATAAATGTCGAGTCACCGCGCCATATTCTTGTAATTTACTTTTCCTATAACCTCTTAACCTACTACTCGAGCTTTTATGGCATCAGACAGCCCGACCAACAATCTCTAAAGAGTATCAACATTGCCAGAATAATCCGTTGCGATTCCGTTATTAATTGTTTCGCTCAAGAAAAAATTAATAAGACTTAACTCGCCAAATCGACTCATTACTCGCAACAATGGTGCCAATTATATAAATAGCGATAACGAACAAATAACGTGAAGAACCTCCTATTAGATCCGCGAACCCTGTTTGCTGGGTTAATTATCAGTTCCGTTAGCTTAGTGCTGACTGCGGCGTATATCGAGCCCTTCAGCAGCATGAACCCGTGCCCAATGTGTATGATGCAACGCGCGATGTACTTACTTGTCGCGTTCTTTTCCGTTCTTGGCCTGATGACATACCGATCGAACATATCCCGCAGAGCCTTCGCGTTCTTAAGCCTTTTAACCGCGGTCGGCGGCGCTTTAATCGCTGGTCGACAAGTTTGGCTTCAGCACTTGCCCGAAGATAAAGTTCCAGCATGCGGGCCAGGCATCGAATATATGGTAGAAGTGTTTCCATTACTCGAAGTGATACAAATGTCGTTAATGGGGACAGGCGACTGTGCAAAAGTTCAATGGATGTGGCTAGGCCTATCCATTCCAGGTTGGAGTATTATTATCTTTAGCCTAATGGCGATAGTGAGCATTTACATTCTTGCCCAAAGATTTAAGATTTAGAGTAGAACAGGTTACGAACTGAAGAGAACGGTAACGTTTCGCAACAAAATTGAGTTGCGAGGAATTTTTAAATTCGTTAGCTTTAAATGTAACAACTAGTCAAATAAAAGCGTTTGAGCGCAGATCAGTAAATAACCGTGTTTCATTACTCATACCGACAGCGTCTAGACCGATTTTGCCGCACCTGAGCTTTGAAATACGAAAAATAAGATAATGGAGAGAGCTATGCTCGAGAATTGCAAAAATGCAAAAGAGCGTTGGGGTGGTGTTAACGATCTCATCGACAAATGGTTAATGGACCGCCAAGAGCTTATCGTTAAGTTCTGCGACCTTTCAGTTAAACCCGGGAGCTCACAAGAAAACACCGTTGAACGGCTCCAAACATTCTGCCAACTGTTGGTTGACTACGTTTCTGTTGGTCACTTCGAAATTTACGACCAACTAATCAAAGAAGCCATTGAGTTCAACAATGAAGATGGCGCGGAGATGGCGGAAAAAATCATACCTAAGATTCAAACCACCACTGAAGCAGCGCTAAACTTTAATGATCGCTTCGATGACATTCATAAAGTGGACGACGGTATATTAAAGCTTGTTGGCGAACTAGAAAGCTTGGGTCATACGCTCGAGAACAGATTCGAGTTTGAAGACAAACTTATCGAAGCTATACATACCTCTCAGGCCGACCTAGCGTCGTAGCAAAAAAGATGAGCGAGGCAGCCTGCTTAACTCACATAGCAGCGCTATACTAAGAAGGTTGCCCATGCTTGTTTCATCAGGATCAATTGTGATCAGACTCATCTTTCTATTAATTCTACTGCCGTTTCTCAACGGTTGTGCAAAGACTTCCGACAGCGCAGAAGAGCTTGCCACAAAAGGCCTTTTTAGCAGCGTCTTTAATGAACAAGGCAGCCACCTCTTAATTGGCTCTATTCTTCACGGTGCCAGCTACTGGCAAGTAAGCCCCCTCAAACGTCTTTTTAACTGGAACCACGTTCAAGGTGAGTTCTCGCAGATAACACAAACCGCAATATCTGGCGATGGTACGCGAGCAGCTACCGTTACTGGCGCCCAATGGGTGCTATGGGATACTGGCTCGGGCACGCCCTTACAATTTTACGAAGCCAAAGCAGGCATTCTATCGATCGCATTGAACACCTCGGGCGATAAAGCACTGATGGGCTTAAAAAACGGCGACGTTTGGTACATGGACACCAAAAGCGGTAACAATCTGGCCGAAATGAAACACAAAGGTCCAGTGCGAAGTGTGGCAATCAATCACGAGGAAAATATCGGGCTCAGTGGCGGCGATGACTACGAAACTGTATTTTGGGACCTGAGAACCGGAGATGCACTCCACCGCGTTTCACTTAAAAACATGAGCAGGCTTGTCCGCTTTTCTCCATCGGGCCGTCTAGCTTTGATTTCCTCTTTGAGAGAAGAGCACCTACTACTGAATACCGACACCTTCACCGAAGTCGCTCGAATTAAGCAACGGTATACCATTTATAATGACGCCTCATTTAGCGCAGACGAAAAAAGTGTTTTTCTAGCGAGCCAAGAAGGTTTTGTTCAGCAGTTCAACACCGAAACCGGTGACGAACTAAATGCGTTCAAAAGCGAGAGAAAAGCGCTATTTGGCGGTTCGCGCTCGCTACTTTCGGTGCATGCTGATGCAAATAGCCTGCTCGCCTTGAGCAGCGACGGACAACTTCTTTCATTTAAGCATTAACCTCAAGCCTTTACCCTATAGTCACGCACCAAGACACGCAGCGTGAATTCGATCACAAAAATATCGGCACTACAGCACATTTGACCCACTATGGCCTGTCAGATAAACGTCATGTCCTGTCTCGCACTTTCTTAGATACCCGTTTTAAAAGTAATATTCTCTCAAAATAAAAATAAGAAATTTCGGAAATAGAACTCGGCAAGCCCTGCTTGCCTTCCTCTTTTCGCTTCAATGGCGAATATTAGTAAGACCGCACTTCCTCGGTGCAAGCCACAGCAAAATAAAAACAAACTAGAACAAAAACAACAAGGTAAAAATAATGAAAAAGACCCTTTTGACGATTGGGGTTTGTGCTATTTCAGCGCTATCTCCCCAAACAACTATTGCCGACGATGGCTTGATTCCAATTTTAGAGTTCGCCGGCGGCCTTCTCAACATACCGACGTTTCCATCTTCTGATGCATTCAATACAGATGACAACATCACGATTGAAGCTTTTGACGGCGTCAATCTAGAGGCCAATATTTTTGTGCCTACTAACCTGCAAGGCAACGCCCCTGCAGTGATATTCATTAACAGCTGGGGACTCAACGAATACCAATACCTGCAGCAAGCTGAAGACCTAGCAAACGATGGCTACATTGTTCTTAGCTACTCAACACGAGGCTTTGGAACATCTGGCGGTCTAATTGGAACCGCCGGCCCCAACGACATGCAAGACTACAGCACTGTTATCGACTACCTGATTGCAAACTACCCAGTTGATCCAGAGGCAATTGGTACAGGCGGTATCTCTTATGGTTCTGGCATCAGCTTAATTGGCGCAGCGAAAGACAGCCGAGTAAAGGCCATTGCTGCTATGAGCAGTTGGGGTTCGTTAACAGACGCCCTGTATGGCAACCAAACACCAAGGCTAGTTTGGGGCGAACTTCTTACCTTAGCCGGCGG
>JAWUYI010000097.1:0-26719 GCA_034110885.1 Oleiphilaceae bacterium
TCCAACACATGAGACAGCTTTTCGATCATCGCGACACTGGGCATCGCCTTACCATTCTCCATCCGACTAATATGCCGCGTTGATGAGTCCGCCTCAAATGCTAGCGTTTCTTGGCTCAACCCTCGAATCTCACGCCAAAAGCGAAGCAGTTCGCCAAAAGCAGATAGTTCAAGCTCACTCATAGAATTCCTCGAGAATAAAAGGTTGTCATAGCACACATCCATTAGACGGTTCTTACCGTTTAAACCGAACAGGACATTACAGGTCATGGTCAAATATTTCTGGGTAGAAGACTATAGCAGAAATCGTTATTAACATCCGATAGAGGAAACACCGAAATGGCAGCGCCAATTTTAAATGAACGCGAACTGGACTTCCTACTCTACGAATTTCTTGATGTAGAGAAACTGACCCAACGTGAACGCTATCAGGATCACGATAAAGAAATATTTAACCAAGTTCTTGCGACGTCTAAAGCGATTGCAGAAAAGCACTTTTTACCAATACGCCACAAAGTAGACACTAACGAGCCACAGTTTGACGGCAAGAACGTACATTTAATACCCGAAATTAAGCCAGCCATTCAAGCGGTTGTGGACGCGGGTATGCTTAGTCCATCAAGTGATTATGAAATGGGCGGCATGCAACTTCCAGAAACGGTTGCCAACGTTGCATACTCTTATATTTCTGCGGTTGCCAATGCTACGGTCGGCTATGCCACGCTGACGCACGCCAACTGTAACCTAATTGAAGCGCACGGTACGCCTGAGCAGATCGAGAAATGGGTACACCCTATGCGCGCCGGCCGTTTTTACGGCACCATGGCGATGACAGAACCAGGCGCAGGCTCGGGCCTAGCAGACCTAATCACCTCTGCAGAGAAAGATGATGACGGTAACTACCGGATTCGAGGCAACAAGATTTATATCTCAGGCGGTGACCATGATCTAAGCGAGAACATCGTGCACTTAGTGCTTGCCCGTTTGAAAGGCGCACCTAAGGGCGTAAAAGGTATCTCTCTATTTATCGTACCTAAGTTCTTAGTTAATGAAGACGGCAGCGTAGGCGAGCACAACGATGTATCGCTAGCGGGACTATTCCATAAGATGGGTGGCCGTGGTCACACCTCTGCAGCGCTAAGTTTCGGCGAAAAAGATGGCGCAATCGGTTACTTGGTTGGCGAAGAAAACCAAGGTCTGCGCTACATGTTCCACATGATGAACGAAGCGCGAATTCTTGTTGGTACCGGTGCAGCATTGACTGGCCTAACCGGCTACCAGTACTCGCTTTACTATGCGAAAGAGCGTCCACAGGGCCGTTTAGTTTCTAACAAAGACCCCTTGTCTAAGCCTGTAAATATTATTGAGCACCCAGATGTTCGAAGAATGTTGCTAACGCAAAAGGTTTATGCGGAAGGCGCCTATGCGCTTTGCTTATACGGAAGCCAGTTATCAGATGATTCGAAAACTGCACCAGACGCGGATGATCGTGCAAAGTCTATGCTTCTACTCGACTTTTTAACGCCAATCATCAAGACATGGCCTTCGGAATACGGCCCTAAAGCGAACGACCTAGCGATTCAGGTATTGGGTGGCCACGGCTATATTAATGAGCACCCGGTCGAAATGTTCTATCGCGACAACCGCTTGAACCCAATTCACGAAGGTACTACCGGCATTCAGTCGCTGGATCTTCTGGGTCGAAAAGTACCCATGAATAACTTTGCGGGTTACAACGCGATGCTAGCTGAAATGCAAAGTACCGTTGAGCGTCTAGGCGATGGCGCGCTTGCAGCTCAAGCGGAACAGTTAGGCGCTGCGATTGAACTATTGCGCAGCACTACCGACAGTGCGTTGAAAGCAATGCAAGAGAAAAACATCGATCTAGCGTTTGCAAATTCAGTGAGCTACCTAGAAATGTTTGGCCACACCGTTATCGCATGGATCTGGCTGCGTCAGGCAGATATTGCACAACGCGCTTTAGCACAAGAGCCTAGCGAAGCTGATCGCGATTTCTATCAGGGCAAGGTTCAGGCCATGAAGTTCTTCTATCAATGCGAACTACCTAAAACTAAGCATTGGGCTACCTTGGTTGGAGAAGTCAATGCGACTCACTTCGACATGCAGGCAGAGTGGTTCTAGGTCTAACATCTTAGAAGCCTGCAACTGAACGCTAAATAAACGAAACGCAAGATCAAAGCAAAAGAGAGCCTCATGAACATTATTGACCGCAGCGATATAGACAAAAATTTGAATACCGAGCACACAACCGACTGGTTCACGGTAACTCAAAAGCAGATTGACCAATTTGCAGACTGCACCTTGGACCACCAGTTCATCCATGTCGATCCAGTAAAAGCTGCAGAAACTGACTTTGGCTCGACTATCGCCCACGGCTTTTTAAGCTTGTCTATGCTGTCTTATTTCGCGGAGTCTTTCGGTACAACGATTGATGGCGCTTACATGGGTATTAACTATGGCTTCGATAAAATTCGTTTTATCAGCCCAGTAAAAGTGGACAGTCGAATTCGGGCAAAAGCGACCTTAAAGTCGATTACCGAAAAACGCCCTGGACAATTTCAGCTCTGCACTTCAATAGAAGTCCAGGTCGAAAACTCAGACAAGCCAGCCTTGTTGGCCGAATGGCTAACCATGCAAATGGTTAAGTAATTCACGAACAAAACCTTAGACACATCAGACATTTCAGACAAAGAGAGAGATTAAAAATGACTATTGATTTCACAGGACAAGTTGCCATCGTAACTGGCGCAGGTAATGGTTTAGGCCGCTCTCACGCACTAGAGCTAGCAAAACGCGGCGCAAAAGTTGTGATTAACGATCTAGGTGGCGCGCGTGACGGTAGCGGCGCATCGTCAGCAGCAGCAGATGAAGTGGTTAACCTAATTACAGCAGCAGGCGGCGAAGCATTTGCTCACGGTGCTAACGTTGCGAAGTATGATGAAGTTGAAGACATGGTTAAACAAACCATGGAGAAATGGGGTCGCGTCGACATTCTAGTCAACAACGCTGGCATCTTGCGTGATAAAACGTTCGCAAAAATGGAACTCGCTGACTTCCAGCTTGTTATGGACGTTCACCTAATGGGCAGTGTTAACTGCACCAAAGCAGTATGGCAGATCATGCGTGACCAAAACTATGGCCGCATCGTGATGACGACTTCTTCTTCAGGCATGTACGGTAACTTCGGCCAGTCTAATTATGGCGCAGCTAAAATGGCCGTTCTTGGTCTGATGAACACGCTAGTGCTAGAAGGCGCTAAAAACAATATCCGTGTTAACGCGCTTTCGCCAACAGCAGCAACACGCATGACAGAAGACCTACTAAGCGAAGAATTGCTAGCAATGCTTCAACCAGAAGCGGTTACTGCAGGTTTGCTAACACTTTGTCACGAAGAATCACCAAGCCGTATGATTCTTTGTGCTGGTGCAGGCGGTTACGCGAGCACGCGTCTTTTTGAAACTGAAGGCACGTTCGTTCCTGCTGATCAGCAATCTCCAGAAGCAGTACAAGACAAGATGTCTGCCATTTGCGATATCTCAATTCAAGGTGAATTGGCGTCAGGTTCAGGCCAAACAGAGAAGTTCCTAAAAATGGCAGCCGCGCATTTAGCCGCCCAAGCATAAGGATTTGACCATGAAAGAAGCAGTAATTGTAAGCGCCGCTCGTACCCCAATCGGCCGCGCCTACCGCGGTGCATTCAACAACACCGAAGCGCCGACTTTATCGGCGTTTGCGGTTAAAGAAGCCGTAGCTCGTGCAGGCATCGACCCGTCAGAAATCGACGACTGCGTATTTGGTGCAGCATTACAACAAGGTACGCAAGGCGCCAACTTTGCGCGTAACGTTGCCATGGCTGCGGGCCTGCCTGTATCCGTTTCGGGCATGACGCTAGACCGTCAGTGTTCATCTGGCGTGATGTCTATCGCGACAGCGGCTAAGCAGATCATGATCGACGGTTCACCTATCGCTTTAGCGGGTGGCTGTGAGTCAATTTCCCTAGTTCAGAACGAGCACATGAACCTGCACCGCATTGTAGACCCTAACGCCGTTGCTCACGCACCAGCACTCTACATGCCGATGCTAGACACTGCAGAAATGGTTGCTAAGCGCTACAACATCTCTCGTGAAGCGCAAGACGAGTATGCGGTTGAGTCTCAGGCTCGCACTGCAGCGGCTCAACAAGCTGGCCGTTTCGATGCAGAGATTATTCCTGTAACAGCGACCAAGTTGGTACAAGACAAAGAAACCGGCAAGTTCTCAGAAGAAGTTGTTACCTTGACGAAAGACGAAGGTAACCGTCCGGGAACGACACTTGAAGGCTTGGCTGGATTGCGCACAGTGCGTGAGAACGGCTGCATCACCGGCGGTAACGCGTCACAGCTTTCAGACGGTGCAGCAGCCGTTATCCTTATGGAAGGCAAGCTAGCAGAGCAGCGCAACCTTGACGCACTAGGTATCTACCGAGGCATGGCCGTCGCGGGCTGCGAGCCGGATGAAATGGGTATTGGTCCAATTTATGCCATTCCAAAACTGCTTAAGCGCTTTGGTCTGAAAATGGACGATATCGGCCTTTGGGAACTGAACGAAGCGTTTGCTGTGCAGGTTATTTACTGTCGTGACAAACTAGAGATTCCACACGACCGCCTAAACGTTAACGGCGGCGCCATCTCTATCGGTCACCCTTACGGCATGAGTGGCGCGCGCATGGCGATGCATGCTTTGATCGAAGGCAAACGCCGTGGCGTTCGTTATGTGGTTGTCACCATGTGTGTTGGTGGCGGCATGGGCGCAGCAGCTCTATTTGAAGTTGCATAGGGCTGCTCTAACAGCACCTAAGCTATAGACCACGAAAAAGGGGACACTAAAACGTCCCCTTTTTCATTTCTGTCTGTTCTGTTCTGTTTTTTTCTCTGTTCTTACGTTTCGGGGGCATGGATCACATATCCGCCGCCACCTCGAGATTTTTCCTCATACATTGCCGTATCCGCTTTTTGACTTAACTCTGAAAAACTTTGTCCGTCTCGCGGGAAGAATGCCACACCCGCACTAAAGCTCATCACAAATTCATGCCCTTCAACCTCAATAGTTTGCTGAAAATCTGAAATCAAACCATCGAGTACGTGAGCGACGCTGAATCGTCCAGGTTCGTCCCGAAGCAGCATGATGAATTCATCACCACCAAAGCGGCTAACAATTTCTCCATCTCTCAAAGGCGCTTGTAATTTCTTAGCCACACTCTGCAAAACTTTGTCGCCCATTTCATGCCCATGGGCGTCGTTAACCGGTTTGAAGTTATCTAGATCAAAGTACACAAGAGCTACAGACGAACCCGCACCAACGCAGCCCGAGACAAGCTGCTTAAATCGCTCCTTAACGGCGACCCTATTTGGCAAATCGGTGAGTTGGTCGTAATGTGCTTGATGCGCAATGAACTCTTGCGCTTTTTTCTCTTTTGTCACGTCTCGAATGGCTGCGATAACAAACCTACCTTCAGAGATATCGAGATGGCTTAAGGTCACGATAACCGGGACTTCTTTTCCCGCTTTAGTAAGCGCTGAAAAGGAAGCGCTTCCGGCACCCATCCTTCTAAAGGAAGGTCGTTTCATAAAGCCTTGCTCATGTTGTTGGTGTGCATGCCTCAACTCAGAAGGTATAAAGTCACTGATCTGTAATTCTTTTATCTCATTCTCGCTGTAGTCAAAAAACGTTAATGCTTGCTCATTTGTTAATGTCACCTTGCCTTCGTCGTTAAAAATAAGAATAGGCTCAGGCGTCGCGTTGAGTATATGAGAAGCCCAATCCGACGCATCCTCAACTTCTCTCTTCGCGGCTTTGAGTCGCGTTAGGTTTCGTTTATAAAAAAATCTAAGCGTAAAAAACGCATACATCAGAACGAGCACTAGCAGTACTCCCATACGCTGCATCTCGCTTTCTAGAGCCGACTTGAAAACCAAGGCTTTGTTTAGCGCATACACAAGAATGCGATCTAAGCTTTCCATTGCGACAGCAACAGAGCGATCTATATTTTCTGGAGGGTTTACTGCTACCGGCTTGCTATTGTCTATGTTTGCAGCATAACGTCTAAGCGCGTCATAAAAGAGCCTGCTATCTTCCTCTGCTCGATTGACTGTCTCTGTATCGCCTAAATAATAAGTACGAATGATCTCGAAATCGGTTTCTACCGCAAGGCCTGCTTGCAGTATCGATTCATAGAAACTCAGGCTTACGACCTTAGAGTTGTGGTGTAAGTCTTGATGGAAGCGATGAAACGCAAGGTTGGATTCAACAAGCTGACTGTCAATATTGCGCGACATATTAGAAACGATAAAAGGGTGTTGGTAGATCTTAACTGCGTAACCGCTGATACAAAACATTGAGTTGAACAACAAGCCCAACAAGAACACGCCCAATACCGCGATACTAACGCTAAGCTTCTTATCAACGGCTTGTTCAACTACACCCTTAGCAACCATATACAGCTCCATTTAGAGCACCGTAAAAAAGGCAATAGGCATCACCTTCGCGAGTAAAGCAGTGCTCTTCACTATATAGAACTTTAGGTAAAGCACACAACAAAATGGGGCGCTTACAAAATTCCTAACGATATAGGATAGCCATATATTTCATTATCGCAAATCGTCAGACGTTTTTTCCACGACACCTTGGGAAGACGCAAGAGGGGCGTATTGAAGCTCAAAACAGCCCCCCATTTCTAACTTTTTACTCTCGGTTAATTGACGGAAAATGTTCGAGAAGTACCGGAGTAACCTGACACTGCGCCATTCCAACCATTCTTCCAATCGCCTTGATGAACGATACGGTAAGTACCAGACACAACATCACTTGGAATTCGCCAAGTAATATGGACAAATGACCTATCAGAGCCATCTCTTTCCCACTCGTATTGTGTGTCCCAATCCCAGTCATTAGATACGGTCACCCAACTTAAGCCCGATTTTTTCTGAACTTTCAAAAATGTATCCTGAGTTCTAAGGTTGTTTTTAGGGTGCCCTCCTCTAAAGGTCACATTAACAACATCACCGGCGTTATAGCTCGAATTCGCATTTGATATGGCCTATAGGATTTTTGCTAGATGCGCTGTAGCGAGGAAGTTAACGAGTAGCATTAGTAAAGAGAAATTATGCACAGTAGAGCG
The DNA here is from genome assembly GCA_034110885.1 of Oleiphilaceae bacterium. Lineage (GTDB taxonomy): Bacteria > Pseudomonadota > Gammaproteobacteria > Pseudomonadales > Oleiphilaceae > PZPK01. The sequence continues at coordinate 7,177 of JAWUYI010000097.1, forward strand.
ATGCATGGGTATGGTGTGTTAGCCGAGCACCGCAGAGAGGAAGGACTAGACGAGCCCTCCCTTGGCAAATATCAAACCACACCTAATTCTTTTAGTTTTTTCGCGCCAGACAATATAGCCTCTTCAACGGAACGCGGTTTCCAGCCAATCGCTTTCGCGGCGCTGATATCTGCGGCTTTCACTTTGTTTGCTTCACCTCGAACCATTTCCATGTCTTTCAAGAAAGGCGATAGGAGAGAGAACATTAGGTTTGGCATTTCGAAGTTAGGCACGTTCGCATCGGGATAAGCTTTTTTAAGAGTCCGCGCCACGTCTTTAAATTTCGTAAAACCATTTGCGCAAAGAAGGCGTTTGCCCGCTTCTGGGGCTTCGTAAGCCAAGCGGTGCAAAATGGCGACATCCCGCACATCTACAATTTCAAAGCCTACTTTAGGAATGAGCGGGTACTTACCTTTAAGCAGCTCTACTAACAACTGTAACGACGTGCCGTAATCGGACTCTAAGGCCGGACCCAATACCACACCGGGATGTACCGTTGAGAGTTCAATGTCAGTACCTTCAACGTAATCCCATGCGGCTTTTTCGGCAATCGTTTTACTTTGAAAATATGCTGGGAGGTTTGGTGCATCAAGGTTGGTCCAGTCGTGCTCATTAAACACGCGAGACTTTTCTTTGTGTCCGTACATCACGGCGGCCACAGAAGAGGTTAAAACCACTCGTTTGATGCCCGCTTCGTTCGCCGCACGCAAGGCATTTAGCGCGCCTTCACGCGCGGGTACAATCACTTCATCTGGGTCTTTAGGCTGGACAAGCGGCACAGGTGACGCTAAATGGAATAGACCGTCGCATCCGGCCATCGCCTCCGCCCAACCATCCGAGCTTAACAAATCAGCTTGCGCAAATTCGATGCTGTCAGCTTTGTCTGTGTATTTAGCAAACATCTTTCGCAATTCCGGCACTTTCTTTAAATTGCGAACGGTGCCGCGCACCTGATAGCCATGCTCTAGCAGATCGAGAATACAATGCCCTGCTATAAAGCCCGACGCACCCGTTACCAAGATTTTTTCAGACATTATATTTCCTTTGGGAGAGTTATTTTAATTACGCCAGAGTACGCGTTACAGAGAACATGTTACAGAGAACACCAATATACCAAACAAACTTATCACTGTGCCGCTATTACAAAACTAAAGTCGACATTCTTGCGGCGTCAACTCTCGACTTTCCCCCAAGCGCAACGCTTCGTCGAGTTCAATATGTCCCACCGATATCCGGTGTAGTTCAAGCACCCGGTTCTGAAACGAACCAAACATTCGCTTAATTTGATGATACTTCCCTTCTATCAAACTCACTTTCGCACGTCTTGCATCAAGTATTTCAAGCTTTGCCGGTTTCGTTAAAATACCCTCGTAAGAAAAAAACATGCCTTGCTTGAATGCTTCAATGTAGGACTCATCAATCGAGTTTTCTAGCGTTACCTCGTATACCTTTTCTAATTTGCTGTCCGGCAAACTGATGCTGCGTGACCAAGCGCCGTCATTGGTTAGCAATACGAGCCCCGTCGAGTTTAAATCTAAACGACCCGCAATATGCAGCTCGTCACGCTGACCATGATCGATTAGATCCAACACCGTTTTATGTTTTTTATCGCTGGTTGCGCTCACCACACCCTTAGGCTTGTGTAGCATAAAGTAAACCGGCGTTTGTTTTTGCAAACAAACGCCATCGCACACCACATGAGTAAACTGTCCCACCAACTGCTGCACGGAATGCGCAGAAACGCCATCCAACAGGATTCTTTTTTGCGCAATTAAAAGCCTTACGTCGGACAATGCGTGCACGCTGTGCTTACTAATGAAGCGGTCTAAGCGGTAAGTTTTCGATTTCATGCGTAGTCGTCTAACTCAATCAGGAATCAATACGTATTCAAAAAGGGGCGGGGCAAACAAGCGATAACACAGCCTTTAGAGCCCGAAACTTAATTTAGTTGTTTGCTCAGCGTAAACGCGCCGCGTAACTCACCCAACTGAAACCCCTTCGCCTGATCTTCTGGGTACAAACCATCTATTTTTGTGGCGACGCTCTGCGTGATATTACCACCATGACACGCTAAGCACGCGCCACCGGTCGGAATCGCTTTCATATAATAAAAGCGCCCGTCTTCTGTAAGACTCCGTTCAAGAGAAGCAGGGGCGACTCCTTTAGCCATTTGATCTGAAAAATAGTGCAGCGTTTGTTCTTCCCAGTCGCTTGGAGCATTGTTGCTATTGCGCAGTTTCAATGCGGTTCTTCCAACAGTCCAACCATCCTGACTAAGTTGCTTTGAAATCACTGGCGCTTCGACATTGCACGCCGCTACTGAAGCTTCTAAGCCCTCTTTTTCAATGCTGTTTTTAAGCGCTTTTTGCAGCTCCATTGCCAACAGTTTAGTGTGCTGCCTAGCTTCAACCAATACGTTCTCCTGCGCATGCACTGGCAAGACCAGAGCCATCAACACGGCTACGAGGCCAATACTGCCTTTTATCAATCCATATCTTGTGAAGCTCATGAACCCATCCTCAATGCTTAAACTAGAAGTCCCACTTTACCATAGCACTCAGAAAAGCGGGTGAGCATAAGGAGTGTCTAAACCAAGTCACGCTTGATTCATCCTTAACAGAGAACACCAAAAAAAGCGCTATGCCCTTGTGCTTTCTATAGGGTTTCATATTTAACGGTGTGCTTTTGTTACAGTGATCGGTGATCAAAGAAAAGTTAGCTATAGTTAAATATTAAGTCCAAAAAATGAGCTTTTTCTGAGCTAACTGAAAGGAATATTGGTCAAGCCCAATACATTGGTGGACGACAACAATAAAGCGTCATATTTAGGTGCAGTGAACATGAAAAAAACAAACATCAATAGCCTTACCTCGGCTTCGTTGAAGCCTTCTAAAATGGTGGCTATTCCTACGCATAAGAGCCCATATTCTAAAGTGCTTGCGGTATTGCTTAGCGGATACCTGATAACAGCGTGCAGCAGCGTACAGGTAAATGATGACCCTGCGATAACTGACACGCAGCCAAGCCAAGAACAAAGCATTTCTGTTGCAGAGTCTGAGTCAAACCATGACATGCCCAAGCAAAGCCAAGACACTAGCGCGACAAGTGAAACAGAAGTAGCAACTCAGATCGAATCTGAGTCACAGCCAGACCCTGCTGCAGATGAAATCAAGGCGACGGAAGCACAAGCGGAAACAAAAACCGAGCAAGCAATCAGCTCGAATGCAGAAAATGCACCGAGCGACCAGGCAGCAGAAGCAGCAGCCAATTCTGTCGCCATGGTGGCGGCGGTAGAAGACACTGCAGGAAAAGCGAAAACCGTTTCTCCCGAGCCCAAAGTTTCGAGCACGAAAGCAGAAACACAAATAATAGCGAGAAGTACGCCATCGACCCAAGACACTAAAGCTGCCGTCGCCGCATTTTCTATCTCCTCCAAAGAGATGCCTAAAGATGCTATGACATGGACACTTGAGCGCAACTGGGACCCTAAAAACCCCAAGCGCTGTTTTGCGTCATCACCGACATTTCAGATTTATCAACATGGTTTCTCCACTCAGGTATGGCTTGATGTTATCGACCATCAACTTTATGTAAATACCACCTTAAATATCGATATTGAAAGAGCAGGCGTGGGTATAAAAGCAGGTAATGGAAGTATAGAGAAGTTCTCTAGCCAACCCTCATCGACAAGTGCAATCTGGTCTGGAGACCTGCTTTCGGCACTCCAATCGTATAAGCACCTAGATATTGTGATAGGCGGCGAAGTCTTGGGTGATCGCACTCAAACAGCCGAAATAAAATTAGATGGCTTGAAAGCCATCTACTCAGAATATCTAAACTGTAAAGACTAGCAGCCCTTTAAAAAAGTCTATTGCGACTCAATTCTCTGCATGCGCGCCATACCCGGCGCGCATGGTACAGTTTGGTATCGGTTGGCTAAAAAGTCGGGGCGAGCCTTCGCGCGACAGAGGAGATTTAAAGGTTCTCTGCGCCACTAATCAAAATAACCCTCTGCAATCGAACGTAGATATGACTCCATTTTTACGTATAATCGCGACAATAACGAATCTCCTTTTCTAGTCACTATAAACAGCCATCAGGACGAATACGTGAGCCAACTCGATCTATCCGAGCTACCGAACATTGATGTCGACAGCTTCAAAAAACCACTACAAATAGACTTAAACGTCGGCACACCAAGTAGCCATTCGCCGCGAATCCTGCTGCTTTATGGCTCTTTACGCCCGCGCTCTTTTAGTCGCTTGGTGGTACAAGAATCGGCACGAATTCTTGAGAAATTTGGCTGTGAAACGCGCATCTTCGACCCACAAGACCTGCCCCTGCCGGACGCCGAACCTGATGCGCACCCTAAAGTGCAAGAGTTGCGCGAACTAATGACATGGTCAGAAGGGCAGGTATGGTGCTCTCCTGAGCGGCATGGTTCGATTACCGGCATCATGAAAGCACAAATTGACTGGGTTCCCCTTTCGTTAGGTGCAGTGCGACCAACTCAAGGAAAAACCCTTGCGGTGATGCAGGTAGAGGGCGGTTCGCAATCTTTTAACGCAGTAAACCAATTGCGGGTGCTTGGACGCTGGATGCGCATGATTACAATACCGAACCAGTCTTCGGTTGCCAAAGCGTGGAGCGAATTTGACGATAATGATCGTATGAAAGCCTCTGCCTACTACGATCGTATCGTTGACGTTTGCGAAGAGTTAGTACGCTTCACTCTGCTCACTCGCGACCGCTCTGACTATTTAGTAGACCGCTATTCCGAACGCAAAGAAAGCTCTGAAGCCTTGATGGCAAGAGTGAATCAAACAGATATTTAAGCGAACGAAAAGCGCAGAGCAGAGTAAGAACGGCAAGAATCACCTGCTCTTTTTTACTCGTTCGTCACTTTTCGTTGTTTTAAGAATGGATAGTTTCGGATAAATAGTTAGAATTAGGCTATCACTATCGAAACTACTGGCGACACTACTAGCCAGACTAATATAGAAACTGCCATACAAAGAGCCGTAACAATGACCGATGATATAAAAGCTTTTTTTGATCTCTACGTTGAAGACATCCCAAAATTTGACGGTGCTGTACTCGCCAAAAAATACCTCTCGCCTTATACCGTTATGTCACGTGACGGCGATGCTTGGCTATGCGGCAACATTAACGATACGATCGACTACTTCCAAATTTTGCTCGATAAACATCGCGCAGACGGCGTCACCTCATGTAAATATGAAGACCTCGACTTTAGCACCATTGGTGCGCATTGCTACTTAGCAACGGTCAGCTGGACCATGATGGACGCAAAGGGTAAAACGGTCTCGCATTGGCGCGAGTCATACAACATGGTGCATACCGAGTCAGGCCTAAAAATCTTTACTTCGATCGATCATTAAATTAGCAAGCGTTAAACAGCCGCCTTACAAACACAAAACCCCCGCTACCCTATTGTATATAACAAAGAGGTAACGGGGGTTTTGCTGTTCTAAAGACCTGGGTCGTTCAGGTCATTAACGCTTACAGCAACTCTTCTAGCGCCGCGATAACCTTGTCACCAAACTCGCTTGTGCTCAACAATTGAATGTCGCCACCCGCTTTAGATAAATCACCTGTAGAGAATCCAGCTTCAAATACACTCTGCATGGCTTTCCATACTGCTGGCGCTTCTGTGTCCATCCCAAAGCTCTTTTCAAGCATGAGTGCGACCGAACCAATCATTGAATATGGGTTCGCAACATTCTTACCAGCGATGTCTGGAGCAGAACCATGAGATGGCTCGTAGTAGGCTTTATCAGGTCCCATGCATGCCGAAGGCATTAAGCCAAGCGAACCAAGAATACCGCCTCCTTGGTCACTCAAAATGTCACCAAACATGTTTTCCATAACCAATAGGTCGAACTGGCCTGGGTTCAAGCATAGGTGTGTTGCAGCAGCATCAACCAACATGTGGATTACTTCGACTTCGGGGAAGTCGATTGCCACTTCATCGAGCACTTCGTTCCACAGAACAGAAGAAATCAAAACGTTGCTTTTATGAATGTTATGCAGCTTTTTCTTACGTTTCATCGCTTCTTCAAACGCGACCACAAGAATCTGACGAATCTGATTTTCATCGTACTCAAGCGTTTCTTTTACATAACGCAGACCGTCTTCAGTCACGCCGCGTTCTTTATCGCCAAAATACAAACCGCCAATTAGTTCACGAATCAACATAATGTCGATACCGTTACCAACTACTTCTTTCTTCAATGGCGAAAAGTGCGCCATGCCTGCTGGTAAGCAAATAGGCCGAAAGTTAGCATAGGTATTTAAACGACGACGCATCGGTAACAAAGCACCGCGCTCTGGACGTTCTTCAACCGGAATTTTTTCTGACTCTTCATGGCTAAGGCCAATCGGCCCTTTCAAAATAGCATCCGCTTCATCACATGCTTTCTTGGTTTCATCAGGAAATGACTTACCGTGAGAAAAGTAAGCGCTCGCGCCAAATGGAGCTTCGATGCAATCAAAGACAACATCTTTTTTCTGTTCTAACAGTTTCAACACGCGCAGAGCTTGCACGGTTATTTCTGGGCCGATGCCATCACCCGCTAAAATAGCGATTTTGTAGGTTTGAGTCATTTTCGTTTCCTAATAAATTTAAGCGCGCGTATTGTAAAGACTGCATCCCCCCTCTGGCAACTTTATAAAAAAAGCTTGCAGAGTGCGTCAACAATTGAAAACCACCGCACGGCCTAACATAGTAACAACATTCTTCAGGCAAAACAGGTTGACTGGTACGCCGCCATTAGGTACTTTTCGACACCAAATTCAAGAGTTGTTCTGTATTTGGCGCTGCCTATCAATATTCCTTTACTTATAAGGTGATAGACCACGCCTAATATCAATGCCGAGCAGCTTTATCGTTGTACTAAAATCAAGTGAGGCCATCCGGCGATGTCGTACGAAAACATCCTTTATGAAGTAAGAGGCCCCCTCGCGCTTATCACTTTAAACCGTCCAGAAAAACACAACGCTGTTTCTTTGGCGACACTCGACGACCTGCATGCTGCTTTTTCACAAGCAGAAGCGGATCATGCGGTACGTGTTATTGGTTTAACTGGCTCAGGGAAAAAAGCGTTTGCTTCGGGTTCTGATTTGAGCGAAGTGGAACATCGAGATATCCGCAAAGCGCTTGAGCCAATTGTTCAAGGCTTTGCTGAACGTATGGAGCGAAGCGCGAAAGCGACGATTGCTGCGATTAACGGTATTTGCATGGGCGGTGGTTTAGAGCTTGCTCTAGGCTGCGATATCCGTATTGGCACCACCAACTCAATTTACGCGACCCCGGAAGGTAAACTAGGCATTATTCCTGGCGGTGGTGCGACTCAGCGTTTACCGCGTATCGTTGGCAAGCCTTGGGGCATGGAAATGCTGTTAATGGGCGAAACCATTAACGCAGAGCGCGCTTATCAAATTGGATTGATCACTCGTTTACTTGAGCAAGATGAACTTATTCCCATGCTCGAGTCGATGGCTGCGCATATTGCAAGCTTCGCACCCTTAGTGCCACAGTTCATGAAGTCGATGGTGAATTATGGACTTGAAGCGGGCCAACACTCTGGACTCGCTCTAGAAAAGTTTGCACAAGCAGCCTTGATCGAAACCGCAGACAAGAAAGAAGGCCTTCGCGCATTCTTAGAAAAACGCCCGCCAAACTGGTCTGGTAGATAACCTTCTTAGACAAAAGGGTGCCTAGAATAGATCTGGCACCTCATTTCTGAACGTATAACTCCTCGAAGCCAAGCCACTAACCGTTTTTCTGCAACCTTAGTTGCACCGAGGAGTACACCATGAAACTACGTTTCGATGAACTAGCTCACCAAGCAGTCCCTCCCAAAATACTTATTCAGTCGTTTGAAGGCTCTTTATATCGCGTTGTTGCCGAAGTCGGCTCGAAACAATTTCTAATAGTCGATGATTCGAATAAGGTGGTGACGAGTTCACACCCCTCATCCCTAGTAGAAAAGCTTAATGATTACTTAGTAGAGTCCGTCGTTTTACAACAGTTCAGCGCATACGACGAAATGATTGGTCACCCTGCCGAAGGAGACGGCGTAAACGGCTGTTCTCTTGGTCGCCTTACGCTTGCCGATAACGCGATAACCAATCAAATGTGATACAGATTTCATAAAAAAGAGGGGCGCTAAGCGCCCCAAAGTGCTGTGGAGGTCGAAATGTGCGGTTAGTACTAAGCGTTACTCGCCAAAGCAAAACTTTGGTGCGATAAGTCGGGCGGAAAGACAGCCGCGTCAACATCGCCTTTCTGAAAGATGTGATAGGCCTCCGGAGCGAGCAAGTCTACGGCAGTGGCCACGTGCTGGAACTGTTTATTGACTGGTTCTCCGGAGCGAACGACAACAAAAGAGACCTCTTGTTCTGAAATTTTTGCTGCGAGAGGTTCCTCTACCCAGATAAAAACAGCCTTTTCAACTAGAACATATTCCGCGTGCACAATCCGGAAACCGTGCTTCAAAGACAACGAGATCGCTTTACCGTCATCAACTAATGGATACTTATGAATCACCTTCATCTACTTTCTCCTGTTTGAAAGAACACGCTTAGATTGCCCAATTTAACTCATCGAAAAAAGCAGTTTTATTCGCAACAACCATTCGAATAATTCGTAGTATTTTTATGATCGTTTTTTTCGATGAGAGTCGTAAGATTTTTCTGATGGATTCGAGTGTTCGATATTTTTAGGATGTAGATCAAGCAGATTTAGGAGTAGGCCGATGCTAAAAGTTGATCTTAATAGTAAAAAACTTGCACCACACCATGATTCCGTTGAAGCGTATTTCAATATTTATCTCAATGGGCTTGCTGATGAGTTTAGAGCGCACCGCTTCAGCTTAGACCTCAACACATTAAGCCCAGCACAAACCCCTCTGGTCGAAGCTGAATTCACGGCCACGCCTTTTTATGGTCAGCCCATTCAAGTTCAAAGCAGCGCTTCAAACCCAAAATTGGCCATTGAGACCTGTTTCGCTCGGGCTCGACGCGCGATTATTAGACAACGAAAATTGGCGGCCTTAGCAAGTTAAGGCTGATCAAACTCTGCAAGGCTAGTGCGAGCGCTATCAATGATCTCTAATACCGTAGGATGCTTTAGTTTTCGCTCCGGTGACACGAGATAAAACTGTTCCATTACACCTTCAACCACGCCGAGATGTTTAACCCCGTAGATCGACTCTACCTGGTGACGCATAACGGAAGGTGCTGGAAAAAAACCCTCCCCCGCTTCGCCAAACACCTTCATTAGGGCGCTATCATCAAAGTCGGCAACAATTCTAGGCGTCAAATTATTCATTTCAAACCAGTCAGATAAGTTTCGCCTCAAAGCATGGCCTTTTACCGGCAAAAGAACAGGCGCGTCATTCAGGCACTCGGGAAACACTCCCGAGTGCCTTGCGATCAATTCAGGCGTACCAAAAAACGATAGCGCACTCGCCCCCAATTCGTGGTTATATGCCCTGACATTCAACGCCGACGGAATCGGTCGATCAGAGAGCACGAGATCAAGTTTGTGAATCGATAAATCTGCCAAAAGCGAGTCCAGTCCATCTTCATAACAACTGATTTTCATCGACTGTTCGGGACCCATTGCAGGCTTAAGAATACGATACGCGATCAGCTTTGGAATCGAGTTGACGATACCTACGTTCAAATTCAGAGGCGCGCCTAAGGCCTTTCCTTTTATTCGCTGCGTGAGCTCTGATCCAAGATTAAAGATTTCATCCGCATACTGCTCAACTATTCGGCCAGTGTCGGTAATCACTAGCCCTCGACCCACGCGACTAAAAAGAGCTTCACCAATCGACTCTTCAAGCATTTTGAGTTGCCCGCTGATGGTTTGAGGCGCAAGATGAAGCACCTCTGCGGCGCGCGCAACGCTACCCTCTTGAGCAACCGTCCAAAAATACAGTAAGTGGTTATAATTAAGATGCCGCATGCCCTGCCCTCCAAAAGTCTACGTTCTCGAAATAGCATTACTACCATAAATTCGATCATTTAAGCGAATTGGATCGCTTTTATCGACTTAAAAACCACGAAGCACTTCAAGCATTTTTTACTTTCAAAGACAGTTACATTCGACTTATCATCTCGGCATAAAAAATAACATCGGTCACAAACAATTGGACGAAACCTACCTCCTTCAAGCATTCACCATGTACTTTTTAAGTCTATGGAAAACCTACATCGGCCCCTTGCTCGCTGCTGCAGGACATTTTGGCTATTTCGAAATGCTCGTCTTTAACTTAGGCGCTGCCGTGTCGTCGATCATCGGCACCTTGTTAATCACTGACTTTTGGATAGCTAAGCGCACAAGTTCCAATAAAGGCTTTAACAAAAATCTGCGTCGTGCGCTGCGATTGTGGAAGAAATATGGAAAAGTTGGTTCAGCCGTTTTGGCACCAATTCTCATTGGCATCCCGACCTACACATTGGTCGCTAGACGCCTAAAATCGACACGTCGCTCGATCATCATCGAGCTAACCCTCATTACCTTCGTTTGGTGCTCGGTCATCTACTGGGCCGGAAGAGAAGGCTTATTGATCGCTGAAGGTTGGATTTAGTCAACCCCTTAGACCAAAGCCTGCCGCCACGTGAAGAGACTCTGAAGAGAAAAAGAAAAGTGACGCATTTAATTCAATTTGGGAAATAGCCTGTTTATAGTGGTAGGACATGACGCTAGCAAAAATAATTATAACGATCGGTAAACTGCATGAAAATCACGGCATCAATTGAGTCCCTGCATCCAGGCAATTTTGCCTTTGTGATGGCAACTGGGATTATAAGCGTAGGGCTGCACTACCTAGAACTGCAAAAGATCTCTGATCTATTTTCCCTTGTAGCGATTGTTTCGTGGCTTGTTCTTATTGCCCTCTGTTTGTGGCGTGTTATTCGCTTTCCTCGTGCAGTGATGATTGACCTGACCTCTCCCCGCATGGTGTTTTCCTATTTTACGCTGGTCGCCTCCACCGACATCGTAGGCTTACTGATGTTTGACCATGGCTACCATAATTTAGCCATTGCTTGCTGGTTTTTAGCCTTCATATCGTGGTGCTTATTGTTGTATCTCGCGTTTAGCGTTCTTACGTTTTTAAGCAATGAGAACAACGTGAACATTATGCACGGCGGATGGCTAATCACGATTGTCGGAACTCAATCTTTAGTACTACTAGGAGCCAAGATAGCGCCTTTGTTCGGGAAATTTGAACACTATATGATGTTAGAGATTCATATGCTTTGGGGCCTAGGTGTTTGCCTATACGGTATTTTCGTCACGCTATTTTGTTATCGAATCTTCTTCCTGAAACTAAAACCGGAACAGACTTCGCCATTGCTTTGGGTCGTAATGGGAGCCGCAGCAATTAGCGTTAATGCGGGTTCGAGTTTGCTAGAACTGAAAAATCTCGCGCCATTTTTAATGGTTCAACGGCCATTTGTAGACGGGGTGACCTTAATGCTGTGGTCGTGGGCAACGTGGTGGATTCCTTTGTTGTTTTTGTTCGGAGTTTGGAAACACATTGCTAACCGGATTCCTCTTAAATATGAGCCAGCAATCTGGAGCATGGTTTTCCCATTGGGAATGTATACCGTAGCGAGTTTGAGAATGGGGCAACTTGCTGAGTTCCCACCCATGGTTTGGATTGCTCAAATTATGATGGCGCTGGCATTATTTGCATGGCTTTGCTCGTTTCTCGGTTTGCTAAAACACATGAGACACTCTTTACGCATGCCATAAAAAGAGCGAACTAAAATTAGATCAAGGTGAGCCAAGCACGATCAAAACACCGTTCGACGACCGTTTAATGCAAACACGCCTTTCAACAATCGGTACAGCACCCATATGCCAACAAAGAGCAAGATAGGGACTCCGATAACCATGCCTATAACCGTGATAATAAATACCCACGCTACCACCAACCAGATTGCGGCATACCAAAACGTTCGGATCAACCAGTCAAAGTGACTACTTAGGTAGGTTTGTTGCGCGTCGTCGCGCCAGATGTAACACATGATCAGTGCAATAATCGACGGCCAGCCCGATAGAAATGCCGTCACAATAAACGCCGGTGTTAACAATCCGTTCAAAGCACTAAAAAAATGCAACAGATACGCAATGAGTACAATCCTTTCTAGGCTAGCGGGCGGTGTTCTCAAATTTTCAGATAGCACTGATAAAACTCCTTTTATCTAACAAGCAACTCACCATAATAGTAACTGCGATAAATACTTCTGCGATAGCAAAACGTTTCAATCTAGCCTGATAATTTTTTCAAGTAGCAAGCATCGAGTTGAGTTAACTCAAGCTTACTAGCTAACAGTTGCCGTATACTTAGCAAAAATAACAATTGAGTAAAACCATGCCTGTTGCAGACATATTGCTAGAGTTACTCCTAATTCTTGTCGCCGCGAGAATCGTCGGAGACATCGCCGTGTACTTTGGCGCGCCAGCTGTAATTGGAGAATTATCCGCAGGCATTCTCATTGGGCCTAGCGTATTTGGCTGGGTAGAAATGAACGAGATCATAAAACTGCTCGGCGAAATCGGCGTCATTTTACTGCTCTTTGACGTTGGCCTAGAAACCGATTTTAAGCGTCTAGCATCTTCGGGAAGAAAGTCTCTCATCGTTGCCATGGGTGGATTTATCGCACCATTAATATGTTGCTATTTGGTCAGCTTTTATATTTTTGATCTATCCATGCTTACTTCTTTATTTGTCGGCGGCGCACTAACCGCAACAAGCATCGGCATTACCCTTCGAACACTTTCGGATATCGGTCGCCATCAAAGCTCGGAAGGACAAATCGTTCTTGGCGCAGCAGTGCTAGACGATATTCTCGGCGTTATTTTACTCGCACTCCTATACGACCTATCAATTAGCGGCTCCCTAAGTATAGAGAGCGCAGCAAAAGTATTTTTGTTTGTGGGGCTCTTCTTCATGTTGGCGCCAATTTTGGCGCATATTTTCTCGGTGCTGATACAAAAAGAAGACCAACGCATTGTTGATCCTAGCTTAATTCCAACAATGATTTTCGCATTAATTCTGTTCTTTGCGTGGCTTGCGCACTTGTTTGGCGTTCCAGAATTGCTGGGCGGATTTGCTGCAGGAATGGCGCTCTCGCGTCGTTTTTTCATGCCCTTCGGAATTGCTTTACACAACGACCCCGCGTTTTCGAAAAAGATAGGAGAACAAATACGGCCCGTCGTTCAAATATTTACCCCAATATTCTTTGTCTCCATCGGCTTGTCCTTAGACTTAAGATCGGTTGATTGGAGTTCTCCATTTTTCTGGAAGTTCTCACTCGCACTTGCTCTCATTGCAATCATCACAAAGTTTGCTGGCGCGATGCTAATCACTGAGCCTTGGGTAAAGCGCATGATTATTGGCATGAGTATGGCGCCAAGAGGCGAGGTAGGACTTATCTTTGCTGGACTGGGTGCGTCAGCCGGAATTTTCACGACAGATGTTTATACCGCTCTCATTGTCGTGATTGCCTACACCACTCTGATTTCTCCCTACTGGATTAAACTTTACTATCGTAAGTACGGTAAACAGATTGATTCAAAAAGCAGAACAACAGAAATTCCACCCGTTCAACCCTCGCCCGACTAGCTAGAGAGCCGCAGAAGACCTACTTTTTGTTGATATGCAAAACTAAAATTTAGAGTTATGCACTGGCAGGTTTGTCGCTTTTAGGGAGCTTAAATAAGGGCCTCAAGCCGGTTCCAACCCAGCTTCCTAAAAATGCCGCGACCAACCACAGCCAACCATGAAGGCTGCCAGAAACAATGCCACCAAAGTAGGCGCCAATGTTACAGCCGTAGGCTATTGTTGCGCCATAACCCAGCATTAATCCGCCAATACTCGCCGCCAACCAATGTTGCCACGGAAGTCGCCACTCGAACGTGAATTTCTTAGCTGCAACAGCGGCCATTATCGCCCCAAAAATAATGCCGACATTCATTACCGTCGTAACATCCATTAATAAACTTTCTTGCAGGGCGGTTTCTCTTCCCGGCTGTAACCAGTAAATCCAAAAATCGAAGTCTAAATCCATCTCGAACCATTGCGCTACCTTTGCCCCCCACAAGGGATAGGCCAGCGCGACGGTCCAAGGCCGACCTATAAGCGCGAGTGTGGCAAAATTCATGAGCGCTAACACCACAGCGCCCCAAATATATGGCCAAGGCCCACTAATCAATTTATGCAGCAGGCTTCCACTACCACTATTTTCTTCTTGTTCTAGTTGTCCATGGCGGCGGCGCTCAATGAAAACCGTCAAATATGCGATAAGAGCAAACACGGCTAAGTTAGCAATGATTGCCCATAAGGGTCCTAAAATTTCTATTGTAGACACTGGGGCTAATTGAGGGAGCGAGGTCCACCACTCATAGTCTGCAGTGGCCCAAAGCGCACCAATCATAAAGCCAATCATGCTCGGTACGGCCCGCATTTGACCCTCGCCAACGTGATATAAATTACCTGATGCGCAACCATTCCCTAGCTGCATTCCAACGCCAAAGATAAATGCTCCAAAAATAACTGAAAGCCCTAAAGGTCGCAGAAAGCCCGAAACAGGTGAGCCAAATAGTTCGCCGCCAGCCAATGCCGGAAAAAACAAACAGACTGAAATGGCCAGCATCACCATTTGAGCCCTCAGGCCTTTACCTCGGCCCATAGAGATAAAATTCCGCCACGCTGTTGTAAAGCCAAAAGCCGCTCGCGAAAGTGTAAAACCAAGCACCACGCCAAAGATAAGGACCCATGATTGTTTAGCGCTTATCGTCTGATAGAGCCACCATGCGGCCAGACCGATCAACACAACGACGGAAATAGCTTTATAGTTCTGCAGCAATAACTGCCAAAAAGAAGGCTTAGGATGCTGTTCCGGCTTAAGTTCGGAGATTTGAGATTCTGTCATGATTTGAGTTTCAAGAATGGGGGAATCCAGGAATTATACTCAACCTGAGATTTTCAAACAAAGGAATTACGACCTAAAATTATAAGCCATATTCAGCGAAGCACATTTCCAAGAAAGTTAGATTTAAACTCAGCCCTACTTTCGATTGCAATTAGGGCCTAATGAGTAAATATCCTTGATTGACAAGTTGTTCGATACGAACCGCACCCGTAGCGAAAACTCGGGCGTGTGTATTGAGCTCGACGTCTAGCCCTTGGGTTCGCTTCAGCGTGCTAATGGTATTACCGCAAGCCGTCAGCCTAACGCCGCTGCTACTCACTAAGCCGTCAATTCGATCGCTGTTCGGGTTATTTTTATATAGCAGCTGCAAGCCTGGCCCAAACGCGACAATTTCGACCTCCACAAGGTCGGGCCCGTAATGCTTCATCACATTGCTAGCAACGCTTAATACGAGCGATTGTTTCTCTGGGTCAGAGTCACTGAGCTGCAAAACAAACCGGTGCTCTGCGAATGCCTTCTCCTCTTCTTGCGCTCCGCTTTTTGCTGAGAAAGAAACCAAAGCGCTAAGGCAAACAAAGAGCGCGAATGTCTGTAGATATTGATTACGCATAAAATTTTCCTGATCAAAATACATACACTACACTCGCATGATAAATCACAATCTACTAAGCTGTCACAGCACGATGAAAAAAAGTAGCGCTAATTTTGCAAACCGCTTTGTTTTAGTTTCGGTTTCGGATAGAAAGCGTCGAAAACATTTTGCGACAAGAATCGCTAAGCTTCGATTCCGCAGGCTTATGGAGTTAGTTTTGATGCGTATTTATAATAAAAATTTATTATCCGCAGCCACCTTGCTGTTACTTATGTCCGGACTCTCGACAATATCGAGCGCCAGCCAATCTATTCCGGATCAATATCCTCAGTCTCTGCTTTATTCTAAGCCATACGAGGTTATTCCCCATGTGTGGAGCGCAATTGGTGCGACGGCACCTCCGGGCTATGAACACTCAGGTCACAACAATAATTTGTCCTTTATTGTCACCGGTGAAGGTGTGGTGGTGATCAATGCAGGTTCCTCGTATTTGCTGGCTCAAGCCCTACACGACGAGATTAAACGGATTACGCAAGAGCCAGTGGTATTAGTCATAAACGAGAATGCTCAAGGGCATGCGATGCTCGGGAACAACTATTGGCTAGCGCAAAAAGTTCCAATTCTTGCTCACCGCTCAGCGCTCCATGAATGGAAAGAGAGAGGTCACGACCTATTAGCCTCAATGCAGCGAGTACAGAAAGAAAAAGCAGAACATACTAAATTTGTGATGCCGACCGAGTCCTTCGATACAAGCAAAATCATCAAACTTGGCAGTTTCGAAATCCATGTTTTATGGCTAGGTTTAGCGCATTCACCAGGTGATGTGGTGGTGCATCTGCCCAAGCAAAAATTGGTAATTGCGGGTGACATGGCCTTTCATGAAAGGCTCTTGCCTGTGATGGAAGATACACAAACAGGTGAATGGCTGGTGAGCTGGCAAAAGTTTGAAGGCCTCAAGGCAATGTATGTAATTCCAGGTCATGGTCACCCAACAAATATGGCGCAGGTAAGACGTTATACAAAAGATTACCTCGTTTTTCTACGCGCAAAAGTTTCTGAAGTATTGGATGAGGGCGGCGACCTGCAAGATGCCTACAAAATAGACCAATCTGACTATTCGCATCTTGATACGTTTACCGAACTGGCAGGAAAAAATGCTGGGCGGGTCTTTACACAAATGGAGTTTGAATAATGCCGTATCTATTTACGAAAAAAACCTCAACCATTAAACGCTTATGGCCTCTTTTTATGGTTCTAGTCGCCTTACTTTTGTCCACGGCTAATAGTTACGCAGAGGACGTTCAGCAAACATATAAGGGCTTGAAGCTAAACGCGAAAACCAATATGCCGGTCTCGGCTCTTGAAGGCAAACGAGTGTTTCTAATTTTACATGGCACCTTAGCACACGGTTCGATGGATATTATCAACGGCGTGCTAAACGTGTTGGAAGAGAATGATGAAGCAGGGTTAGCAATTACTTTGTCACTCGGAATTAGCGATCGCAAGGGGATGTTTCCCTGTGACGCAAGACACCAGCATCATCACGAAGATGCCATAGCCGAACTAGCTGTTTGGCTTGATTGGTTGGCTTCAAAGAATGCCACCGAAGTCATTTTAGTCGGCCATTCTCGAGGCGCAGTTCAAGTTGTGGACTATATCGCCGCCACGCAAGATGAGCGCGTTAAAGGCGCAGTGCTGATCGCTCCGGGAAGGTCTTCAAAAGCGGCAGAAGACGCATCTTATGAACGTTCTGGTCATCAAGACCTTACGGTCGAAAGCTTTTTACATTGCGGCAAGTCTATTGTTACAGCAGACTCCTACGCTTCCTATTACGGCACAGGTGAAGAGCCTAGCACTGAAAAAGCGCTTTCCCTTATATCCTTACCCATAGCGCTTTTCTTGGGATCGGAAGATAAGGTTGTGCCTCCAGATACTTGGTTGCAATCCCAAGACAAGCTTTCGAAAACCGTAAAATTTAGCGTAATAGATGGCGCAGATCATTTTTTCAGAGACCTTTACACGGACGAAATAGTCGAGCAAATTATTGAGTGGCAGGAGTAAGCAGCATGCTTTTCCGTTTAGGTGCTTATGGGATAAAACGTGCGTCCTTCGCGCTCATCCTTGGCTTTACTTCTGTTAGCAGTGCCCTCGAAAACAATAACGGCGATGCAGACCTGCAGCTCATAAAGAACCTAAAAGCAGAGGTTGCCGAAGCGGGCAGTAACTGCTTGCCATTGGTTGTGATGGTGTCGCAGTTTTCCTGCGCGTATTGCGATCAATTGCGCAATGTCGTTTTGCTACCTATTCTTAAGAGTGGTGACTATCAGAGCAAAGCTATTTTTCGTGAGTTGTTAATTGATCCGGGTGAAACCATGTTGGATCTAAACGGAATTGAAGCCGAGAGTATTGATGTAGCAAGTCAGTATATTGACGACATCGTAACTCCCACGATATTAATTCTGGATGCTTCGGGTGAAGAAATAGTCGAGCGTATTGTCGGCATTGGCAATATCGATTTTTTCAGCAGCTATTTAGAAGCAAAGATTAACTCGGCCTACCAAGTCACGCAGAAAGTATGCTCAACCAAACATAAGGCAGCCAGTGAATGATTGTCGTGAGGATTATCTATGGACTCTAAGCCAGACTCTAATTCAGATTCTCTACCAAAAAAAGGGAATGCCTTGGAGCAAGTCGCCGAGCAGGCTCGCGGCTTAAGCAACCAAGGTCGACGTGACTTTCTAACAAAGGGTATGCAGGTTACCGGAGTTGCTGCAGTGTCAGCAGTTGCCGGCGTGGCAGGCGCTTCTTCCGCGGCCAATAACAACCTCCCTCCGAACGTACCATCATGGATGCGCAATCTTGGCCCAGGGGTAGTAAGTACACCCTATGGCATGCCCTCTCAGTACGAAAGTGATGTCGTGCGCCGTAATGTCCCGTGGTTGACCGCTGATACAAAATCCTCCATAAGTTTTAGCCCTTTGCATGAACTGAAAGGAATCATCACGCCCAACGGCTTGGTTTTCGAGCGCTATCATGCGGGCGTTCCAACCATTGATCCAGCTCAGCACCGCCTGATGGTGCATGGCATGGTTGAAAACCCAATGATCTTTACCATGGACGATCTCAGACGCTTGCCGAGCACCTCATTCATCCGCTTTATCGAGTGTCCGGCAAACGGCGGAATGGAATGGAAAGGCGCCCAAATGGAAGCGCTTCAATTTACACACGGAATGCTCAGCTGCTGCGAATGGACAGGCGTAATGCTGTCTACGTTGTTAGAGGAAGTCGGCGTCAAGCCAGAAGGCAAATGGATACTTGCAGAAGGCGCCGACGGCTCCGGAATGACTCGCAGCATTCCCATCGAGAAAGCATTAGATGACTCAATGCTAGTCTATGCTCAGAACGGAGAAGCTCTTAGACCCGAACAAGGCTACCCACTACGTTTGCTCAACCCTGGCTGGGAAGGAAACACCAGCATCAAATGGTTGCGACGCCTTAAAATATCCGACCAGCCTTGGCACCACCGAGAAGAAACGTCGAAATACACCGACCTAATGGCCGATGGCAAAGCACGCAAATTTAGCTGGGTACAAGAAGCAAACTCGGTGATTACACAGCCCTGCCCTGAGAAAGGCATGGCGCAAAAAGGCCGCATGGAAATCGAAGGCCTTGCGTGGTCGGGCCGAGGGCGAATTTCGCGCGTAGACGTGTCACTTGATGGCGGCATTAACTGGCAGCAAGCACGCTTAAAAGGCGAAGTGCTTCCAAAGTGCCTAACGCGATTTAGCCTACCGTGGGACTGGGATGGCAGCCCTGCTCTATTACAAAGCAGATCGACGGATGAAACCGGCTATGTACAACCAACGCTTACTCAATTAAGAGAAGTACGAGGGGTCAACTCGATCTACCACAAAAACTCGATTCATACATGGC